>NZ_CP041352.1:4121581-4465898 GCF_009746125.1 Casimicrobium huifangae
GATAGGTGATCTGCCCGCCGCGATCGGTCTTCACCACCGGGATGCCCGTCGGATTGAGCAGCAAGTGCTCCTCCTTGCCGGCGATACCCTGGGTGAACACCGGCGCGTGTTCGCACACCCAGAGTTCGTCTTCGGTCGCGGGCGTACGTGCGTCGGTGAAGGCACGCATGGCATCCCACGTCGCCTGATAGTCGGCACGACCGAGACGGCGAATCAACATGCGCTCATCGCAGGGGGGCAAGTCTGATGCGGCGCGATCGGGTCAGGGCGCGAAGGCAAGCCGCAGACGGTACGAATGTACGGCAAGGCGCGGCCGACAAAGCCATGGCCCGATCGCGCCGCATCACAGCGCCCAGACGATATCCGGGTGCGCAGTCAGGTCCTGATAAAGCGCGTCGAGTTGCGCCTTCGAGGTTGCCGTGAAACTCACCGAGACAGCGAGGTACTTGCCGCCCTTTGATTCGCGTACGGTTACCGTCGTTTCGTCGAAATCGTTTACATGGCGGCGCACGATCTCGACGACCGTGCTTTCCAGTGCAACATCGTTCTTGCCGGCGACTTTCAGCGGATAGACCGTCGGGAAGACAAAATTGGTCTCGCCCGCATTGGCGGGCGTCGGGGTGGCGGGTGCAGTCATCGCTCAGGCCCCACGCATGTCTGCCTGCATCAGGGCGAACATCTTTTTGAACATCGGCCCTGGTTTGCCCTTGTGCGCAGCATTGCCGATTGGTTTGTCGTCGAGCGTGGTGATCGCCAGCACACCCTTGCTGGAGGACGATAGCCACAGTTCGTCGGCCGCCCACATCTCGGCCTCCGGCACCGGACGCACTTCGAGTTTCAATCCATTCTTCTTCGCCAGGTCAAACACGCCGTCCAGCGTGATGCCACCGAGAATGTGGTTGTCCTTCGGCGGCGAAACGATGGTGTCGCCGAACACGCAGAATACGTTCGAGGCTGACGCCTCCGTCATGAAGCCATCACGGATCATCACGACCTCGGCGCCACCGTGCTCGGTCGCGTGCTGCTTGGCCAGCACATTGCCGAGCAGTGAAATGCTCTTGATGTGGCAGCGATGCCAGCGCTTGTCGGGGAAGGTGTAGCACGGCACGCCGTTGTCGACCTGCTCTGCGGTGAGCTTCGGCAACGGGTTCGACATCATGAACACCGTCGGCTCTATATCCTTCGGAAAGCTGTGGTCGCGCTTGGCCACGCCGCGGGTGATCTGCCAGTACACGCCTTGATCTCCGGGGCCATTGCGACGTGCCGCCTCCAGCACCAGCTCGGCCCACCGCGCGTTGCTGTAGGGGTTCTTGAGGCCGATTTCCTTGCAGGAGTTGTCAAGGCGAATCAGATGCCCGTCGAGGCGATACGGTTTGCCGTCGATGACTGGCACGTACTCATAGACACCATCACCAAAGATGAAGCCACGATCGAGCACGCTGATCTTTGCGTCCTCAACCGGCATCCACTCGCCATTCAGAAAAATCACTTGAACATTCCCTTGAACCAGAGCACCACGGCGTGCCACATCCGCTTCCACATGGGGGCGGCGGGTGCAGATTCCAGTGCCACCACATCACGCTCGTAAATCAGGTTGCCAGCGCGTTTGACCTTGAGCAGACCAACCGTATCGCCGGCCTGCACCGGTCCGATCTTCGGCTCCGGGATGGTCAGTTCGGTGGTGATCTCCCAGCCCTTGCCGGCATCGGTCACCGCAGTCACGTCGTCCCGAAAGCCAATCGGAATTTCGTTGACGGAGGATTTCCACACCGTCAGCTGCTGGATCGGCTTGCCCGCTTCATGCAGGCGACGGCCCTCGTAGGCGGCAAACGCCCACTCGATCAGCTTCTGCGACTCGCTCACGCGCAACGCCTCGCTGGGCGCGCCAAGCAGCACGGTCAGCAGCTTGCGCGGCGGACGATTGACGGTGGCGATCAGGCACCAGCCGGCGCTGTCGGTGTGACCGGTCTTCAGACCATCGACCGTCGGGTCGAGAAACAGCAGGCGGTTACGGTTTTCCTGGGTAATGCGGCCATGCGTGAAGCTCTTCTCGGCGTAGAACCTGGTGTATTGCGGAAAGTCGCGCAGCAGTGCGAGCGACAACACCGCGAGGTCATGCGCCGTTGAGTAATGTCCCTGCTGCGACAGGCCGGTCGGGTTCAGGAACTGCGTGTCATCCATGCCCAGCCGCTTGGCCTCGCGATTCATGCGCGCGATGAATTCGCCCTCGTTGCCTGCCACCGCGATGGCAAGGGCCACCGCAGCATCGTTGCCGGACTGGATGATCAGACCGCGCAGCAAGTCCTCGGTGGTCACCGGTGCACCGGGTTCGATGAACATGCGCGAACCTTCGGCCTTCCACGCCCGTTCCGGTACCCGCAGGCGCTGCGTCAGCGACAGCTTCTTCTGGTGCAGGGCATCGAAGACCAGATACGCCGTCATCAGCTTGGTGAGCGATGCCGGGTCGCGCCGCTGCCGCTTGTTGGACTCAGCCAGCACCTGGCCGCTGGTCGCTTCCACCACCAGATAGGCGGCCGCGTTGACCACCAGTGCGGCGACCGGTTCGGCCGCCGCTGGTGCCGCCGCAGCGGCCGGTGCAGGGGCCGGGGCGTTGGTCTGCGCGAAAACAAGAGCCGACAGGGCAGCCGCACCGGCAGCCGCAAGACGGAAAGAACGAAGAGACGGGATGGCGTTCACTCAGGCGTGGGAGGTAGCCGCTGAAGCCGCGATTTTACGAGCCGGTGCGTTAATGAACGCATAGTCCACTTCCGGCACCTCGCCGGCAATGATGTCAGCCAGTGCGCGTGCCGAGCCCGGCCCTTCGGTCCAGCCCAGCGTCCCGTGACCGGTATTGAGGTACAGATTTTTCAGCTTCGACTGCCCGATGATGGGCAGATTGGAGGGCGTCGCCGGGCGCAGCCCGGTCCAGTATTCCACCTTGTCCCACTCGCAGAGATCAGGGAAGTGATGCTTGGCGCGGCGAGTGAGCGCTTCGCAGCGAACCGTGTTCAGCGACGTGTCGAAGCCGTTCAGTTCCGCCGTTCCAGCGATGCGCAACCGCTCACCGATGGTGGTGAACACCACTTTCTTCTCGTCGTCGGTGATGCTGCCCTTCGGTGCCGGAATCTTGCTGCCGGCGCGCAGGGGCAGCGTGGCGCTGTAGCCTTTGGCAGGGTAAACCAGTGCGTCAACGCCGACGCCGGACAGCAGCGCCGGCGAGTAGGACCCGAGCGCGACGACATAGGCGTCGCCGCTGAGCGTACGCTCCCCCTCGGCATCGCTGACCACAACGCCCGACACTTCGCCGCCCACGCGGTCGATGCGCTTGATCGTGGTGCCATAGAGAAACTGTACACCCTGCTTGGCCGCCAGTGCGGCCAGTGCGGAGGTGAACTTGTAGGCATCGCCCGATTCGTCGTTGGGCGCATAGATGGCGCCAGCGAGGCTCGGCGCGGTGTGTGCGAGCGCGGGTTCGACTTTCACCGCTTCGGCCACCGACAACACATCGCGACGTTCGCCGTTGCGAATCAGCAGTTGTGCCGCTTCCGCTGCGTCGTTGAAGCTCTTCGGGTCAGAGTGGATCATCATGATCCCCGCCTCGGCATGGTCGTACTGGATGCCGGTCTCGCGACGCATCATCTGCAGCGTACGGCGACTGTACTCGGCGAGCCGCATGGCCTGCAACGTGTTGTGCTCGGCGCGGCTCGGCAGGCATTCATAGAGGAAGCGCAGGCCCCAGCGCCACTGGTTGATATCGGCCTTCAGGCGGAACAGCAGCGGCGCGTCCTCCTGGCCGAGCCATTTGAGAATCTTGAACGGCGCATGCGGGCTGGCCCAGGGGTCCGACTGGCTGACCGAGATCTGGCTGCCGTTGGCAAAACTGGTTTCCAGCGCCGGGCCGGGCTGGCGGTCAACCACGGTGACTTCAAAGCCGCGCTGGCGGAGAAACCATGCGGTGTGGACGCCGAGGATGCCGGCGCCGAGAACAAGTACGCGCTTCATGAGCTTGCTGCAGAGAATGCGTCGCGGATGGCGACTGATCAGCGAATGCTAGAAAGTTTCTCACCCGCTGGCGAGTGTGCATGCGAAATCTGCATGGTGTACCCCTCTTGGGGCCAGCGGCGAACCGGTCGTCATGCCGGGCTTGATGACCACTGCCCACCGCCGCCCGCCCGCAAAGCCGACACGACCGGCGGGTACACTCGGACGCAGCCACCCCGCACCGAACGATCAAACAAAGATGACTCTGTTTCGCCCCGTGCTTGCCGGTCTGCTCGCCGCATTGTTGCTATCGCCAGCGGCAGAGGCGGCCCGTCCAATGATTACCGACGATGCCCGTATCGTCGATGAACGCTCCTGCCAGGTGGAGTCGTGGCTGCGGCGCGAGAAGGATCGCACCGAGTTGTGGGCGCTGCCGGGCTGCAATGTGGGTGGCGTGATCGAGTTCACGGCGGGCGGTGGTCATTTCCGCGAGCCGGATGGCCTGCGCGCCAGTGATCTGCTGGTGCAGGCCAAGGCGTTGCTGCGACCGCTCAAAACCAACGACTGGGGCGCCAGCATGAGCGCCGGGCACGTCCGCCATCGTGCCGTTGCCGGCGGTGCGGCGGCCAGTGGCTACTACGTCAATCTGCCGCTCAGCCTGTCACTGCGTGACGATCAGTTGACCGCGCATGCCAACATCGGCTGGTTGCGTGAGGGCGCCAGCGGTGCCGACCGCGCGACGTGGGGGCTGGCGGCAGAGACCCAGTTGCACCCGCGGGTCGGGCTGGTGACGGAGGCTTTCGGCCAGCTTTCGCGTGATTCTTTCTATCAACTGGGACTGCGCTTCTGGGTCGTGCCCGAGCGCGTACAGATCGACACCACCTACGGCAACCGGATCGGCCGCGGCGATCAGGCGCGCTGGTTCTCGATTGGTCTGCGCTTGCTGTCGCCAGCGTTTCTGCCCTGAGTCACGTCGCGCAGCTTCCAGAAGAGCCGCAACGCCAATAACAGGAAGAAGATGGCGGCATAGATCGCCGGCTGGGTGATGTCCTTCTTGACCAGCCACCAGTAGTGCACCACCGCCAGCACTGCGATCAGATACACCGCGTAGTGAATGCGCTGCCACAGGCGGGCACCCAGGCGCTTGATGATGGCGTTGTTCGAGGTGGCGGCCAGCGGCACCAGCAGCACGAAGGCGGCGAAGCCCACCGTGATGAACGGCCGCTTGACGATGTCCTTCAGGATGTCATCGAGGTCGAAGAAGCGGTCGAACCAGATGTAGGTAGTGAAGTGCAGGCAGGCATAGAAGAACGCCAGCAGCCCCGCTGTGCGGCGCAGCCGCAGCAGCCACGGCCAGTTCAGCAGCTTGCGCAGCGGCGTGATCGACAGCGTGATGGCAAGGCCGACCAGCGTCCAGGTGCCGGTGGAGCGGGTGATGAATTCGATCGGGTTGGCGCCGAGCCAGCCGAGAAAATAGCCGGCGACCAGCCGCAGCAGCGGCAACAGCCCGACGGCGATCAGTGTCCACTTGACGTGCTGGACGGTGGCGTTGGCCGGGTTGCGCCAGGAGCGTTGAGCAGCACCCGCCGCGCTCAGTGAAGCAGCCATTGGTTAAGCAGCCGTCCCGGCATGAAGGCGAACGAACCCGCTATCAGCAGGCCGCCGACGTAGAGCCCGATCATGTTGCCCAGATGCGTCCGCCGATCGTGCCGGCGCGCCGCGAAGTAGGCCTTCGGCACGGTGATGAAGACGGAAACGCTGAACAGGTGAATGAAGCCAAAGTGCCCGAGCAGGGTGGGACCGACCTGGGCGGGCATGAGCAGCGTGATCGCTGCTGTGGCCAGCATCAGCAGCATGTACCCCTTTCCCAACAGCCGATGCAGCGGGTTGCCCTTGCGTGCAAACATCAGGTATGTGCCGATGACGAATGCCGGCAGCACGGTGGCGAGATGAGCGTAAGCCAGTGGCAGATAACTCGGTGGCAGGGCGTGGGTTGGCATGACGGTTTCCGGGGAAAGGCTGATGGTGGTATTCCATCGCCTTGTCCCCGGTGTCGCCAGCGGGCCGCGACCAGCGGGGCCCGGCCAGCGCCAACGGTAGCTGCACTACGCCAACGGTCGCAAGCACGGTCAGTAAAACTTCTTCAGGTCCATGCCGGTATACAGCGATGCCACCTGATCGGCATAGCCGTTGAACATCAGCGTCTTGCGCTTGCTGAATTCACCGAGGCGCCGCTCGGTTGCCTGACTCCAGCGCGGGTGATCGACGGTTGGGTTGACGTTGGAGTAGAAGCCATACTCGCTGGGGCCTGCCTTGACCCAGGCGGTGCGCGGCTCCTTCTCGACAAAGCGGATCTTCACAATCGACTTGCCGCCCTTGAAGCCGTATTTCCATGGAATGGTGATGCGCAGCGGCGCACCGTTCTGCGGTGCCAGCACTTCGCCAAAGGCACCGAAGGTGAGCAGCGTCAGCGGGTGCATGGCCTCGTCAAGACGCAGGCCTTCCACATACGGCCAGTCCAGCACCGACGAGCGCAAGCCCGGCATCTGTGCCTTGTCCGCGAGCGTAACGAACTCAACGAACTTGGCGTTGCCCTTGGGTTGCACCTGATTGATCAGTGCCGACAACGGGAAGCCGATCCACGGCACCACCATCGACCACGCCTCGACGCAGCGGAAGCGATAGATGCGCTCTTCCAGCGGCGCCAGTTTCATCAGATCGTCGATGTCGAAAGTCTTCGGCTTCAGCACTTCGCCTTCGACGGCAACCGTCCACGGCCGCGTCTTCAGCGCCTTGGCCATCACCGGCGGATCAGTCTTGTCGGTGCCGAATTCGTAGAAGTTGCAGTAGTTGCGGAAGTCTTCAACCTTGTTGATCCTTTCATCGGCCGGTGCGTAGGCCGGGTTTGCCTTCACACCCGCCAGGCGCGAGCCCTGCGCCTGCGCGTCGCACGCAGCAAGCACCGGGAGACCGGCAATCAGCCCCATCGAAGCGGCCTGTTTGAGCCATTCGCGGCGATGGAGATAAGCGTCCCCGGAAGTGATTTCCGAAGGCAGAATATCGGTGGGGCGACGAATCAACATGTTCAATCCTTGTCTTTCCGGCAATCAGTCGCGCCCATAAGGAGAGCCTTACATGCGTCAACCAGTGATGCGCCATTCTCTGCTATTCGTTGCTGCGGCCGTTTTGGTTACAGCCAGTTTCGCAATGACGGCAAACGCCGAGAAAGCGCCCGCCGCACAGGCGGTGATCTTCGACTACGCGAAGGCGACCGATGTTCCGGCGCTGTCCGGTGGTGTGTTCCAGAAGCCGAAGTGCTGCGCCATCACCGAGTGGAAAGTGCCGCGCCCGACCGGTGGCGAAGTGGAGATGACGGTCATTGCGCCGCCGGGCAAGGCGAAGCACCCGACGGTGCTGTGGCTGCATCGCGAGGGCGCCGAGGTGAAGCGCGCCATGTTTGTGCAGGAGGCGGAAACGCTGGCGATGATGGGCATCGCTTCGCTGCTGGTTGAACTACCGTTCAAACAGCCTTACGTACATCGCGCCAACAACAACGCCGGCGACGCCGATGTCATCCGCAACGCAGTGATCGACGCTCGCCGCGCGCTGGACTGGGCGGCGACGCGGCCGGAATTCAACATCGACCGCGTCGCCGTGGTCGGCCATCGCTTTGGCGCCTGGGCCGGCGCGCTGCTGACCGCAGTGGACAAGCGGGTTGACGCGGCGCTGCTGATGAGCCCGCCGGGCAAGCCGAGCGGCTGGCTGCAGGTCACCGAGCAGGCGAAGGCAAAGAAATTCCGTGAGACCTTCGACAAGGAGGCTTGGGGCGCCTACCTGAATTCCATCGAGCCGCTCGACCCGGAAAAGTGGATCATGTTTGCGGCACCAGCGAAGCTGCACTTCCAGTTCGCCAGCAACGACGAATGGGTGCAGACGCTGGAGCAGGTGGACCTGTACCGCGCCGCCTCGCAGCCGAAGTCACGCCAGATGTTCGAAGCGGACGAATTGCTCAACGATGAAGCCAAAAAAGACCGTCATGCGTGGCTACGGCGGGTGTTGCTCGGCAAGTAGCAGCTTTTTGGTGAAATCCGCATCGGAATTGGGCTTGTATCGATATTTTACGGATAGTCGACTTTGAGCGAAAAATAGGTTAGAGCCCAGAGCAAATGCGGGTTTCGACGAATAGTCAATTACTTTCGCGAACTGGTACTCACAACCGGAAGCATTGATCCACGGCAGCCAGCGAGGCGAGCCGTTCGACGGCCTCGCCCTTGCCGACGACCAGCACCTTGAACAGCTCTCCCATTTCGGCGGGTGAGACCAGTTTTTGCACGGCGTTGAGGGCATTGGCGTGTGCCGCCTCACTGGCGAATTGCGCTCCCTGCAAGCGGTTCAGCAATCCGCCGTGCAACAGGAACTGCGCTTGTGTCGCGTAGCAGATCACGCTGGCGCCGGCGTCCACCGCCGCTTCTGCCATCGCGGTGAAATCCACATGCGCCGTGACGTCCTGCAATCCGGCGAGGATCAGCGGGTCAAAATGCACCCGCTGCTGATAATGGCACGCCAGCGTGCCGCTGCGGCGCTCGGCGAGGTAATACTCGCGGCGCGGAAAGCCGTAGTCGATGAAGCAGAGCGCGCCATCGCCCAGCCGGGATGCCAGCGTCGCGACCAAGGCTTCTGCTTCGAGATTGATCTCGCTCTGATAACCCTCGACCGGCGGCACGCGATGCTTCGCCGCCGCCAGCAACGCGCCGTCCAGCAGCGGCTGCCAGCGCCACTCGAAGTGATCGTCAATCATCGTAACGCGAGCCTGCTGGTAGTGGTCATCGGCAAAGCGCACCACCTCACAGGGGACTGCATCGAGTACTTCGTTGGCGAGCACGAGGCCGTCAATGCGCTTGGGGAGCGCGTCGAGCCAGGTGACGGGCAGGCCGCTGAGCGTTTGCCGTTGGCGCTCGCGCAGGTCGGCGCTCACTTCGAGAATGCGATATGTCTGCGACGGCGCAGCTGCAAGAAAATCGCGCGCCAGCTTGCCGGTGCCGGCACCAAGCTCAATCACGACGCAGTCACCAAGCGGCGCGAAGGCGTCGGCGAGGGTGGCACCGAACAGGGATGACAGTTCGGGTGCGGTGACGAAATCGCCCGCGCCGCCCAGTTTGGTGGCGCCCGCCGCGTAGTAACCAAGGCCCGGCGCGTACAGCACCTGCTGCATAAAATCGGCGAATGAAATTGTCTGCTCTGCATTGCCCGTTGCCGGTGCCTGCGCGATTTGCGCACGCAGATGGGCGAGCACCCGCGCACCGTGTTCGGCAGCGACGGGTGAAGGTGGTGGCAGTCCGGCTTCGGTCGGATGCAGGGCAGGGTGAGGCGTAGCCATCGTGACGGGCAATGAACCGGTAGTGCTGGTGACGGGGGGCAGCCGACGCGTGGGTGCCGCCATTGTGCAACGCCTGCACCGCGAGGGCTGGCGGGTTGCGATTCATTATCGCGCATCGCAGCCGGAGGCCACCGCGCTGGCCGATCAACTGAACGCCATACGGCCCAACTCGGCACTGACCGTTGCGGCGGAGCTGCTTGAGGTAGCGGCACTGGCGCCGCTTGTTGCCCACGTGGTCGAACATTTCGGTCGGCTTGATGCACTGGTCAACAATGCCTCCACCTACTACGCGACGCCGATAGGGGACATCGCGATGCAGGACTGGGAGGCGCTGATGGGCAGCAATCTGCGGGCGCCGCTGTTTCTGGCGCTGGCGGCCGCGCCGCATCTGAAAACCAGTGGCGGCAGCATCGTCAACATCACCGATATCCACACCGAGCGACCGATGCCGGACTATGTCGTCTACAACGTCGCCAAGGCCGGTTTGCGCGGCCTCACCCATGCGCTGGCGCGCGATCTCGCGCCGGCAGTCCGGGTGAACGCGGTGGCGCCAGGGCCGATTGAGTGGCCGGATGACGGCCAGATTTCGCCAGTCGAGCGCGAGCGCATCCTGGCGCAGGTGCCGCTCCGTCGCGAAGGTGGCGTCGGGCAGATCGCGGACGCGGTGAAATACCTGATCTGTGACGCGCACTTTGTGACCGGCCACACGATCAATGTCGATGGTGGTCGCAGCATTGCACTGTAGCCGCCGCAGCCGGCGGTCTCATCGCCAAAGCCCAGTCGGGCGCCGTTTGCAGAGCCCGTGATATAAGGCCGCATGATGTCAGATGACAGCGATCCAACACTGATGCGTCCGCCGCGTGCACGCGGCGCCAGCAAGGGCGAAGCTGAAAAGAATGCCGCACCTGAAGATCAGGCGCTGAGCCCGGCGTTGGCCCGCTTTGGTCACGCCTGTTTTGTTGCGCTCGACAGCGTGCTGTGGCGACATCAGTTGAGCATGCTCGAATGGCAGGCGCTGGCGGCGATATTCACGCTGGGTGAGCCGACCATTTCCCAGATTTCCAGGCGGGTTTACCGTTCTCCGTCACAAACAACCGTGCTGATGAACCGGTTGGCGGGGCGGGGCTGGGTGCGTGAGTTGGGCGAGCGGCCGTCAAAGTTTGCCTTGACCGACAAATCGCTGGAAGTGCTGCCGTATCCGTCCGCGCTCAGCACGGCACTGGAACAGCGTGTCAATCACGCGCTGACGGAAGACCAGCAGGCACTGCTCGCGCAACTGCTGTGGAAGGTGCTTTCGGCCTAGCGTTTGGCCAGAGCGCTGCCCGAACCCGGGCAGCCACCACCTGTGCGACCGATCAGGGAATGTAGTCGGCGCTGACCGGCCGCCACATGTGCAGCTTGTCGAGATAGGCGCCCGCCGTCTTCACCGCGCGCGTTTCACGGCCAAAGCTCTGGAAGCCCTGCCGCGAGTACAGGCGTACCGCAGGCAAGTTGTCCGCCGTCACCGTCAGGTTGATGATCTCGATGCCATGCATGCGCCGCGCCGCCGCCAGCGCCTCATCGACCAGGCGACGACCGATGCCACCGTTGGCGAAGTCTTTCATCACGTACATCGCCGTCAACGCGACCTTGTGACGCTCGCGGACGCGCTGGAAAGCCTCAAGACGTACGGTGCCGATCAGCGCATCGGCGGCGTCGAATGCGCCCAGCGTCGCCGTGGTCGGGTCGGCGAGACGTTTTGACCACCATTCGATCGGTTTGGTGGCCCGTTCCTCGAACGTGGAGGTGAACGCTGTGTCGTGTTCACTGTACCCCCGGAGCATCAACGCGCGGTAGATACCGCCGTGAGTGGGCTCCAGTTGTTTGATCGATACGCCTACGCTCATGCCAGCTCCGTCAGTGGACTACTCCCCGGCCACATGCGCGGGCTGCTGGGCGAGCTGTTCCGCTCTTGCCACCTCCCGTGCGCGCTCGCCCCTCTGTTGTCGAGCGAAGAGAGTGTACGCCGTCGGCACCACAAACAGCGTGAGCACGGTGCCCAGCATCAGCCCGCCAACGATCACCCAGCCAATCACCTGTCGGCTTTCGGCGCCGGCGCCGACCGCGCGGGCGAGCGGGATGGCACCAAGCACCATGGCGCCGGTGGTCATCAGGATAGGCCGCAGACGCAGCTCACAGGCTTCAACCACCGCCTCGCGGATGCCCCGGCCCTGATCGCGCAACTGATTGGCGAATTCGACCAGCAGGATGCCGTGCTTGGTGATAAGGCCCACCAGCGTGATCAGACCGATCTGCGAATAGATATTCAGCGTATTGCCGGTCAACTGCAGGGCCAGCAAGGCGCCGGTCATCGACAGCGGCACCGTGAGCATGATGATGAAAGGATCGACAAAGCTCTCGAACTGCGCCGCCAGCACCAGATAGATGAAGCCCAGTGCCAGCAGGAACACGAAGTAAATGTCGCTCGACGAGTCGCGGAATTCGCGCGCCTGACCGGACAGATCGGTCTGCACCGTGGACGGTAGCACGCGCTTGGCGGCTTCGTTCATGTAGGCCAGCGCTTCACCCTGGGTGAATCCCGGCGCCAGGTTAGCGTTGACCGTCGCCGCGCGCACCCGCTGGAAGTGGGCGATGCCGCGCGGGCTGACACCCTCGCGCACGGTGACCAGATTGGACAGCGGCACCATGTCGCCAGCCCGGTTACGCACGTTGATCTCGCTGATGCGCTCCGGCGTGTCACGACCGTCGCGGGCGACCTGCACGATAACGTCGTACTGCTCGCCATCCTGTTTGAAGCGGGTCACCAGACGGCCACCGAGCATGGTCTCCAGCGTGCGGCCAACGACGTCGACGTTGGCACCGACATCAAGCACCTTGTCGCGATTGACGCGCACGCGCAGCTCTGGCGTGTTCATGCGCAGATCGGTATCGATATTCTGGAAGCCGGGATTCTTCTGCATCTCGTTCTGCATGGCGCGCACGAAGCTCTGCATCTGCTCGTACGGCACCGCGGCGAGGATGACAAATTCAATCGGCTTCGCGCGTGGGCTCTGCCCGAGAGAACCCGGTTGCGACGGGAAGGCCTGGACGCCGGCAATACCCTGGAACTTCGGCATCAGCTCCTTGGCGACATCGGCCTGCGAGCGGCTGCGGTCGTTCCAGTCCTTCAGGCGCAGCAGCGCGGTGCCGTCCGCCACGTTCGGGAAGCCGCCGTTGCCGCCGTAGACGTTGGTTTCTGGCAGCGTCTTGTAGATGCCTTCGATCTGCTGCACATACTTCATCAGATAGTCGGACGTCGAGCCTTCCGGCGCCGAGACGAAACCGAAGATCACGCCGCGATCTTCCAGCGGCGACAGCTCCGTCTTGGTCATCTTGAACAGCAGACCGGCAGCGCCGGCAACGATCAGTGCCACCAGAACCACGATCAGGCGGTTGTCGAGCGCCACGTTGAGCAACCGCTTGTAGCCGCGGGTGAACGCGTTGAAACCGTCTTCGATCCAGTTGTAGATTTTTGAGTGCCGGGTCTGGTGCGTCAGCAACATCGAGCACATCATCGGCGACAGCGTCAGCGCCACGAAGCCCGATACCACCACGGCGCCCGCGAGTGCCAGCGCAAACTCGATGAACAGCCGCCCGGTACGGCCCGTCGCAAAGGCCAGCGGCGCGAACACGGCCGCCAGCGTCAGTGTCATGGCGACCACCGCGAAGCCGATCTCGCGGGTGCCGATCAGCGCCGCCTGCAGCCGCCCCATGCCATTCTCGATGTGGCGATGGATGTTTTCGAGCACCACAATGGCGTCGTCCACCACCAGCCCGACCGCGAGCACCATGGCCAGCAGCGTCAGCGTGTTGATGGTGAAACCGAACGCGTACATGATGAAGAAGGCACCGGTCAGCGCCACCGGAATGGTGATCAGCGGAATGATGGTGGCGCGCAGGCTGCGCAGGAAGAAGAAGATGACGATGGCGACCAGCACCACCGCTTCACCGATGGTCGAGAACACTGCCTTGATCGACTGCGCGATGAACACGGAGCTGTCGTAGTTCAGCTCAATCTTCATGCCCTTGGGCAGCGACTCCTGAATGCGCGGGATCTCGGCGATCGCGGCCTTCGACAACTCAAGCGGGTTGCCGGTGGATTGCCGGATGATGCCGAAGCCCACCGCCGTCTTGCCCATGAAGCGCTGGAAGCCGCGCTCTTCGGCGGCACCCACCTCAACCTTCGCCACATCGCGGATGCGGATCGGATAGCCACCCGACTGGGCGACGACGATGGCGCCGAATTCCTCCGGCGTCTGCAGATCGGTCTGCGCCAGCACGTTGAACTCACGCAGGCGGCTTTCGATGCGACCGGCCGGAATTTCCACGTTCTGTGCACGCAGCGCGCTCTCGACATCAGCCACAGTCAGCCGGTAGGCCGCGAGCTTGGTCGGCTCGATGTTGATGCGCATCGAGGTCTTGCGTTCACCGAAGATGCGCAGATCCGCCGCGCCAGGCAACACCAGCAGGCGTGGTTTGATGATGCGGTTCACCGCGTCCGAGAGTTGCAGTGAATTGTGCGTCTCCGACGTCAGCGCAAACCACATCACGGGGAATGAATCGGCCTCGACCTTGGCGATCACCGGCTCATCGGCAGCCTCAGGCAGGCGCGCGCGTACGCGGGCGACCTTGTCGCGCACTTCGGCGGCGGCGACGTCCGGGTCCTTGGTGATCTTGAAGCTGACAGTGATATCGCTGCGCTCCGAGCGCGAGTTCGAGGTGATCAGATTGACGCCTTCGATGCCGGACAGCGAATCCTCCAGCGTCTTGGTGATCTGCGACTCGATCACCTCGGGCGAGGCGCCTTTGTAGCCGGTGCTGACGCTGACGATGGGCTCGTCGATCTTCGGGTATTCGCGCACCGACAAGCGCTGATAGCCGATGAGGCCGAGCAGCACCACCACCAGCGAGAGCACCGTGGCGAGCACCGGACGTTTGATACAGAGATCGAAGAAGTTCATGATTTCGACTCCAGGGACTTGCGGCGGAGGGCGCCGGATCGCCGTAACCCGGCGATCAGAAAACGATCAGCTTTTCGACGTAACGACCATTTGACAAGGGCTGAGCAGTCGAAAAAGCCGATTATCGACTTTCACAAGAATGCGCTCTCAGCCCGCGTGAAATAGTGCTTTCAACAAAAAGCCGCTAACTCTTTTTTTCTGTGGCGGGCGCCGCCGATGGTGCGGGTGTCGCGGCACCTGGCTTCGGCGCCTGACCAGCCTTGGCCATATCGGCACCGCCAGCGGCGGGGCTGCCACCGCTCGCCGGTCGCACCGCGGCGCCATCACGCAAGCGCTGCCAGCCGGCGACGACAATGGTGTCACTGCCGCTGATGCCTTCGACGATTTCCACCTTGCCATCACGGCGCTGGCCCACTTCGACCTTGGTGCGCATGGCGCGGCCATCGACCACCTTGAACATGATCTGCTCTTCGCCCTGCATCGCCACCGACTGCTCCGGCACCACCACGGTGTCGCCAGTGTCGGCCAGCGTCAGCCGCACGCGGGCAAACATGCCCGGCTTCAGTGCACCGCCGTGATTGTCCATCTGCGCCCGCAGCACCACTGCGCGGCCAGCAGTATCAAGCTGCGGATTCACCGCATAGACGCGACCGGAATACGGCTTGCCCGGCAAGGCGTCTAGCGAGACCGAGAGCGCCTGCCCGACACTGATCTTGGACTGGAACAGCTCGGGCACCTTGAAGTCCACCTTGATCGGGTCGGTCTTCTCCAGATTGACGATGTCTTGCCCATCCTTCACATAGTCGCCGACGCTCGCCGAGCGCAGCCCGACGGTGCCGGAGAAGGGTGACTTGATCACCAGTTTGGTCAGCTTTGCCTCGGCCAGCGATACCGTGGCATCCGCCACGCGCAATGCGTTCTCGGCTTCGTCACGCGCCTGCCCCGAGATGAAGTTCTTCTGTTGCAGTTCGACGGCGCGGTCGAATTTCGCCTTGGCCAGCTTCTGGTTGGCCTTCGCCTGCTCCAGCTCGGCGCGGGCCAGCGAATCGTCCAGTTGCACCAGCACCTGCCCTGCCTTCACCGGCTGGCCTTCCTTGAAGTTGAGCGCAGTGATGCGGCCCGACTGCTCGGCGCGCACGATTACCGATTCATCAGAGCGCAAGCTGCCCACCGCCGTCACGCTCTTAGGCCAGTTGAGTTTTTCCGGCTTGCCGAGCTCCACTGGCGTGCCACTACCGCCACCCGCGGCGCCTGCGGGCGCCGCGCCCTTGCTGGCGCCACCGTCGGCAGCCTTCTTTTCACCCTCGCCCGACTTCACTGCGGGCGCCGGCGCGGCCGCTTGCGGCGCAGGTGCTGGCGTTGCCGGCTTGCCAAGACCAAAAAGGAACATCGCTCCGGCGCCCAGTACAGCGCCAAGCACAGCCACCACAATGCCGTAAACCGTTTTCTTCATGAATTCCCGCGCGTGCTCGCGCAACCCCTCAAACGCCAGCGATTATGCGCTTGTATGACAACAATTGACGTGCTGGTGTTCCCGCAATTCCGGACCCGATTGAGCGGCACCGAAACTGCACGGACGAGCAACATGCCCGTTCCGTATCATGTACGACCGATGCCATCTCCACCTGACCAACCGGCCATGAACAGACTGCTTTCTTCCGCCACCCGCCCGCTGCCACAGCGGCCACGTCGCCGCTTTGTTGCCATGCTAGCGATACCGCTTGCGCTGGCCACCGTTGTACAACCGATCAACGCGCAGCCGGTTGCAGCCTGGCCGGCAAAGCCGATCCGTCTGGTGGTGCCCTTTCCCGCCGGCGGCTCAGTGGACGCCACCTCGCGCGGCTTGGCGCAAAAGCTCGCCGAGCAGCTCGGGCAACCGGTGGTCGTCGATAACCGGCCCGGCGCTGGCGGCAATATCGGCATGGACGCGATTGCCAAAGCGGCGCCGGACGGCTACACGATCGGCATGGGCGCGCTGTCCACCCACGCGGTGAATCCGGCGCTGTACCCGAAGATGCCCTACGACGCAGTGAAGGACTTCGCGCCGGTGTCGCTGGTGGTGGTCACGCCCAACGTGCTGGTGACCAATCCGCAGGCGCTGCCGGCGGCCGACGTGGCGGGCATCATCGCCACCGCCAAGGCCAGCGGCAAGGTCAACTGTGCCAGTGGCAGCAACGGCAGTGCCGGGCATCTCGCCTGCGAATTGTTCAAGCTGGCGACCGGCGCACCGGTGACGCACGTGCCGTACAAGGGCGGTGGCCCGGCGATGACGGACCTGCTGGGCGGCCAGGTGCAGATGATGTTCGACAACATGGCCTCTGCGCTGCCGCAGATCAAGGCTGGCAAGCTGAAAGCGTTCGCCGTGACCACGCCGAAGCGTAGCGCCTTGGCGCCCGACCTGCCGACGATGGCCGAGGCTGGCGTGAAGGACTTCGACGTGTTCACCTGGTGGGGTGTGTTCGCGCCCGCCGGTACGTCGCCGGAAGTCGTCAAACGGCTGTCAGTCGAGATCGGCAAGGCGCTCTCAGCACCGGACCTGCGCGAGAAGTGGCTGGCCAGCGGCGCCGAACCGGCAGCCAGCACGCCGGAGGAGTTTCGGACCTTCATCGGCAAGGAACTGCCGAAATACGCCCGCATCGTGAAGGAAAGCGGCGCCCGGGTCGACTGATCCCTGGGTCGGAGAGCCGCACCGGCGCTGGGATACAGGCAAGTCCGCAAGGCGTGGCGCCGGCGCAACGCTGACGGCGCAGATTTTGCAGAGTGGTATTTCATTGCTTACGGCGTGGCCAATACCCCGTAAAATTGATGTGCCCTATGAAAAATATGACCGGTCGCCTTGTTTTTGTTCGCTTTTTTGCCATTGCTGCGCTGTCAGCAGTGTCTGCGCTGACGTCCGCCGTCCACGCGCAGGGGCCGAATCTGCTGTCACAGGCTGCGCTGATCGTTGACGCCCGCACCGGCGACCCGATCTTTGCCAAGAACGCCAACAACGTCACCCCGATCGCCAGCATCACCAAGCTGATGACCGCGATGGTGGTACTCGACGCGCAGCAAAACCTCGATCAAACGCTGACAGTTGACCTCGACGACCTCGATTTCCTGAAGGCCAGTCGCTCACGGCTGTCGATCGGCAGTGAGCTCACCCGCCGCGAAATGTTGCGGCTGGCGCTGATGTCTTCCGAGAACCGCGCAGCCAGCTCGCTGGGCCGTTTTTATCCGGGCGGCCTCAGCGCGGCGGTCGCGGCCATGAATGCCAAGGCGAAGGCGCTGGGCATGAACAACACCCGCTATGTCGATACCACCGGCCTGTCGCCGGAAAACGTATCGACCGCGCGTGATCTGGCGGTGATGGTGCAGGCCGCGCAGCGTTATCCGCTGATCCGCGAATTCAGCACCCAGCCTGAGGAATACGTGCAGATTCCGGCGACCGGCAAGACCCTGCACTTCAACAATTCGAATGCGCTGGTGAAATCCGGCGGTTGGGACATCTCACTGCAAAAGACTGGCTTCATCCGTGAGGCTGGCCGCTGCGTGGTGATGCTGGCGCAGATCGCGCAGCGCCCGGTGGTGCTGGTGCTGCTCGATTCGGTCGGCAAGTTCTCGCGCATCGGCGATGCCCAGCGCGTAAAGACCTGGATGGAAACCGGCGAAGTGCTCGCGATTCCAAAGCCGCAAGCGGCCCGCAAGGGGGCCAAAGCCGGCAAGAACAAGGCCGGCAAAGCGGTCAGCAAGAAGAAGCGGCGCTAGTCTTCGTTTTGCGATCTTTCCAAAACCGCTGGAGCCTACCGATTACCTTCCACGCGACCGCAGCGAACAACAAGTAGAACGGCACGACTAAGCTGACGGCTCGCAGTGGCACCGCTTCCAACGCATGGGCCAATCGTTCGAGACCAAGCAACAAGAGTGTTCCGACACTACCCGTCGCGAGAATCGTCAAAGCAAGCTGCTTCGCTTTCACGTGCGGACACGTTGCGAAGTGTCTAACAGTTCCTTCGCCATTTTCTCGGTGGCGGTACCGACCTCATGGCCAGCCAGCATGCGTGCGATCTCAGCTTGACGGGCCTTGCGGTCGAGGATCGTAATGCGCGTGGTCGGGCTGTCGCTGTTGTCGCGCAGCACCGTGCAGTGGTGATCGGCGTGCGCGGCCACCTGTGGCATGTGGGTCACGCATAGCACCTGCCGCGCAGTCGCCAGCGTCTGCAGCTTGCGACCGACCTGCGCCGCCACCCGGCCGCCGACCCCGACGTCGACTTCATCAAACACCAGCGTCGGCATCGCCGCAGCGTCGCCGCAGATGACGAGAATCGCCAACGACAATCGGGCCAGCTCGCCACCAGACGCCACTTTCGCGAGCGGGGCAAAGGGCAGGCTGGTGTGCGAGCGGAAGGCGAACTCGACGCCCTCTGCGCCGGTCGATTCAACGGCGGGCAGCGGTATCAGGTTGATGGCGAAAGCGGCGTTGGCGAGCGCCAGATCCGGCAATTCGGCGGTCGCTGCATCTGCCAGGCGACGCGCAGCAGCGGCGCGCTTCTGCGTGAGCGTCGCCGCCGCGGCAGTCAAAGCGCCGTCTGCGGCCAGCGCGGCGCGTTCGAGTGCGGCGATATCCTGCGCCGCGGCCAGCTGCTCAAACTTCGACTCGATCGCCTGCCAGTGCGCCTGCAGCTCATCGGGGCGTACCCGCAGCTTGCGCGCAAGATTGAACAGCGCTGACAACCGTGTCTCGATCTCCTGCAAGCGATCGGGGTCAAGGTTCAGCTTTCCGGCGTAATGTCGTAGCGACTGCGCCGCTTCATCAAGCTGCACACTGGCCGACTCGACCAATTGCCGGGCCTCGCCGAGCGTCGGGTCGATGCGTTCGGCACCAGCGAGGGCGACCGCCAGCGACGCCAGCGTCTCCGCCACGCCATCGTCGTCGGCAATCGCGGCGCGGGTGGATTCGACCGTCTGCAGCAATTCCTTGCTGTGGCTCAGGCGTGACTGCTCCTGCGTCAACGCCGCCCATTCCTCGGCGTTTGGCCGGGCCGCACGCAAGTCCTGCAGATCGGTTTCGAGCGCCGCGCGCTCGCGGGCGATGGCATCGGCGGCGCTTTTTGCGTGCGTCAGCGCTTCCCGCGCATCACGGGCGTTGCGCCATGCCGCCTGCACCGCGCGAAACTCGCTACCGGCATCAGCAAAGCGGTCCAGCAGCTCCCGTTGCGTCGTGCTGCGCAGCAGTGCCTGATGTTCATGCTGCGCGTGCAACTCGAGCAGTGTGGCACCCAGTTCACGCAACTCGGTCACCGAGGCGGGCCGGCCGTTGATCTGGGCGCGGCTCTTGCCAGCCGCATCAACGATCCGGCGCAGCACCACGTGATCACTGTCGCTTTCCGCCTGCGCCGCCAGCCATTCGCGTGCAGCGGCATTGGCCGAGAGATCAAACTCTGCGGTGATGTCGGCCTGCTTCTCACCGCTGCGCACCATCGCACTCTCTGCACGGGCGCCGAGCGCCAGGCCGAGCGCATCAAGCACGATTGATTTGCCGGCGCCGGTTTCGCCGGTCAGCGCGGTCATGCCGCTCTCGAATTCAACGTCGAGGCGGTCAATCAGGACAAAGTTGCGGATGGAGAGCTGCTTGAGCACGGCAACTAACGCTTGCGCGGCGACAGACCCTCGGGCGTTTCTGTCCAGCCCAGTTTGTGACGCAGCGTGTGGTAATAGTCGTATTCCAGCGGGTGCCAGAGCCGCACGTTGGTTGTGGCACGGCGCAACAGCACTGAATCACCTTCGGCGAGCGGCATGCTGTGGTGACCATCGATACTGGCCACCGCCTCGCGGGCGCGCGCCACCGTGATGCGGATCACCGAATCGTCGGCGACCACAATCGGGCGCATGGTCAGCGCGTGCGGCGCGATCGGTGCCAGGGTGAAGGCGTTGACTGTGGGCGCCAGAATCGGGCCACCCGCGGAAAGCGCGTAGGCGGTGGAGCCGGTAGGCGTTGCCACGATCACGCCATCGGCGCGAAAACCGTAGGCGAAACGTTCATTGAGCGAGATCTCCAGGTCCACCAGTGACGCCGTGGTACCACGATTAACCACCACATCGTTCATGGCAAAGTGTTCAACACCGGCGTCGGTGGAAATTTCGGCACTGATCAGCGCCCGCGCCTCCTCGTGATACTCACCGGCGAGCAGTCGCGGCAACAGATCATGCACGGTGCCTTCACTCAGATCGGTCAGGAAGCCCAGGCGGCCATGATTGATGCCGACGATAGGCACGCCATACGGCGCCAGTTGACGCGCCACCGAAATGAGCGTGCCGTCACCGCCGAGCACAATGGCCAAGCCACACTGCGCGCCGATTTCCGTAGCAGTCAACACCGGCAGGCCGGTACCGCCGATTTCGTCGGCACTGCGCCGCTCCACCACCGGGTGATAGCCGCTATCCGCCAGCAGATCGGCAATCGAATCCACCCAGGTGCGCAGCTCGTGATTGGTCTCGCGCGTGCCGTCACGCTGCGACGGCCGTACGGCGATCGCAACAGAGCATGGGGCAAGGGCGGCAGGCATGCGCCGATTTAATCACAGGGTGTTGACGGCACTGGTGACGCGCAGCGCACTGCTTACAATCGGCAATATGCTGGACCCTCGCTCCCGAATCCTGCTGAAAGCGCTCGTCGAGCGCTATATCGCCGACGGCGAGCCCGTAGGCTCGCGCACGCTGTCGAAGCAGAGTGGTCTTGAGCTGTCGCCGGCGACCATCCGCAATGTGATGGCCGATCTCGAAGAGCTCGGTTTCATCGCCAGTCCACACACTTCGGCCGGGCGGGTGCCAACACCGCGCGGCTACCGCTTCTTTGTTGATACGCTGCTGGTGACCCAGCCGCTGCAGCAGATTGAGCTGCGCGACGCGGAAGCACAGATTCAGGGGCAGCAACCGCAGGAGCTGATCAGCGCTGCGGCGCGCATGCTGTCCGACCTGTCGTCGTTCGCCGGCGTGGTGGCCGCACCGCACAAGACACCCGGCTTTCGCCATATCGAGTTCGTCCGCCTCGGCGAGCGGCGGTTGCTCATGGTGCTGGTGGCACCCGATGGCGACGTGCAGAACCGCATCCTCAATACTGATCGCCCTTACTCACCAGCGCAACTGGTCGAGGCGGCGAATTTTTTCAACGAGCACTTCGCCGGCCTGCCGCTGGATCAGGTCCGGGTGCGGCTCACCGATGAGCTGAAGCGCCTGCGCGAAGACATCGTGGTGCTGATGACGACGGCGGTCGAAACCGGCACCGAGGTGGCACAGCAGTCCAGCGACAGCCTGATCGTATCGGGAGAGCGGCGCCTGCTGCACTCGCAGGATCTCGCTGGCAATGTTGGCAGTTTGCGGCAACTGTTCGATCTTTTCGAGCAACGCACCCAACTGCTGCATCTGTTCGACCAGGCCAACAAGGCGGACGGCGTGCAGATTTTCATTGGTGGCGAATCGCAAGTGGTGCCGCTTGACGAGTTCTCGCTGGTGACGGCACCGTATCAGGTCAACGGCCAGGTGATCGGCACCCTCGGTGTGATCGGACCAACGCGCATGGCCTACGATCGGGTGATCCCGATTGTTGACCTCACCGCCAAGCTGCTGTCGTCAGCCATGCAGCGCGAGATGGGCGACGCCGGCTGATACTGCGCCACCGCTCGCCGGCCAATGCAGGCCTGATGCGGCCCTAGAAGTGACAGGTCATCTCTTTGTTGACGCGTGCATTGACCCACTTCATGTCGATCGTGCTAAGGAAGTTGTGCCACGACTTGGGGCCGTAGTAGCGAACGCGGTTATTGGCGTCATTAACGATCACCACCGTCCCCGCCAGCTTGACGCTGCGCACGCAGGCTGTATGTCGGTGTACCAGCGCTCCTGTTGATTGAGCGATGCGTCAAAGAAGCGCGGGTGAATCTTGACGATCACCATATTGGCATCGCGACGACGGGTATGCGCCACAGCGTAGCGGTTCACGGTTTCCGCCATCAATGGCCCGGCAAGTAACGCGCTGGCAAGCGCAACAGACAAGAATTTCAAAGCAACCCCCTCCTGTAAATAATGTTTTCGCGAATCCAGTCGATAACGGCCGATCCCGGTTGAAAATCGTGGAGTCGGGGCGGTCGCGCCGCAGGCGCGGCACTCCTACAATCGCCGGTCATGGCAAACAGTCAATTTACACACGGGCAACCGCCGCGAATCGGCATCCTGCTGGTCAATCTCGGCACACCGGATGCGCCCACGCCGGCCGCGGTACGCCGCTATCTCGCCGAATTCCTGAGTGATCGCCGTGTGGTCGAAATACCGCCCATGCTGTGGAAGCTGATCCTGCACGGCATCATCCTGCGTACCCGTCCGGCAAAGAGCGCGAAGAAATACGCGAGTATCTGGACGCCAGATGGCTCTCCGCTTATGGTGTGGACACAACGGCAGGCACAGTACCTGCGCGGATCGCTGGGCGAACGCCTGAAGGGGCAAGGCTTGCCACCAGATCTGGTGCAAGTTGAGGTGGGCATGCGCTACGGCAATCCGTCGATCGCCAGCGCACTGGCCAAGCTCAAGGCCGCCCGTTGTGATCGCATCCTGCTGCTGCCGATGTATCCGCAATACGCTGCGAGCACCACAGCAACGGCCTGCGACGCCGTGTTCAAGGCGTTGATGCAGGACCGATCGATGCCGGCGCTGCGCACTATTGCAAGCTGGCACGACGATCCTGCCTACATCAAGGCGCTGGCGGCCCGTGTCAATGGCTTCTGGAAGCAGCACGGCCGGCCGGACAAGCTGATCATGAGCTTTCACGGCGTCCCAAAATTTACTTTGACCAAGGGCGATCCATACCACTGCCTTTGCCACAAGACGGCGCGTCTGTTGGCCCGCGAGCTCGGCTTGACCGACGGACAGTGGCAACTCACCTTCCAGTCGCGCTTCGGCCGCGCCGAGTGGTTGCAGCCGTACACCGACGCGACCTTGCAGGCGCTGCCGGCGCAAGGCATCAAGCGGGTCCATGTCGTCTGCCCCGGCTTCCCGTCCGACTGTCTGGAAACGCTGGAAGAAATCGCGATTGAGGGCAAGGAAACTTTCCTGCACGCCGGCGGCCAATCCTACGACTACATCCCGGCGCTCAACGACCATCCGGCTCTGATTCAGATGCTGACCGATCTGGCGATCAACCACATGCAAGGCTGGTGGCAGGCGCCGCCCGATACCACCGAGCTCGTGGCGCAGACGGCTCGCGCGAGGGCGCTGGGAGCCACCGCCTGATGGACCGGCGCGGCGCGCTGCAGCGGATATTGCAGGTGATGCCATCGGTGCTTGGAGCAACGGCGGTATTGCCTGCGACGGCGCTGCTTTCCGGTTGCGCGGAAGTCGGCACTGGCTACGACGAAATTGCCACGCCGGGCACCGGCCCGATCGCGTGGCCGGATGACCGGCCCCGCACCGCGCTGGTGCTGGGTAGCGGTGGTCCGCGTGGCTTTGCACACATTGGCGTACTGAAGGTGCTGGAGGCAGCCGGCATCGAGCCGGCACTGGTGGTGGGCTCAAGCGCGGGCGCCATCGCCGGGTCGCTTTACGCTGCGCGGATAGCCGCCGTCGAGATCGAGCGACGCGCCCTCTCACTCGGCGTCACCGACATCGCCGACCCGGCGTTTCTGCGACCCAATCGCTTCATTGGCCGCGCGCTGCAGAACTTCATCAACGTCGCTGTGGGCGACCGTGTCATCGAACGGCTGCCGCGCCGCTTCTGCGCTGTTGCGGCACCCGTTGGCCGCAAAGAACTGGTGGCGTTCACCCGCGGCAATACTGGCGCTGCCGTGCGTGCCTCGGCAGCTCTGCCATCGATGTTCCTGCCAACCACGATCGGCAATGTCGAGTATGAAGACGGCGACATGGTCTCACCGGTACCAATCCGGATAGCGCGGCAACTTGGCGCCACTCGTGTCGTCGCAGTCGATGTGTCAGCATTCCTCGATGACACACCGGAGCGTGCACCTGAGTCCTGGCGGCAGCGCGACGCCGAGCGCCGCGCCATCATCGACGCGGAAGCCGTCGATGCCGACTATCTGTTCCGGGTGCGGCTGCCTTACTACGCTGGCGCTTCGCGCGAATACCGTGAGAATCTGATCCAGCTCGCCACGGCGCAAACGACCGACGCACTGGGACGCATCGCGTCATTGCTGCGCGGCTGAACGCTCACTTCGCGCTCCATTCGCCGGTGGCACCTATAGCCGCAGCGGCGTCGGTCTGAAGCCATCGCCGCGCTGCAGCATCCTCTTTGAGCCAGGCATCGAGAAATTTGAGTGTGACCAGTCGCGTCTTGTCGTGAATGATTCGGGCAACGGCCGGCGGGGTGGCATCGTTGGCTTGCCCAGTTACCCGATCAAGCCACATCGCGTCGCGCAGATCGCCGCCACCAAACACCGAATGGTCGCCCTCTGCAAAGACGACACGATATTTGTTACCCGCCGGTTGCGCATCAAATACTGCTGCGCGGTTGCTGGCCGTGCTGCCAGTGCCCATCACATCACCGTCAATGCTGCCGGTCACACTCAGGAATGGCTCTGCCATACTGCCGTAGCGTTCCGGCCAGGTGCGCTTGAGGCCTTGCGTGGTCGGGCTAAAGGCGATGAAGGCCGAGATGCGGGGTTCAGCGAGTGAACGGATCGGCCCCGGGAAGCGCTCGCCTGCCAGTGCCATTGTCGTCCGGGCGCCAAAGCTGTGGCCGGTCATGGCGACCCGGGCAAGATTGATCCGTTTGGTCCACGCTGGCGCGTCAGCCTTCGCCTGCTGGCGGGTGATTTCATCGAGCACGAATCGGATGTCGTCAACGCGGCCGAGCATCTGCTCCGCCGTCGCGCCGCGCGCCAGCCGCTGCTTCGGTGTACCGCTGCCTGCGCCCTTCCAGAGCGAATCGTCGCTGCCCGGATGCTGCACATGAATGACCAGATAGCCGTGCTGCGCCCAGTGCTCACCCCAGGCTTTGCCGCCTTCACGCGAGCCGCCCAAGCCGTGCGAGAAGATCACCAGCGGTACCTTGTCGGCCCCGTCGGGGACGCGTACCTTAAGTGGCAGACTGCGACCGCGCGCGGTGTCGTTCCAGTCGAGGTCGATCACTTGCGGCGCCCCGTGCGCGATGACGGCAACCAGCAGCGCGGTGGCGGACAACAGCCGGCGCATCAGTCGATACGGGTAATGGTTCAGCATTTTCATGGGCGCAATGTAGCGGTATCGGTACGGCGACCGCAACGCATAATGCAAGCAAACGTTACCGCGCTCAATCATGACCACTATCGCCAACTTGCAGCAAGCCTTTACCGCTGGCACCGACCAACCGTCCGCTCTCGCCAGCCGGCAGCTCAAACTCGCCCTTGACCCGGCTGGCGAAGGTGTGCGCGTATTTCTGGCACTGAGCGACGAAGCGATCCGTGTCGCAGCCACGCACGCAGACGAGCGCTTTCTGGCCGGCGGCGCTGCCGGGCCACGCGCGCTGGAAGGCATCACGATTTCGATCAAGGATCTGTTCGATGTCGCCGGAGAAGTGACCACCGCCGGCTCCACGGTGTTGCGATCGCGCGCGCCGGCCACCGCCGATGCGCCCGCAGTGGCTCGCCTGCGTGCCGCGGGCGCGGTGCTCTTCGGTCGCACCAACATGGTCGAGTTCGCGTTTTCTGGCGTCGGCATCAATCCGCACTATGGCACCCCGCGCAACCGCTGGCAGCGCGAAGACGCGGGCGGCCACGTGCCAGGTGGTTCTTCCAGCGGCGCGGGCGTCAGTGTCGCCGACGGCATGTGCGTTGCGGCACTCGGCACCGACACCGGCGGCAGCGTGCGCATCCCTGCCGCCTTCAATGGTTTGGTCGGCTTCAAACCCACCGCGTTCCGGGTGCCAGTGAATGGGGCTGTACCGCTGTCGTTCCTGCACGATTCAGTCGGTCCGCTGGCCAATTCAGTCGATTGCTGCGCAAGGATTGACGCAGTGCTGGCCGGTGAGTTCTTCAACCCGATGCCGGAAAAACCTGCGCAGCAGTTACGGCTGCTGTGTCCGTCAGGTACCTTGTGGAATGGTCTTGACGCCGAAGTCAGCGCAGCTTGTCAGCGGGCGATGCAAAAGCTGCGTGACGCTGGCGTCACCATCGTCGAAGCAAGGTGTGACGCGCTGGAGGATCTGTTCGCTGCCGGCAATCTGCCTCCAGACAAGCGAGTAATGGGTCGGCTGGCAGAAACCTTCGACTGGCATGCGGCCAACATCGGCGTGGATGGCGCGGGCTACGATCCGCGCGTCTGGCACCGCATCCAGCTTGGCGCCGACGTCACCCGCGCCGAGGTGTCGCAGGCAATTGCCTGGCTGCGCCTGTGGAAGCATCGCATGCACGAGGCGCTGTCGGGCTTCGACGCGATGATCGCCCCCACGGTTGCCTGCGTACCGCCGCCGATTGCGCCGCTGCTCGCTGACGACGCCTTGTTCTTCGCCCGCAACCAGCTCATCCTGCGCAACACGGCCTGGGTGAACATGATGGACGGCTGTGCGCTGACCCTGCCCTGCCACGCGCACGGTCCCGCGCCGGTGGGCCTGCAATTGATCGGTCGTCACGCAGCAGATCACCAGCTGCTCGCCACCGGACGAACTGTCGAGGCCATCCTGCGCGGATAAAAAAAGCCGCAGCCATCGCGTTCTTTGGCGAACGCCGGCTGCGGCTACAAGCCGGGCGAGCCGCCCGGCGAGGATTGGCAATACGGTTGTGCGGGCCGCGCGCCTACTTCGCGGCTTTCAGATGCTTGCCGAGGAATTTCTCCATCGCTTCGTAGAATTCGAACTGGTTCTCCTGCAGACGGAAGCCGTGGCCTTCGTTGTCCTTGACCATGTATTCGACGGCAACGCCGCGCTTCTTGAGCGCCTCGACCATCTGGTCACTCTCGGCTTTCACCACGCGCGGGTCTTTCGCACCTTGGGCAATGAACAGCGGCGTCTTGATGCGCTCCGCGTTGAGCGCGGGTGACGTGGTGGTGAGTTGCGCCTTGTCCTTCTCGGCGTCGCCCACCATTTCGGTCATCATTTCGAGGAACGGCTTCCAGTAGGGCGGGATCGACTTCATGAAAGTGAACATGTTCGAGACGCCCACATAGTCCACCGCTGCAGCGTACAGATCAGGCGTTTTGGTAACGCCCATCAGCGTGGCGTAGCCACCGTAGCTGGCGCCGTAGATGGCGATGCGCTTCGGGTCGGCAATGCCTTCCTTGATCAGCCAGTTGACGCCGTCGGTGATGTCGTCCTGCATGGCCAGGCCCCATTGCTTGAACGAGGCTTCCCAGAATTTGCGGCCATAGCCCACCGAGCCACGGAAGTTCATCTGCAGCACAGCGTAACCACGATTGGCGAGGAACTGGATTTCACCGTTGTAGCCCCAGCTGTCGCGATACCACGGGCCGCCGTGCGGGTTGACGATCACCGGCAGGTTCTTGGCCGGCACGCCTTTCGGCAGCGTCAGGTAGCCGCGGATGGTGAGGCCGTCGCGTGCCGTGTAGCTGATCGGCTTCACTTCGGCCATATCGGCTTCGGCGAGGGCCGGGTTGATCTCCGCCAGCTTGGTCAGCTTGTCGGCCTTCACGTCGTACACGTAGCGCGTGCCCGGCGTGCGATCGTTGCTGGCGGCCACGATCAGCAGGTTTTCATCCTTGGTCATGCTTTGCACGCCGATCTGGTAACCCGGCCGCTTCGCCTTCAGCGCCTTGTAGACGCGCTCGGATTCCTTGTCGAAGAACACGGGTTCGGCTTTTTCAAAGTTCACCATCGTCTGCGTGATGACCTTGCGCGCACGCGACCAGCCGAGCGAATCAACGTCCACATTCGGGTTTTCGTAGATCAGCTTGCCTTCTTTCGCCGTCTTCGGGTCGAACTCGAACAGCGCCGCCTTGTCGCGGCCACGGTTGGAGGCCACGTACATCAGCTTGCTGTCCGGCGTCCAGCCCACGATATCCACCGCTTCGCGGAAGTTGGTGGTCAGCAGCGGCTTGAACGGCTCCGCTTCGGTCTCACGGTAGAGCAGCGTCTTGTTGACGCCGTCGGTCGCGCCAGCGGCGCGCACCTTGCCGGCGTGGTCGGTATTCCACGCGGTAATGTTGCCGGGGTTCTGGGCAACCAGCGTTTCAGCGCCGGTCTTGATGTTGATGCGGTAGACGTCGAACAGGCGCTTGTCGCGCTTGTTGTGGGTGACGAGGATGTGATCGTCGTCATCCGGAAGCGCGTCGAGGATGCTGGCCTGGGTGCCCTCATGCGGCGTCAGGTCCTGCACCTTGCCGGTGGTGATGTCGGCCATCACCACATGGAAGTTCTCGTCGCCACCGAAATCCTTGGTGTAGAGGACGTGCTGCGGCCCCTTGAAGAAATAGTTCGAGATGTCACGCGCCGTCTCGGCGGTGATGCGCTTGACGCCTTCCTTGCTGCCCGCCTTGTCGATCGGCTGCACAAAGATGTTCATGCGCGACTCATACGGCTGCATGAAACCAAGCATCTTGCCATCGGGCGAGAGGCGGAAATAGCCCTGCTCGGGGTTCTTGAAAAAGTCACGCAGGGGGTACTGCCTGGCGGGCTGTGCCTGGGCAGATACCGCCGTTGCCGCGATCAGGCTGGCGCTGGTAAGCGTCGTAAGCCAGTGGCGAAAGTTCATGAATGCTCCTGGTAAGGAAAGAATGTCGCGAGCGACGGGAAAACAGGGCGCGATTCTGCGTTGCGCGACCGCCGTTGGCTAGCCCACCGCGACCAAGACGGAAATTTCTGGCGCGAGTCGCGGAAACGGGCGGCGACGCGCGGGCTGCGGTATCGGTAGCCAGCAGCATTCTGTCACTCACGTCGGCTATCAACTTTTCTGGCAAATGGCGTCGGCAATGGGCTAAGTAGGCAGAATTGCATAATGTCGACTTTATGCGAAATCGGCCCTCATGCCCTTTGCAAATGGGCTTTGTGCAAAAAGTTGATGTTTTGCGATACCCGCACTTGAAATAGGGAAACCGCCCCCTAACTGCTGCTTGTTAATCGACCAACAGTCATTCGAAGTTACGACCACATCATGGCTACGCCAGACGAACAACAATCCACCGCCCCGGAACAATCCGCCGACGCCTCGGTGGCGCAGGAAGCGCCCGCCTGGGCGTCTCCCGAAGAAAAGCTCGCCGCCGCCGAGAACGAAATCGCTGCCCTCAAAGAGCAGCTCAAAGACCAGCAATTGCGCAATCTTGCCGAGATGGAGAACCTGCGCAAGCGCAACGCGCAGGAAATCGCCAATGCCCGCGACTTTGCGGCCAAGGATTTCGCCTTCTCGCTGCTGGCGGTGAAGGACACGCTGGAAATGGTGCTGAAAGACCAGCAAAGCACCACCGAACAGATCAAGATGGGCGTGGACATGACGCTCAAGAACCTCGTCAGCGCCTTCGAACGCGCCAAGGTGAAAGAGGTCAAGGCCGAAAAAGCCAAGTTTGACCCGAACGTACATCAGGCGATGACCCAGATCGAATCGACCACCGAAGCACCGGGCACTGTGCTGCAGGTCTTCCAGAAGGGTTACACGATCGCCGATCGCGTGCTGCGGCCGGCGATGGTGGCTGTTGCGACGGCGCCCGCACCCAAGGACGACGGCGCTGCGCCTGCGGCGCAGGCCTAGGACGACGATGCTCGCTTCGCTTGCATCTAGGACGACGCGGCTCGCGTTGCTCGCTGCTAGGACGCGAGGGGTTGCCGCGTGAACTCTGCTGATGCGCCGCGTCGCTCCCATCGGGACTTTCCGGTCTGGAAGGCGGCGATGGATTTGGCCGAATCCGTTTATGACTTGAGTGCCGGCTTCCCGGCGGACGAGCGTTTTGGTCTGACGTCACAGATTCGCCGTGCCGCCGTGTCCGTGCCGTCCAACATCGCCGAGGGCGCAGGCCGTTCGAGCACTGGCGAGTTGGCGCATTTTCTGGGCATCGCGTTGGGATCGCTCGCCGAACTGGAAACACAAATTGACCTGTCAATCCGGCTGAACATGACCGGTGACGCTACTGAAATCAACAATCAGATCGAAAACGTACGCAAACAACTGATCCTGTTTAGAAGATCGCTCACAACCTAGCCTTGCGTCCTAGCGACGAGCAACGCGAGTCGCGTCGTCCTAGCCGCAAGCGAAGCGACGCGGCGGCGTCTTAGGGGCGAAGCCCCGTCGTCCTCGGTAACGCCACTTGAACGTCAACGAACCGCAACAAACTTTACATAACAACAACACTCTCCACGGAGAAACACATCATGGGCAAGATCATTGGTATCGACCTCGGCACCACCAACTCGTGCGTTGCCGTCATTGAAGGCGGGCAGCCGAAAGTCATCGAGAACAGCGAGGGCGCGCGCACCACGCCGTCCATCGTCGCCTACATGGAAGACGGCGAGATCACCGTCGGCGCGCCGGCCAAACGGCAAGCCGTGACCAATCCCAAGGCCACGATCTACGCGGTAAAGCGCCTGATTGGTCGTCGCTTTGAAGAAAAGGAAGTGCAGAAGGACATCGGCCTGATGCCCTACGCCATCGTCAAAAACGACAACGGCGACGCCTGGGTCGAAGTTCGCGGCAAGAAGATCTCGCCGCCGGCCGTTTCTGCCGAGACGCTGCGCAAAATGAAGAAGACCGCTGAGGACTACCTCGGCCATGAAGTGACCGAGGCCGTGATCACGGTGCCGGCCTACTTCAATGACTCGCAGCGTCAAGCGACCAAGGACGCCGGCCGCATCGCAGGCCTCGAGGTCAAGCGCATCATCAACGAGCCGACGGCAGCCGCACTCGCATTCGGTATCGACAAGGTCAAGAAAGACGGCAAGTTCGCCGTGTATGACCTTGGCGGCGGCACCTTCGACGTGTCGATCATCGAGATCGCCGACGTGGATGGCGAAAAGCAGTTTGAAGTGCTCGCCACCAACGGCGACACCTTCCTGGGCGGCGAAGACTTCGATCAACGCCTGGTTGATTACCTCTGCGACGAGTTCAAGAAGCAGAGCGGCATCGACCTGACCAAGGACCCGATCGCGCTGCAACGCATCAAGGCCGCAGCAGAACGCACCAAGATCGAACTGTCGTCGAGCCAGCAATCGGAGATCAACGAGCCCTACATCGCTATGGACGCGACTGGCCCGAAGCATCTCACGATGAAGGTGACGCGCGCCAAGCTTGAATCGCTGGTGGAAGACCTGATCAACAAGACGATCGAGCCGTGCCGTATCGCGCTCAAGGATGCGGGCGTCAGCGTCGACAAGATCGACGACGTGATCCTGGTCGGCGGCCAGACGCGCATGCCGAAGGTAATCGAAGCGGTGAAGGCGTTCTTCGGCAAGGAGCCGCGCAAGGACGTGAACCCGGACGAAGCCGTGGCCGTGGGCGCCGCCATTCAGGGCAGCGTGCTGGCCGGTGACCGCACCGACGTGCTGCTGCTCGACGTGACCCCGCTGTCGCTCGGCATCGAGACGCTGGGCGGCGTGATGACCAAGCTGATCCAGAAGAACACCACGATCCCGACCAAGGCATCGCAGGTCTTCTCGACCGCCGACGACAATCAGGGCGCGGTGACGATTCACGTTCTGCAGGGCGAGCGCGAAGTGTCCTCGGGCAACAAGAGCCTGGGCCAGTTCAACCTCGAAGGCATTCCGCCGGCACCGCGCGGCATGCCGCAGATTGAAGTGCAGTTCGACATCGACGCCAACGGCATCCTGCATGTGTCCGCCAAGGACAAGGGCACCGGCAAGGAAAACAAGATCACCATCAAGGCCAACAGCGGCCTGAGCGAAGAAGAAATTCAACGCATGGTCAACGACGCCAAGGCCAACGAGGCCGAGGACAAGAAGCGTCTGGAGCTCGTGCAGTCGCGCAACAACCTCGACACGCTCGCCCACAGCGTGAAGAAATCGCTCGGCGAGTACGGCGACAAGATCGAAGCCGACGAAAAGTCGAAGATCGAAGCGGCACTCAAGGAAGCGGAGGAACTGCTCAAGGATCAGAACGCAACGAAAGAAGCGCTCGACGCCAAACTCGAATCGCTGTCCACCGTCTCGCAGAAACTCGGCGAGAAGATGTACGCAGCGGCGCAGGCTGAACAGGCAGCGGCGGGTGCAGCGGCTGGCGGCGGCGCGGAAGCGGCAGGTGCTTCAGGCGGCGGAGGCGGCAAGCCCGGCGACGATGCGAAGGTCGTCGATGCGGACTTCACTGAAGTCAAGGACGACAAGAAGAAATAACCAAGATCGGGCTCCTGCGGGAGCCCGAGTTTTTTGGCAGCATTGGAGGGCTTCTTGAAACAGCTGATCGTTAATGCATTTGTGTCGCTCGTATCCGGTATTTTTCTGGTCGTTGGCGTCGCCGGCACAGCTTGGGTCGTTGAGAAAGCGTTTCGTGAAGAGTCAAAAAGACCGCATCGCCCGATGAGTTTTTCCAAACCACTCCCTGACGGAGCCGTTGTAGAGACTTCCGTGGTCCCTAACGTGCCTAACTTCGCCGTTCGCGGTTCGGTACGAAACACAGACACGAAAGACTGGGACGTCACCGAGATACGAGTGGATCTCTTGTCGAAGGGGGTCGTTGTAAACAAGTGCTCGGACGTGGTCGACTATCGAACGGTCAAACCGGGTCAGACTGTCAACTTTCTCGTGGTGTGCCGTGACATCGCCTCTCCAGCCTCCGGTGAACCGTTCGAGCACAGAGTGATTGCGCTGCAATTTCACAGGGATCCCGAGTAGCGCGTTAGCAAGTAGCCCGGAGAAGCGAAGCGCGTCCGGGTTCCCGTGATCTCCGCCGAAGGCACTTCACCACCACGGTTCGATGAACAAATGCCTTGACGCGCTTCGCTTCTCAAGGCTACCGCATCACGGGATAGGATTGCGGCATGGTCATGTATCGGCGCAATTACGTTCCTGGCGGTACATTCTTCTTCACGGTGACGTTGGCGGATCGGCGTTCTGCGGTGCTGGTGGATCGCGTTGACCTTTTGCGTGCCGCTTACCGGTCCGTGGTCGCCGAACGGGAGATTGAAACCGTTGCCATTTGTGTCATGCCAGACCATCTGCATGCAATCTGGACGATGCCCGCTGGCGATGCCGACTATTCATTGGCATGGGCATTGATCAAGGCACGATTCTCGCGATCTCTCGCACTGAGTGACCGGCATCTCGCCGCGAACAATCACGGTGAATTGCCCGTCTGGCAACGTCGCTTCTGGGAACACACGATCCGCGATGAACGTGATCTTGAAAATCACGTCAATTACATCCACTACAACCCGGTGAAACATGGACACGCCGCACGACCGGCCGACTGGCCGCATTCGTCGTTTCACCGTTTCGTGCGCGACGGTCTGCTCACGATTGATTGGGCGTCGTCCGTGGACCTGGGAATACCGGAGTAGCCCGGAGAAGCGAAGCGCGTCCGGGTTCCCGTGACTTCCGCCGAAGGCAATTCGCGCCTCCGGATCACACCCCGTAGTTCCCAATCCGGCCCTCCACAAAACCAATCACCGCCCCGCCGCGTATGGCCGAGTCTGCACATTTGTGCAATTCATCCATCACACTCAGGGAGGCATTTTCATGGCTACAGACAAGACCCCGGTTCAACTGATTCAGGAGCTCTATGCTGCGTTCGGGCGCGGCGATGTGCCCTGCATCCTTGACGCGTGCAGCGACGACGTGGAGTGGACGCAGGTCGGACCGCAAGGCATGGACTACGCCGGCACGTTCAAGGGCAAGGAGGGCGTGGGGCGCTGGTTCGGCATGATCGCCGCCAACGACGTGATCCGCGAGTTCGAGCCGCGCGAATTTTTCGGCGGCGATGATCACTGCACGGTGATTGGCTGGGAACGCACCGCTGACGCGAAGACCGGCAAGGAATTCACGTCAGACTGGCTGCACAACTTCCAGGTGAAGAATGGCAAAGTCACGCGCTGGATCGGCGCATTCGACAGCGACGCCCGCGCACGGGTGGCACAGGCCTGACCGCCAGCGTTGCCGGCTTGCGCTGCGCCCTCGTCAGTAGACGAAGCCGCCGCCCTTGCCGACCACCTGCAGTTCGATGCGGCTCGGGCTTGCGCCCTGCCGCTGCCTGTTCGGGCCGTAGGCGATGGTGTAGTTGCCGATGTCCAGCTCGCCGAAGCTCTCCAGCGCGGCGACCACCGCTTCGCGATTGACATTGCGGCCCGCGCGCTTGAGTGCCTCAACCGTGATCTTGCCCACCACGAAGGCGGAGAAGTGGCCGGGCTGCTGATCCGCCTTGCCCGCTTCTTTCATCACTTTCATGAATTCAGCGGCCAGCAGGTTGGTCGAGTCATTCGGACGCGGCAATACGCGTGGCACCGCGAGTCCACGGCTCTTGTCACCGATGCCCTTGATCACCGCCGGAATGCCGTTGATCGAGAGCGACGCTACGGCGCCGGTGTAGCCTGATTCCTTCAGTGTCCTGATGAATTTGGTCGCCGGCCCCGGTGGCAGAAACACCATCACCACACTCGGCCGCGCCTTGTTGACAGCAGCGACAGCGGCGCCGAGGTCGGGCGCGGCGCGGTCGACCGGGATGGTGGCGATCACGTTGGCGCGCTCCCTCGCTGCGCCGACCTGCAGGCCGGCCAGCGCATCCTTGCCGAAGGCGTCATCCTGGAACACCGCCGCATAGGTTTCCCAGCCGATCTTGGCGCCAATGGCCACCATGCGGTTCACCTCATCGCTGTAGCTTGGCCACACCGGAAATACATAGCGGCGAGCGGGCTCGCGGAAGGCGACGGCACCGGTGGTAGTGCCGACCAGCGCTGCCTTGTTCGCCTCCGAGACGGCGGCAATGGCCAGGCCATTCGCCGTACCCAATCCTCCAATCATCATCAATACCTGATCGGATTCAAGCGCAGTTTTAGCTGCCACGGCAGCCTTGTCGGGCGCGTAGGCGTCGTCGTAGTCCTTGACCACGATCTTGCGCCCGTTGATGCCACCGGCCTTGTTGATGCGCTCGAACAGCACATCCATGCCTTCGGCGTAGATTTTTGATTCACCGGCGAGCACGCCAGTGCGCGGCAACACGCGGCCAAGCACCAGTGCGTCTGCGGTTACACCGGGCGACTGCGCGGCAGCAACTGCCAGCAACCCAACCCCCGACAGCGCGCCGAATGCGCACCGAAGCGTACGTGACAACATGACTTCTCTCCTCGCTTTTTCCGATACATCCTGGCCCCTGAAACCGCCAGCGGTCGAGCACGATTGATCGTTGTTCTGGTTATCTGCGGCTCGCGCCGATTTCAACGCAAATCACGTGAGATGTACATACCTTTTTTTCTAAAACGGAAGTTTCTGTCGCATGAAAATGCCACCGCAGCGCAGCAAAGCGCATGCGTAATGCTGTCGGCATGAATTGCTGTGCAACTATGCCAACAGCACACCGCGTGCGCGTCACCTGACCGACATCAACGCCCGTGCGACACCGCCGCATAAACTGCGACGATGGATTTGAGCGCGCTGGACCTGCCTGACACTTGGGCCGTACTCGCATGGCCACTGGCGCTGGTGCTGCTGCTGTTGCATGCGCGACGCGTGGAATGGACACAGCTGACCGAACGATTCCCGACCCACGTGTGGCACGGCGGCATCGCTACCGCTGTCGTGCTGTGGAGCATGCAGGCAACGGTGTCCGGCAACTTTACCTTCCATCTGCTGGGAATGGCCGGCCTGACGTTGACGCTCGGTGTGCCGCTGGCAATGATCAGCGCCGCGCTGGTGGTGGCCGTGCATATCGGCATTCATGGCGGCCAGTGGGCCAATCTGGCGGTGGTGTGGCTGACCCTGTGCGCAAGCGCGATTCTGACGACTGGTGCCGTGTTGCGGGCTGCGGAGCGCTGGTTGCCGCCGAACTTTTTTATCTACATCTTCGTAGTGGCGTTCCTTGGCACTGCCCTGTCGCTTGTTTGTGCCGGCCTGCTTGCACTGCTCGCGTTCGCCGCAGTGAGCGACGTCCCTGTCGGCAAGGCACTCGGGCAGTACGGCCCGTACCTGATCCAGCTTGGCTTTGGCGAGGCCATGCTGACCGGGATGATCGTGACGCTTGGCGTGGTCTATCGGCCGCAGTGGGTGTCGACGTTTGACGACGCCCGATATCTGAAACCGCGCTGAGTGCGTGCCCCCCGCTTGCGGCACGTCAATATCACGGCAACGACGACTGCTACGATTGGGTTGCGGTTTACTCCACCGCTCGCGCTGGCAATGGCAAGCGCGATCACTTACTGAGGTATGTTTTTCATGCGTTCCGACTTGCTACCGCACGCACTCAACCGCGAATTTCCCGAGCTTGCTGATGCCATCGCGAAGCTCAAAGCCACCGATCACCACTTCGCCAACCTGCTCGGCCAGCACGACGCCGTGGATACCGAGATCACCAAGAGCGAAACCGGGGTTACCCCGATCAGCGATGACGCGCTGGAAACGCTCAAGAAACAGCGGCTGCATCTGAAAGACCAACTGTACGCGATCGCGAGCCGGGGGTCATAGGCGCAGCTGAGTCCGACCGGCACCGCCTGGCTGCAACGCCAGCGTCGGGGCCGAAAATAAAAAACGGGGCAATGCCCCGTTTTTTATTTGGCCGGCACCGCGTGGGCGCCGGCAATCAGCGACTCACTAACCGCGACGCTGACGCACCACCGTGCCGACACCGAACAGGCCCAGCGCCAGTGCAATCAGCAGCAGCATCGAGTCGTTCACCGTCGGTACCATCGGTAGCGCTTCCGCGAGGAACACGGTAGCGTTCGCGCTGCCAGCCACTCGCGGGTCGTCGCTCAAACCGGTGGTCTCATTGGTGCCATTGAGGTCGGCGTCATAAGCAAACGTCGCCTGATTGGAGACCGCGAGGTTGGCCGCCGTCGGCAGGATCCACGCCTGGATGGTGATGGTCACCGAGCCACCTGCCGCGATCGCACCGTTCCAGGTGACCGTGTTGGTCGCCACCGTTGCCGTTGCGATCCCAGCCGTCGCAGTCGCACTTTGCAAGCCCAGCGTTGAAGGCAGGACATCGGTCATTTCATTGCCCGGGTTGTCCGTGGTAGCCGCGTTGCCGGTATTGGTCAGCGTGATGGTGTAGGTCAAGGTCGAGCCCGGCTTGTAGGGGCCGCTGCTGACAGTCTTGGTCGCCGCCACCACGGCACCACGAACGGTGAACGTCGTCGGATTCGCCGCCCCAGCAACAGACGGGTCGTCGGTCTGAACCGTCGACTCATTGCTGCCGTTCAGATCGGCGTCGAAAGACACGGTCCCCTGATTGGAGATGACCGCGCCCACGGCGCCGGTGACAGTCGCCGTGATGGTGACGGTGACCGAGCCGCCAGCGGCGATGCCGCCGTTCCAGGTCACGGTATTGGTGACAACGGTTGCCACTGCCGTGCCGCTCGATGCGGTGGCGCTGACCAGCGTCAGGCCGGCGGGCAGCACATCGGTGAACTCATTGCCCGGGTTATCCGCCGTTGCACCGCTGCCGGTATTGCTGATCGTCACCGTATAGGTCACAGTCGAGCCCGGCGCGAAGGTTCCGGCGACCGTCTTGGTCGCTGTCACTGCGGCGTTTTGCACAACAAACTGGGTCGGATTGGCCGCACCCGCCACACCCGGATCATCGGTCTGAAGCGTCGACTCGTTGCTGCCATTGACGTCAGCATCAAACGACACCGTACCCTGATTGCTGACCGTGGTGCCCTGGGCACCGGCATTCACCGTGGCGGTGATGGTGATCGTCACGCTGCCACCCAGCGGTGCCAGCGAGCCGTTCCAGTTCGCCGTGTTGCCAGCAGTAGTAGCCGTTCCACTGGTCGCACTGGCGCTGACCAGAGTCAGGCTCGACGGCAAGGTGTCGGTGAATTCGTTGCCCGCGTTGTCAGCCTGAACGCCGTTGCCGCTGTTGGTCAGCGTGACCGTGTAGGTAACGGTGCCACCAACACGGAAGGTGCCGCTGACCGTTTTGGTCGCCGCCATGACAACCGACGGTATGACTGCAGCTGTCACGAAGCGAACCGGCGTCACCAGCATTGACCACCCGGCCATGGTGCCGGTGTCACCGGCAGCCCCGTCAGATACAAGTGTCGTCCAGGTGCCCTTGGTGCTGCGCCCATTGAAGCGCGACAGGCTGCCAATCGAATCCGGCGGAACACCCAGGCCCGGCACGGTCCACGGCGCGTTGTACACCGGTAGCCACGTTTTCGTGAACGGTGCAGCAGCTGCGGTTGCCTGCACCATGTCGTTGGCAGCTGTCGCCGCGACGCTGTCATCGATCACCATATTCACGATGTTGTCGCCGTTGCCCCGATCGGCAGCCAATGCGCCGATCAAACCGATCAGATCAGTTCCGGTGCCGTCCGGCGAACGCAGCATCACGGTCACGTCGCCCGTCCAGGTATGCGTGATCTGGTCAACCCGGAAGTCCAGATCAGCGATTTCGTAGTCATCAGTAACCGTCAGCGTATTGGTCACGCCACGCGGACGGTTGTCGGGAATGGCCAGTGCCGGCGCAATCGTGGACTGGTAGGTGACGACGGGCAGCGTTCCCGACCGGGTACCGACGCGCATACGGAAAGTCGTCGTCGTGGTGCCGAGGCTGGACGTTGTGGTCAGCGTGAAGTCGAGCGGTGCACCCGCTGCAACCGACGGCAACACCGAAATGACAAACGGTGTGGTGTTTGCGGCAGAGCCCTGAGCCGCGATATTCGGGTAGGCCGATGTCGCGGCATGAATGGTGACACCTGGTGTCGCGGTCGTCAGGGTCGAGGTGATCGCGCTGGCTGCCTGCGAGGCCCTGCGCCACGGATTGAACAGCGTGACCGACAGGCGCACCGCTTCGCCCGGATCGACAACGCCATTGACAGCGTTGCCCGGCGCGCTGTCATTCACGACAACATCAACGGTCTCGTCGTTGACCGAGAGGTAGGGCATCGCGAAAGACTCGGCAACGGCCGTGTGCGATGACGCCGGGTATCCAAACGCCTTGTTGTACGGCGTGCGCGCACCCCAGCCCAAGCCGCGCTTGGAAAATGCCAGCCAGATCGACCGTTCATTGGCGCACGCGTTGGTCGCGCAGTCAGCGTCGATCAGTGCATCGCGGGCGTCAGTAAACGATGGATCAATCGGCGTCGCCTTCAGTCCATCAGTCACCAGTTGCAGTGCCGTGCGATTGCCCGTGGGTACGTCGCCGTTGGCTCCCGCCGGGTCGGCGATGATATTGGCGCGCATCTGCCACAGGGTATTGGCCCAGATTTCACCGATGTTGTGCACCTCCATCGCGCCATTGAGCTCGAAGCCCAGTGGCGACGCTGCGATGCCACCGCTCTGGTTGTAGGTGACATCGTCGACATCACCCCAGGTCAGCGGATTGACCGAGATGTCGGTCGAGTAGGGGAAGCGGCGGATGCCATAAAGATAGTTGTCGAGCAGGCCGCCGAGTTTGTAGGTGGCGTAGGCGCCCGATGCGTACTTGCCATTTGGATCATCGGTGCTGGTGTTGTTGAGCAGCGAGAGTGCATAGAAATCGCTCCAGCCCTCACCCATGCCACCGGCCGGATCCCAGTTAAGGCCGGCCGCATTGCCCACGAGGCGGTTGGACAGGCCGTGCGTCAGTTCGTGCAGAACGATTTCGGCATCGAGACTGCCGTCACGATCGATGGTCGGCCCGGTAAAGCGATACATCTGCATGCGCCCTGATTGACCATCCGGCGGCGTCGCGAAGTTGGCGTTGTTGGTGCCGCCGCCATCCTGAGCGTCGGCCAGCACACGGTCTCCACCGACGCCGTTTCCGGAGAAATTGGTCTGCTGGAAGTTGGCGGATGCTTCGTCGAAGCCCAGACGGAAAGTCTGATCGTGGTACCAGTTGGTCAGGTAGAACAGGTGGGTGACGACACCGCGGCGATACTGGTCGATGGCCAGCGTGCCGTTGTTGCCGCTGCCGGTAGCCGTCTGTCCAGCCTCCGGATTGCCGCCCTGCGGCGGCGGCAGGAAGTTGGTCTGAAAGTCCCGCGGCGCAGTACCAAGGAAATCGCGATTGCGGCCATTGGCGTCGGGATTACCGGTGGGGCGCCCGTTGCCGTCAAGAACGCTGGCCGCGTCGGTATCGCAAACGTTCACGTCGGCGCCGCCAGTTCGGTCCAGGCATGCCAGCACGTTATTGCCCAGCGTCTGGGTCTGGTTCGCCGTACAGCCGCCGGCCGGGCAGTCGTCGATCCAGCCATTGGGGCTCGCGAGCAGATCCTGCACGGCAGACATGTTGACGATGGTCGGCGCGATGCCGGTGGCCTGCAAGCCGGAGCCAGGCGTGGCAGTGGTCGGCGACAGCGGCGCCGGACTGTCAGCCGGCGTCTTGCCATCGGCCTGCACGTACACGCGGAAACGCGCCTCATGCGTCGATGCGTAGGCACGAATATTCTTGCGCCAGAGCACATCACCCGTTTGCGCATCAACAATCGAGTACCAGTCCTCCTTGCCCGAGGTAAATGCCACCAGCGACCACGCCGGCACCAGCACGCCAGGAGCCAGCGGGAAGTAAACCTCACGCGCGCTGACCGGGCCGGCCACGAAGCTGTCGCTGGCGGTCAACTCAACGCGATCATTCACCGTGGCGCCAGCAACGAAGCCGGCATCGGGAATGCTCTTGCCAAGACTGGCGAACAGGCGCGATGCCGCCGCCGGTGCGCTCAGTTTGCCAACTGGGTCAGCCGGCGTGATGGCGCGAGCCTGCGGCACGATCAGGCCAACATATTTGCTGAGGCGGCCATCACGATCCACCAGGAAGCGCGATTCGCTCTGGAATACGGGCCGGCCATTGACGCGCTGCTCGACACGCAACATGCGCATGCCGCTGTAGCCGCCCGCACTGTCGCCCAGCACGTGCAGATCATCAACGTCTGCGGACGACAAGCCAAGCATGGCGCCAGCCGGGCCACGCAGATAGTCACGGACGACATTCTCCGTGGCTTTGCCGGCGACTGCGGTGGTCAGCGCCCCCGCGGTATTGACGATTGACGAAGGCGCTCCGGTAACGCCGGACACCTTGATCGACAGGCCCGGCGTACTGCGTCGCTGGTCAGCGATCGCCGCAGCGATGCTGGTCGCGCTACCGCGCGCCGCCTGCAGTGCCGCCGCCGCGCCAGGGCGGGCAGCGATTGAGCGCTGCCACGCATCCTTGGCGTTGACCCGTGCATCCAGCATGCGCATGGGCGCGCCAGATCCCTTGGCACCGGCATCTGGCTCTGGCGCCATCACCGCATGGGCCGCGCCGCCCATCCATAGCGCGGCGACTGAAATGCCAGCCACCACCGCGCCGCGCGCGAACTTTTCAAACATCCTGATTACCCCCGGCAAAAAGAAAAATCGCGTCAGGCGAAACGCCGTGCAACGCGACCATGGATGTTTTATATATCAACTTCCCGCCGCTTTTGACGTTGTTCACAAAATATTCAGCTTGACCGCGTAGGCGGCGCCAGTGCAGCGTTGAACCGTCGAAGTCGCTCCGTCAACCACCAGAGACAGGCATGTCATTCACCAACCAGACCATCGTGATTACCGGCGCCTCTGACGGCATTGGCGCCGAGCTGGCACGCCAATTGGCACGCGAAAAACCAAAGTTGGTGCTTGCTGCGCGCCGACGTGAAGCGCTACAGGCAGTGGCCAGTCAATGTGAGGCACTCGGCGCGACCACGCTGATCGTGCCGACGGACGTATCGATCGAGGCCGACTGCCGGGCGCTGATCGCGGCGGCCGTCGCAAAGTTCGGGCGCATCGACGCGCTGGTAAACAACGCTGGCGTCTCCATGCACGCCAACTTCGACGAGATCAGCGACACCGCTGTCTACGAGAACCTGATGCGCATCAACCTGATGGGCAGTGTGTGGCCAACGCATGCTGCGCTGCCGCATCTGAAGGCGAGCAAAGGGCTGATCGTCGCGGTGGCCAGTCTGGCCGGGCTGGTGGGCGTGCCGGGCCGCACCACCTATTGCGCCACCAAGTTCGCGCAGACCGGCTTTTTCGAGGCGCTGCGAACCGAGCTGCAGCCGCAGGGCGTGGATGTCACCATCGTCTACCCGGGTGTGGTCGCGACCGAAATCCGGCGCAACGGCTGGAATGCCGCCGGTGAGCGGGCCGGCAGTTCCGGTCTGAGTGAGGACAAGGCGATGAGCGTGGAGGAATGCGCCGGCCTGATCGTGGCGGCGATGCGTTCACGCAAGCGCGACGAGGTGATGAGCTTCAAGGGCAAGCTCGGGCGCTGGTTGAAGCTGATCGCGCCAGCGCGGGTGGACGCGATGGCGCGGGCGGCGCTCAACAAGAAGCAGTAGGCTTCATCAGCTTTTCGCTCAAACCCTCATTTGTAATGGGCTTACGCGGTCAAAACGCGGAAACCCGACTTTTGACACTTTCTGGCGCTAATCCCTTATTGAATAAGGCTTTCGATAAAAAGAGGGTCAGGCGCGCGGATGCTTCCGCTACGCAAACGCCGCCGTCTTCTGCTGCGTAGCGGCAACGGCGTCGCGGTACTCCGCTTTCAGTCGCTCAACGAGCACAGCCGTCGCCGGCACGTCGTCCATCTGGCCCACGCCCTGCCCTGAGCCCCAGATGTCCTTCCATGCCTTCACGGCGCCCTGCCCGAAGTTCATCGCCGTCTTGTCAGCGCTGGGCAGATTGTCGGGGTCGAGCCCGGCCTTGCGGACGGACTCTTTCAGGTAATTGCCGTGAATGCCGGTGAACAAGGATGAGTAGACGATGTCCTGCGCCGTGGAATCGACGATCATCTGCTTGTAGCCCTCAACAGCGCGCGCCTCTTCGGTCGCGATGAAGCGGGTGCCCATGTAGGCGAAGTCCGCGCCCATCGCCTGCGCCGCCAGGATGCTGGCGCCGTGGGCGATTGCGCCCGAGAGCGCGATCGGGCCATCGTAGAAGCGCCGCACTTCACGCACCAGCGCAAATGGCGACAGCATGCCCGCATGACCGCCGGCGCCAGCGCACACGAGAATCAGCCCGTCAACGCCCGCCTCCAGCGCCTTTTCGGCGTGGCGAATCGAGATCACATCGTGGAACACCACACCGCCCCAGGCATGCGCCTGCTTCACCACGTCGCCGGGCGCGCGCAATGAAGTAATCAGCATCGGTGCCTTGTACTTTTCGCAAAGCTGCATGTCGTGATCAAGCCGGTCATTGCTCGAATGCACGATCTGGTTCACCGCGTAGGGCGCGATACGACGCTTCGGCTCGGCCGCCTGCGCGGCGGCGAGCTTCTCGGTCAGCTCGGCCAGCCAGTCATCAAGCTGCTCCTTCGGGCGCGCGTTCAGCGCGGGAAAGGCGCCGATGACGCCGGCGAGGCATTGCGCCAGCGTCAGCGGTGGATGCGAGATGATGAACAGCGGTGCCGCGATCACCGGCAAACTGAGTTTGTTCTCTAAAAAAGCGGGTATTGACATGGTGGAGATTGCTTACACTAGCCTGCAAGCCAAAGGACACGGACAGATCATAGAGAAGCCGCACAGCGGCCCATCATTTTTGAGGCAAGTATGGACTTGAATTATTCACCGGAGCAACAGGCTTTCGAAAAAGAGGTACGCGAATTTACCCGCGCCAACCTCGATCCAAAAGTAGCCCGCAAAGTGCTCGAAGGCTCCCGTCTCGAACGCGAAGACTATCTTGGCTGGCATCGTGCGCTGCACAAGAAGGGCTGGGTCGGCGTCGGCTGGCCAAAGCAGTTCGGCGGCACCGGCTGGAACTCCACGCAGCAGCACATCTTCGACGAAGTCACCGCCGACGAAGGCGCGCCGCAACTGATTCCGTTCGGGCTGCGCATGGTGTCTCCGGTCATCATGGCGTTCGGCAACAAGGAACAGCAGGACTATCACCTGCCGAAAATTCTCTCCGGCGAAAGCTGGTGGTGCCAGGGCTACAGCGAGCCGGGCTCCGGCTCCGATCTCGCGTCGCTCAAGTGCAAGGCCGAGCGCGAGGGCGATTTCTACATCGTCAACGGCCAGAAAACCTGGACCACGCTGGGCCAATACGCCGACTGGATCTTCTGCCTGGTGCGCACCTCCAGCGAAGGCCGGCAGCAGGAAGGCATTTCGTTCCTGCTGATCGACATGAAGACGCCCGGCATCACGGTGCGGCCCATCATCATGCTCGATCAGGAGCATGAGGTGAACGAAGTCTGGTTCGACAACGTCAAGGTACCGGTCAGCAATCGCGTCGGCGAAGAGAACAAGGGCTGGACTTACGCCAAGTTCCTGCTCGGCCACGAGCGCACCGGTATCGCCGGCGTGGGCCGCTGCAAGCGCATCGTCAAGCGCCTGCAGAACGTCGCCAAACAGGCGAAATCCAACGGTCGCCCGCTGATTGAGGACGTGCGCTTCCGCGACAAACTGGCGCAGGTCGAGATCGATTTGCGCGCACTTGAAATCACGCTGCTGCGCGTGCTCGCCGCCGAGGCCGAGAAGCGCGCCCCGGGCCCCGAGGCCTCGCTGCTCAAGATCAAGGGCTCCGAGATCCAGCAGACGCTGACCGAGCTGACCATGATGGCCGCCGGCCCGGCCGCGCTGCCCTATGTGCGCGAGGGCGAGCATGGCGCGGCCGATGTGCCGTGGCTGTCCGACGAGGCGTTCCGCTTCGCCTCGGGTCACTACTTCAACTTCCGCAAGACCACGATCTACGGTGGGTCGAACGAAATCCAGCGCAACATCATTACGCAAATGGTTCTGGGGCTGTAAGGCAAAGGCGACAGGAGAAAACACATGGACTTCAATCTCTCCGACGAGCAAAACGCGCTCAAGGATTCACTCGCCAAATTCATCGACCGCGACTACACGTTCGACGATCGCTGGAAGATCATCAAGACCGCCGAAGGATGGTCACGCAAACACTGGAACCAGCTTGCCGAAATCGGCCTGATGGCACTGCCGGTCGCTGAGGCGGACGGTGGCCTCGGCGGCACTGGCGTCGACACCATGCTGGTGATGGAAGAGCTCGGGCGCGGTCTCGTTGTCGAGCCCTATCTCGGCTGCGTCGTCCTGCCCGCTGCACTGATCAAGGCTGCGGGCAACGAATCGCAACGCGCCACGTTGAGTGAAGGGCTCGCCAGCGGCGAAACACGGTACGCCTTTGCACACACCGAGCCGGGCCAGCGCTATGAGCGCAACGCCGTCGCGTTCGCGGCGACGACCAAAGGTGACGGTTACGTACTGAACGGCAAGAAGGTCTCGGTGCTCGGTGGCGATGCAGCGGATCAGTTGCTGGTGTCGGCGACGGTGGCCGGTGATGCCGGACCGTCATTGTTCGTGGTGCCGGCAGGCGCAAGCGGCATCAAGCGCTTCGCTTACCCGATGCAGGATGCGCAGCGGGGTGCCGATATTGAATTTGCGAACGTCGAAGTGGGTGCAGACGCGCTGATCGGCGAACGCGGCCAGGCAGCCGCCGCGATTGACTACGCGCTCGACGTCGCCTGCGCTGCGCTCTGCGCAGAAGCCGTGGGCGCGATGGCAGAGCTGCACAAGATCACCGTCGAATACCTGAAGACGCGCAAGCAATTCGGGCGCGTGATCGGCATGAACCAGGCGCTGCAGCACCGCGCGGTGGACATGCTGATGCACGTCGAAATGTCGCGCTCGATGGCAATGGAAGCAGCGGTAGCCTGTGACAACACAAATGCCGCCGCGCGGGCCAAAGCGATCTCAGCGGCAAAGACGCTGATCAGCCAGGGCTGCCGCTACGTCGGGCAGAACGCCGTGCAATTGCATGGCGGTATCGGTGTGACGCACGAACTGAACACGTCACACTACTTCAAGCGCCTGACCATGATCAGCGTCACTTTTGGTGATGCCGACTGGCATCTGGGTCGCTATGGGGATGCGCTGCTCGCAGCGGCCTGATTGGCCGTGAAAGTCGTAGCCTCGATGGAGCGCAGCGCAATCGAGGCATTTGTGGGTCGCTGACGGCGGCCCTCGATTCCACTTCGTTGCATCGAGTCTACGGGCGGTCGCAAGGCCACCACGTCAGATCAGGGCTTCCGCTTCAAGCTGTTCTGCTTTTCGGCGTACTTCGCCGCTTCATCGGGTCGCTTCAGGGCCGTGTTCAACGCGGCCAGCTCTTCGTAAACGTATTCGTCCGGCTCCTTCGCGGCGAGCATTTCCTGCTCCAGCCGCAGCTGGATGGCGAGCGCGTCATCGAGCTTGCCTTGCAAACGCTTCACATTGGCCACCTGCCACCACGCCATGCGCACTTGCAGCGGCGTGCCGTTGGCCTGATGTGCCTTTAGCGCCGCGTCGAAGTGTCGGGCAGCAGCGTCTAGATTGCCGCGATCCCGCTCAGTCGAGCCCATGTTGTTGGCGATCGACGCGCGCCAGCGGATCGCGCGCGGCAGCTCGCTCGCGAGCGCGAGGCGCATCGCGACCTGGTTCCATGACATCGCTTCGTCAAGGTTCTTCGAGAAGCCAAACATATGCGCCGCATCAATGGCGAGCAACACCTCGTTCTCGCGCTGCGCCAACTGAAAGGCATCCGAAAACAGCGGCTTCGCCTTCTCGAACTGACCGGATGAGTTGAGCGTGCGGCCACGCTCCAGCAGGTAGCGGATACGCACGCGCGGCGCCGTGTTGCCCGAGGTTCGGGCGGCGACGGCATCCAGCGTCGAATTGGCACGCACAAAATCGCGCCGCATGCTAAAGGTGCGCGCGATCTGCGTTTCGATCTCCAGCGCAGCGTCGCCCGTCTCGGTCTTCAGCGCCTCACGAAAGCGCGCTTCGCTTTCAGCTGGTTTGGCGTAGTCCCACAGCGCATCAATATCGGCTGCCACACTGACTCCACTCAACGTGAAAATTGCACCGGCCGCCAGCGCGCGGGCAGCACACAAAACACTACGTGCCACGCTGCCCTCCATCGCGTCGCTGCAGCGTCTCGATCTCGCGGAGACGTGCGTAGAAATTGCTGCCCAGCCGGGCGTACGGTCGCATATCAACCTGCGACAGCACATCCACGCGATGCTTGAAGCCACGCTTCTCGCCCGCGTAGCAGCGCGCATCAATATGCACCTGCACCACGTCGCCCATCACCCAGGTGCTACGCCCAAGGGCGATGCCTTCGCGCAGCACGCATTCGTAGGCAACCGGCACACCCGCCACGCGCGGCGGCTTCACCTTCGTGGAGGCGACAGGGATCAGACCGGCATGCGCGAATTCGCTGGCGCCGGGCGGCAATGGGTCGCTGGTGCGCACCATCTCGTCGGCCATTGATTCCGGCACCAGATTGATGACGAACTCGCGCGTCTCGCGGATGTTGGCCCAAGTGTCTTTCAGCGCCCACGCATCATTACTGCGATCCTCGCCACGCGGTCCGCAACTGAAGCCCAGCACGGGTGGCGTCGGCGAGCAGACGTTGAAAAACGAAAACGGAGCGATGTTGGTGTTGCCCTGCGCGTCGATGCTCGACACCCAGGCAATCGGGCGCGGGATGATGGCGTCGCGCAACACAAAGTACATCTCGTCCGCCGTGAAGTCGGTCGGTGCGAGTGAGATGACGCTCGGAGTGTCGGGCGCAGCACTCATGCGGCCTCCCACGGCGACGCATGCAAAAAGCGCTTGACCGCGGCAATCGTCGGATCGTCCATGATCATTGGCGCGTGACCGGTGTCGGCAATGGTCAATGCCTCGGCGATGCGACCGGCGCCGTGATGCGCAGCCAGCATCTTCTCGACGGTCGCCGCGCTCAACAAGTCTGACTCGGCGCCGCGCAACACCAGCACCGGCTGCGTGACCGCGGCCCACAGCGGCCACATGTCCATCGCCGTCTGCTTGAGCCCATCGCGGAAGGCATCGCCAATCTTCGGGTCGGTCTTGAATTCCCACTGGCCATCAGCGCGCTGGTGTACAGCCGTCTTCACCATGTGATGCTTCTGCTCGTCGCTGAGCGGGCCGAAGCTGGAATTGATCGGTTGCACCGCCTCGAATAGCGCCATGTAGCTTGGGAAGGTGGGCACCCGGCCGACGTAGGAGGCGATGCGGTCGAGCGCTGCCTTCTCGATCACCGGGCCGATGTCGTTGATGACGAAGCGGCGCATCTTCGAGCGGGGGGTGGCAGCCATCACCATGCCGATCAGCCCGCCCATCGAGGTGCCGATCCAGTCGTAGCGCGACACCCCCAACTGCGTGAACATTGCGTTGATCGCCGCGATGTAGTTCGGGATCGTGTAATCCGCCGCGCTGGCGTACCAGTCGCTCTCGCCACGACCGGGAATGTCGGGGCACAGCACGCGATAGCCGTCCGCCAGTGCCGGGGCGACCACATCGAAATCGCGACCGTTGCGCGACAGGCCATGCACGCAGACCACGACGCGCGGATTGCGCTCGTCGCCCCAGTCGTGCACCACCATGTTGCGCGTGGCGTCACCAATGGGCACCACCACATTGGCGCGACGATCAGGGGTGGGAATCATGCCAGCTCCACATCAGAAAACAGTACGCCGTCGCGGTCGGCGTAGCACCAGTCGCCGGGCTTGACGGTCACGCCACCAAACGCCAGCGGCACATCGAATGAACCGGCGCCAGTCTTTTTGCTCTTCACCGGGCAGGTGCCAAGCGCACGCACGCCAATCGCGCAGGCATCAATCTCGTCGGCATCGCGGATCGGTGCGTTGAGCACCACACCCGCCCAGTCATTTTTCTCGGCCAGCTTGCCCAGATTGCCGCCGAGCAACGCGCAGCGCAGCGACGCCGCACCGTCCACCACCAACACCTGCCCGTGGCCCGCAGTCTCCACCGCAGTGCGCACCAGCGAGTTGTCCTCAAACACCTTCAAGGTCTTCACCCGGCCAGCAAACATCGTGTGCTTGCCGTAGCGGTGAAAGTTGGGCGCCAGCACACGCAGCGTGCCGTCGGCAAGCTTGGCTTCGTTGGCATCACAGAGGTCGGTAGTGGCAGGCATGGGGCGGCGCGGGAAGTGTTTTGTGAAGCATAGCGCGGCGCGTCACTGTTCGTGGTGATCACGCTGTACGCCGTTCGTGGTGAGCCTGTCGAACCACGAATCCGTGCCGAACGTAGGGTGCGCTTTCAGCGCACCCAAATTGATACCAGCCACTCTACCGTACGTGCGCTCCACCACCGTACTGCTCAGGGCGACCCCACCGCGAACCCATCGGCCCGATTTCTGATCGTTCGGCGTTGCCGGCTACGAACCCCCCCGTGGGCATACGCGGACTTGATGGATGTGCGCGTTGTTATACCGATCACGCGGAGGTATAACTTGCAACACCACAGACAATCAATGACTTGACGCATGAACGTGCAAATCGCGAGATGCACTATTAAAAAGTTATACGCGCGATGCGCGCATAAAGCGCGTTATGCGTCGAATCGAATGCATTCGCGAATTTGAGGAGATGCAGCCGGTATGGGCCTGTTCGACAAGCTGTTTTCAAAGCTCACCGGTGGCCCAACGCCTACTCCCGTGACTGTTCCCGCAGCAGTGGTTCAGTCACGAATGGATGCGGGCATCACTGTCACGATTACAGGCCCGGCCGGCCCGTCAGTTCAGGTATCGGATGCCGAGGTCGCGGAGCGCGTCCTCGAGTACGCCTTCGTACTAACCACCGACCCACCTGTGCTCGAAGCCGCCGATCAGTGGTGGAATGAAGACACACATAGACGCCGACGACGCGAGAGCCCGGAAAAGGCTTATGCGTGGGTGCTTCCCTTCGTCTCGGTCGAAATCGCCAAGCTTGAACAGTTGCAAGCCGCGCAGGAGTGGGGGCCGCACAGCGCAGGTGCGATAGCAAAGGAATTGCGCGTGCTCATCCGGGAACGCCGCAAAGCCAAAGAGCCATGCCCAGAACTGTTAAAGGCACTTTACTGTATGTGCGTCGTTGCGGATCTCTCGGCATCACTGAAGTTTGAAGGTGCCCAGCCGCATTACATGGCTCGCTTCGTCGATATCAATGAACTTCGTCCGATCAAGCTTGACTTCGTGGCCATGGGTTACCAATGCATCGAATCGCTGTCCAAGACCGACGTAAAGTGGCTTGTCGAGGCCTTCGGCGAACCTGCCGAACATGAGTCATTCGATGCACGGTGGCCGCACATACGGCGCAATGCCGTGGCCCGCTACTGCTGGAGTGAACTGCGCAGTTCCAACAACAACGCGAAATCTCTGGGCCTGCGTCAGAGGACAATGCAGGAGTGGCTGAACGAGCTAGTCAGACGAAACATCGGTTACTTCAAGGAATCGCAAGAGCGTGTTGCCAAACGTCAGGCCTACGTGACCGAACTCGCCACGATGCTAGACGGGGCTTGGGCTGCAACACGCCAGCCGTTTATCGTGGCCGACCTCGAAACCACCGGATTAAGCGCCAATACCGATGAGGTGATCGAGTTCGCCGCCATACTCGTGACACCAGAAGGCGGCATAGCCGACGAGTTCTCGACACTAGTGCGTGCATCACGGCTCGTTCCAGCCGAAATTACTCGGTTAACGGGAATCACGCAGGATGCCATTGACCGCGAAGGTCAGCGACCAGCTGATGCGATGAAGGCGTTCGCAGCGTTTGTAGGTACGCATCCGGTCTTTTTCCACAACGCACCGTTCGATCAAGTGTTCATCAAGAAGGCGGCGGGTCAGACCGGGGTGAAGTTCGTCAACCCAGTCCACGACACGCTGCCGTTGGCGAGGCAGGCCTGGCCATCGCTTGCCTCGTACAAACTGGCTACGCTGGCGCAGCACGTAGGGGCAGCGGTGCCGACACACCGAGCGCTTGACGACGCCAAGGCTACGTTGGCTGTTCTGCTGGCAGCCCGGCATAGAGTTGCGTCTGATAGGTAGGTGCACAAGCGACGCATAACCCTGCGGTCCACCCGACGCTGCGCGATAAAGCCGCACAGCGCCGGTGACCTCCACACTAGCGCAATCGTCGCATGTACAGAGAAAAAACCCCCATGAACAAAGTAACCCCCTTCCTGATGTTCAACGATCAGCTGGAAGCGGCGATCAAGTTCTACACGGCGACGTTTCCGGGCTCGGCGGTGCTCAACGTCGCCCGCACGGGTGCGGATGGCCCGATCAGTTCTGCTGAGTTCGTCGTCGGCGGTCAGCGCTTCATGGGCTACAACGGCGGTTCGTACTTCAGCTTCTCGGAGGGTGTATCGCTCTACGTGGACTGCGTGGATCAGGCGGAAGTGGATGACTACTGGGACAAGCTGCTGAAGGCAGGCGCAACGCCCACGGCGTGCGGCTGGATCAAGGACCCGTTTGGCCTCTCGTGGCAAATTGTGCCGAGGCGATTTACCGAGCTGATCCGCGATAACGACCCCAAGAAGGTGAAGGCCGTGATGGACGCCATGATGACGATGGTGAAGCTGGATGTGGCGGCGCTGGAGCGGGCTTACAACGGGGCTTAGTCGAGATCGCTTGATGGCGCGTCACGAGTTTGTCGTAAGAAGTGGTTGGCCGAGACTATGGCTGTCGGCGCGTGGTGGGGATCAGCCAACGTTGCCACGAGCACTCTTCGCTGGTATCAATTTGGGTGGGTTGAAACCCACCCTACGACTTCTTATGGGTTCATGGTTTGACGGGCTCACCACGAACGGGCTGGGTTGGGTTGGGCGCTACTGCGCCCTCGCCTACTGGAAAGCCACCTCAGCAAAGCTCCGCAGCTTGCGGCTGTGCAGGTGATCGGCGCCGGCCTGGCGCATCAGCTCGATGGCGCGAATGCCGATCAGCAGGTGCTGGTTGACGCGTTCGCGGTAGAAGTGGTTGGCCATGCCGGGCAGCTTGATTTCGCCGTGCAGCGGCTTGTCGCTGACGCAGAGCAGCGTGCCGTAGGGCACCCGGAAGCGGAAGCCGTTGGCGGCGATGGTGGCGCTCTCCATGTCAAGCGCGATGGCACGGCTTTGCGAGAAGCGCAACTCGGGTGAGGTAGCGGCGCCGCGCGAGGGCAGCAGCTCCCAGTTGCGGTTGTCGGTGCTGGCGACGGTACCGGTGCGCAGCACACGCTTCAGCTCGTAGCCCTTGAGCTTGGTGACATCGGCGACCGCGGTTTCGAGCGCAACCTGCACTTCGGCGAGCGCCGGGATCGGCACCCAGAGCGGCAGCTCTTCGTCGAGCACGTGATCCTCGCGCACGTAGCCGTGGGCGAGCACGTAGTCGCCCAGCGACTGCGAATTGCGCAGGCCGGCGCAGTGACCGAGCATCAGCCAGGCGTGCGGGCGCAGCACGGCGATGTGATCGGTGATGGTCTTGGCGTTGGCCGGGCCGACGCCGATGTTGACCATCGTAATGCCGGAGTGATCGGCTCGCAGCAGGTGATAGCCGGGCATCTGCGGCAGACGCGGCGGTGGCGCACCCAGTGCGTCAATCGCTTCCGGCGGCAGGCCCTTGCGGCGGGTGACCACGTTGCCCGGCTCGACGAAGGCGATGTATTCGCTGTTCGGGTCGTTCATCAACTCATGGCCGATGCGCACGAATTCGTCGATGTAGAACTGGTAGTTGGTGAACAGCACAAAGTTCTGGAACCACTCGGGCAGGGTGCCGGTGTAGTGGCGCAGCCGGTGCAGCGAGTAATCCACACGCGGGCCGGTGAACAGCGACAGCGGCTGGTGGGCGCCGTGCGGTGGCTCATAAGTGCCGTTGGCGATGCCGTCGTCCATCACCGAGAGGTCGGGCAGGTCGAACACGTCGCGCATCAGTTGCCGGCGCTCGGCACTGAGATTGCCCTCAACGTGATCGTTCTCGGCGAACGAAAAGTGCACCGGGATTGGCTGCGCGCTGGTTCCAACTTCCAGCGTGGTGCCGTGGTTTTTCAGCAGCAGGCGGAATTGCTCAAGGTAGTAGTGGCTGTAGAGATCGGGCCGCGTCAGCGTCGTTTCGTAGACGCCGGGGCCATGCACGAAGCCGTAGGAGAGCCGTGAATCAGCGCGGGCCACCGTGCGCGTGTGCACGCGGACAAACGGGTAGCAGGCGCGGACGTGATTGCCGATGTCTTCGCCGGCGACGAATGCCTGCAACGATTCGCGCAGGTGCGCGATGGAGGCGTTGTAGATAAGTTTGACCTGGGCCAGGGCGGCGTCGGCGTTGTCGAATTGTGCGGGAGCGATGAATATTGATTTTTTTGTCATCCTCCATTTTGTACTGTGTCGCGGCATGTAGGAAGTGGGCTCTCGTCATATCAGACATAACATTCATCAATGAAGCAAATATCAGCAGACGGCGCGGCCACCGGCGCCGACGATCAGGGCTTTGCCGCGTTGCCGCTGTCAGCGGCGATGCTCGCCAATCTCGACCGCCTGGGCTATCGCACCATGACGCCCATCCAGCGGGCGGCACTGCCGCTTGCACTGGCCGGCAAAGACCTCATCGCGCAGGCAAAAACCGGCAGCGGCAAGACGGCCGCCTTCGCCATCCCGTTGCTGGCGAAACTGGACGTCGCGCGCCTCGATGTGCAGGCGCTGGTGCTCTGCCCTACCCGTGAACTGGCTGAACAGGTGACGCAGGAACTGCGGCGCCTGGCCCGTGCCGAGGACAACGTCAAGATCCTGACGCTGGCGGGAGGCGTGATGATGCGCGGCCAGCGCACAAGCCTTGAGCATGGCGCGCATATCGCCGTGGGCACGCCGGGCCGCATCATGGACTTGCTGGATCGCGGCAATCTGGAGCTGGGCGCCGTGAAGACGCTGGTGCTCGATGAGGCGGACCGCATGCTGGACATGGGCTTTCACGATGACATCGCCTATGTCGCCAGACGGGTGCCGACGCAGCGGCAAACGCTGCTGTTTTCGGCGACCTACCCCGACGGCATTGCGAAGCTGGCGGCGCAGTTCATGAAAAATCCGCAGCGGGTGACTGTTCAGGCGCAGCACGAGCACAACAAGATTCGCCAGCGGTTTTACGAGATTACCGATGCCGAGCGGCTCGACACCGTAAGCAAATTGCTGCGGCACTATCGGCCGGTGAGCACGCTGGCGTTCTGCAATACGAAGCAGCGCTGTCGTGATCTGGTGGAGGCGCTGCAAGCGCAAGGGTTCAGCGCGCTGGCACTGCACGGCGAGCTTGAACAGCGGGATCGCGATCAGGTGCTGGTGCAGTTCGCCAACCGCTCATGCTCGGTGCTGGTGGCGACCGATGTGGCGGCACGCGGGCTGGATATCGCGCAGCTCGAAGCGGTGATCAATGTTGACGTGACACAGGAGCCGGAGCAGCACATTCACCGCATCGGCCGCACCGGCCGCGGGGAGCACGAAGGCTGGGCGCTGAGCCTGGCCAGCGCGAAGGAGATGCTGCGCGTGACCCGCATCGAGGACGAGCAGGGGCGCGAGATGGAGTGGGCCGACGTGGCGACGCTCACCCCCGCGGGCAGTGAACCGCTGGTGCCGCCGATGGCGACGCTGCAGATTCAGGTGGAGCGCAAGGAGAAGATTCGCGCTGGCGACGTGCTGGGCGCACTCACCGGCGACGGGGGTATCAGCGGCGACAAGGTCGGCAAGATCACGATTGCCGAATTTTCAACCTATGTCGCCGTTCAGCGTGATGTGGCGAAAGCCGCGCTGCGCCACCTGTCCTCGACCAAAATCAAGGGCAAGACGGTGCGCGTGCGGCTGCTGTAACGATTGACGACAGGCCGGGCGGAGGTTCAGAGCCCTAGCCAGGCGGCGATGGCCACGTAGTTGTTCTGGTCGTAGGTGATGAAGCCCTGCTTGAGGCCGATCTTTTCGAGCTTGGCCTGGCCATCGGCGCTGTTGGCCATATCGACAAAGTAGTTGCGAATGGTGTCGAGCTGCTCCTTACCGAGCGAGTTGGCGACGATCAGGTTCTTGATCGGCACGGCGCGCGACGAGGCGATGACCTTGCCACCCGCCGCCGTCCAGTCCCTGATGATCGCTTCGGACGCAGTGGCCCCGACATCGACGAAGCCGTTTTCGACCATATAGGGGATGGATTCCTGATAGCGGGTGTACTTCAGCGGCGGCGTGGTGGTCTTGGCGGCAGCTGCGGCGTCGCGCAGCGTCGCGCGGATCAGCCACGCGGTGATCGAGTTGGCATCCGGTGAGGCAACCGGTTTACTGCCGCTGGCCAGTGTCTTGCCGAGATCGGCGGGCGTGGCTGCCGGGGCATTCACCTTCGACAGGAACGAGGCCTTGTAGCCGGTGTGCGCCTTCGACACCGCCGCCAGCGTGTACTCACCACGCTTGACTGGCGCCAGCGCGATGTGGGTGGGATGGACAAAGGCGAGGTCATACGCCCGGGCAGCGAGACCCTTCTCCAGCGCGGCGTAGTCAGTGACGATCTCGACGTTGACTTTCACCTTGAGCTGCTTGGCCAGGTCGTCGGCAATCAGCTTGTAGTTCTGGCGGGCGTTGTCATTGCCGCGATAAGTCACGCCCTCGTTGACGGCGAAGGTGAGCGTTTGCTGTGCACTAGCGACGCCAGTGAGCACCAGGCCGGTGGCAGCGAGCGCCGCAGTGAGGGTTCGTTTGAGCATGATGGATACCTCGATCGTGTGCTTTGCGCGACGGTCCGCGCTTGTTTCCCCGACGCCAGCAGGCGTCGGGGCTCCGGTTCTTATGGATTTATCTTACCCCGCCGCATTGTCATTCATCAAATCAAATTTTTGCCCTTACCGACCTAAGAATGTTGGAAGCATGGCTTTGGCATAAGGCACCAGCGGATAGTGATCGCCAACTTGAATTGCCATGACGTTGGCAATTTTCTTGCAGAAAACAAGGTGCGCCAGCGTTGCGTTGTCGCCACAGGACAGCGTCTGACTGGCCCGGCGCCGGGGTGGCGCGCATTGGCTTTTTCGTTAAACGCTTATTTGAATTGGGCTTAAAGGCTTGTTTTACTGATAGTCGACTTTGGTGCTTTGTGCCCGTTGAGCCCTTATGGAATAAGGGTTATGACGAAAAGATGAATGAACAGAAAAATTCCCTCGATTGCTGCATCCATTCGCTGGTCTCGGGCGTAGTGAAGGCAGGAACCTCCGCGCCGGCACGAATGCGGCGCGAGGCCCGCAATCTGCAATTCACTGAACACTGATCCAAGGAGTCCTGTCATGTCCCGCAAATCGCCCGTATTGCTTTTGTCCGCCGTTGCCGCTGCGCTGTTCGCTGCCGGGGCGCCGTCCGCAATGGCGCAAGCCGCGTTCGACCAGTCCATGCTGCCCGATGCCGTGAAGGTGCCCGCTGGTAACAAGGTGGCAATGGAGACCGTCGGCGTCGGCGAGATCACCTACGAATGCCGCGACAAGAAAGACGCCGCCGGTCAGTTTGAGTGGGTGTTCGTCGGTCCCGATGCGGTGCTGAATGATCGCAGCGGCAAGGCTGTCGGCAAATACTTCGGCCCGCCGGCCACCTGGCAAAGCTCAGACGGCTCGAAAGTCACGGCGACGCAGGTTGCGGTTTCCCCCACCAGCGCCGGCAACATCCCGCTGCAGCTGGTCAAGGCCAATCCGGCCACCGGCAACGGCGCCATGACTGGCGTGACCTTCATCCAGCGCGTGGCCACCAAAGGCGGCGTGGCGCCGGCAACCGCTTGTGACGCCACCAGCAAGGGCAAAAAAGAGATCGTGAAGTACCAGGCGGACTACATCATCTACAAGGCGATGTAAGCCGCGCTGACCAGCCGCATCACTCACCCGTTCGCGCGGGTGAGCATGGCCACCCGCCGGTCGTGCTGCCACCAAAGGCAGGCTCGGCGGTGCGCGATCCGGGAAGAGCGCGGGTAACATCGTCTTTGCTTGCCGCTGCCTGCCGTCTCTCCTCCGCGACGGGCGGCGCGATCCGCTGACGAACGTCTGCTCCGATTTTCTGGACCACGCCCGCCTTGCCTGCCGCCTCCTCCACGTTTGATTACGAAGCCGCCCTCGCGGACTGCGCGAAGGGTGATCGCGCGGCCCTGCATCGCATCTACCAACATGAAAGCCGCCGTCTGCTCGGTGTGGCGTTGCGCATCGTGCGTGACCGCGCCCGCGCCGAGGACGTGCTGCACGACGCCTTCATGAACCTCTGGACCAAAGCCGCCAGTTTTGACGCCACGCGTGGCGAAGGGCGCGGCTGGATCCACAGCATCGTGCGCAATCAGGCGCTCTCGGCCGTGCGTACCAGCGGCCGCGAAGTGTCAGCCGACGAAGACGCCATCGCGGCCATTGAAGCCGAAGCGGTAGCCAACGCAGCACCGATGGCTGAGGCCTTTGAGATCAATGCCGATCTCGGCCGCCTTGACGAATGCCTGGAACGGCTTGACACGGCAAAGCGCAACAGCATCCTGCTCGCCTATGTTGACGGCTGCTCACATGGCGAAATCGCGCAACGGCTCAATGCGCCGCTGGGCAGTGTGAAAGCCTGGGTGCGCCGCGGCCTGCTCTCGCTCCGGGAGTGCATGGCATGAACGCCGACGACCTGCACGTCCTCGCCGGCGAATACGTGCTCGGCACGCTCCCGGCTGCGCGCCGCGCCGAGGTGGAGGCGCGCATGAGCAACGACGCTGCGCTGCGCACTGCGGTGGAGCAGTGGCAACACAAGCTCCTGCCACTTAACGCGCTGGCAGCGCCGGTGGAGCCGTCGCCTGCCTTGTGGTCGCGCATTGAAACATCCGTTGCCGCACAGGTGGCAGCGGACAAAGGCGTGCGCCCTGCGGCGGCGATGCCCACCGCAGCGGCGAGTAGCTGGTGGAACAGTCTGCGCCTGTGGCGTGGCCTCGCGGCGACCGGTTTCGCGGCCACCGCCTTCATGGGCATCGTGGTGGTCGGCAAGCTGGCGCAACCACCGGGGCCAGGCTACATGGTGGTACTGGTCGGACCGCAGGACAAGTCGCCGGGCTGGGTGGTGCAGGCCGGGACGAACTCGCAACAGGCGCGGCTGATTCCGCTCGGCAAGGTGGACGTGCCCGCCGACAAGTCGCTGCAGTTCTGGACCAAGGGCAACGACTGGAAAGGCCCCGTCTCGCTGGGTCTGGTGCGCCCCGGCGAATCGAAAGAAGTGTCGCTAGACAAGCTGCCGCCGCTGGAACCCAACCAACTCTTCGAGATCACGCTGGAACCGTACAACGGCTCGCCACTGGATCGCCCCACCGGCCCGATTTTGTTCATCGGGCGGGCGGTGAAGATTATCTGAGCGGAAGCCTCCCCTGCGCAGTAGGGGAGGTGGTGCGCAGCGCCGGAGGGGTTTGCCACCGAACTAACCATCGCTGCCGCTGCCACCAACCCCTCTGTCGGCGAGGCGCCGACATCTCCCCTGCGATGCAGGAGAGACTTTCTTTACATCCCCCCTACGCGCTCGCGTAACTCTCCAGCGGCGGGCAGGTGCACATGATGTTGCGGTCGCCGTAAACGTCGTCTACACGTCCGACCGGTGGCCAGTATTTGCTCTGGCGCAGGCCGGGTAGCGGATACGCCGCCTGCTCGCGGGTGTAGGCGTGGTTCCAGGTCTCGGTGAGCAGCACCTCGGTGGTGTGCGGCGCGTTGACCAGCGGGTTGTCATCCTTCGGCCAGACACCGGTTTCGACCGCGCGGATCTCCTCACGGATGGCGATCATGGCGTCGATGAAGCGGTCGAGCTCGACCTTCGGTTCGCTCTCGGTCGGCTCGATCATCAGCGTGCCGGCCACCGGGAAGCTCACCGTGGGTGCATGGAAGCCGTAGTCCATCAGGCGCTTGGCGACGTCCATGTTGCTGATGCCGCACACGTCCTTGATCGGCCGCACATCGACGATGCACTCATGCGCCACAAAGCCGCCGTGCCCGGTGTAGAGGATCGGGAAGTGCGGCGCCAGTTTTTTCGCGATGTAGTTGGCGTTGAGGATCGCTACTGCCGTCGCTTCGCGCAAACCATCGGCGCCCATCATGCGGATGTAGGCGTACGGGATCGGCAGGATGCTGGCGCTGCCGTAGGGCGCTGCGCTGACCGGGCCAACCTTGCCGCGACCGGGCAGGAAGGGCGCCAGATGCGCGCGCACACCGATCGGCCCGACGCCCGGCCCGCCGCCGCCGTGCGGGATGCAGAAGGTCTTGTGCAGGTTCATGTGGCTGACATCGGCGCCGAGCTCGGCCGGATAGGTGACGCCCACCTGCGCGTTGAGGTTGGCGCCGTCCATGTAGACCTGACCGCCATGCAGATGCACGATGGCGCAGATTTCCTTGATCGCCTCCTCGAACACACCATGCGTGGACGGATAGGTGATCATCAACGCGGCAAGTTTGCTGGAGTGTTTCTCCGCAGCGGCGCGCAGGTCAGCGACATCAACGTTGCCGTTGTCGTCGCACTTGGTCACCACCACGTCCATGCCGCACATCTGCGCGCTGGCTGGGTTGGTGCCGTGCGCGCTGGAGGGGATCAGACAGACGTTACGGTGTGCCTCGTTGCGGCTGGCGTGATAGGCACGGATCGCCAGCAGGCCCGCATATTCGCCCTGCGCTCCGCTGTTCGGCTGCAGCGTGACGGCATCAAAGCCCGTGATGCGGCAGAGCATCTCTTCGAGATTTTTGTTGAGCTCGGCGTAGCCCTTCGCCTGCTCGGCCGGCGCAAACGGATGCAGGTTGCCGAACTCCGGCCAGGTCACCGGGATCATCTCGGTGGTGGCGTTGAGCTTCATGGTGCACGAGCCCAGCGGGATCATGGTGCGGTCGAGCGCGAGGTCCTTGTCGGCCAGACGGCGCAGATAGCGCAGCATCTCGGTCTCGCTGTGATGCGTGTTGAACACCGGATGGGTGAGCATGGCGCTCTCGCGCTTGAGCGCGTCCGGGATCGCCGATGGTGCCGGGTCAATCGACATCGGTGCGCGAATGCCGGTCTCGGCTGAAATCGCAAACAGCACGGCATCAACGTCGGCGTCGGTGTGCGTCTCGTCGAAGGTGACACCGACTGCTGCCCATTCCGCATAGTGGCGCAGATTCATGCCACCATTGCGCGCGGTGGTAACGATCGCGGCATGCGCGTCATTCTTGAAGGTGACGGTGTCGAAGAACTGACCCGCCGCCGGCGCGATGCCCATCGCTTTCAGGCCGGCGGCAAAACGCGTGGCAAGGCCGTGCACCCGGGTGGCGATACGGCGCAAGCCTTCGGGGCCGTGATAGACCGCGTACATGCTGGCCATTACGGCGAGCAGCACCTGCGCCGTGCAAATGTTGCTGGTTGCCTTTTCGCGGCGAATATGTTGCTCGCGGGTCTGCAGGGTCAGGCGGTACGCGGGCTTGCCCTGCGCGTCAATCGTCACCCCGACCAGACGGCCCGGCATGTTGCGCTTGTAGGCATCGCGCACAGCCATGAAGGCAGCGTGTGGACCGCCGTAACCCATCGGCACACCGAATCGTTGCGACGAGCCGATCACGATGTCGGCGCCCCACTCGCCCGGCGCCTTCAGCAGCACCAGCGCCAGCGGATCGGCAGCGCAGATGAACAGCGCGCCCTTCGCGTGCACAAAATCGGCGTAGCGGCCCATGTCGTGAATCTGGCCGCTGGTGGAGGGGTACTGCGCGAGCACGGCGAAGTAGTCGCCCTCCATCATCAACTGGTGCGCCATGCCGACCTTGACTTCAATGCCAAGCGGTTCGGCGCGCTGCTTCAGCACTTCGATCGTTTGCGGATGACAGTCGCCAGCAACGATGATGGTGTTGCTGGTTGACTTCGCCTGCCGCTTGGCCAGCGTCATCGCTTCGGCAGCGGCGGTGCCCTCATCCAGCAGCGACGAGTTGGCGATGTCCATGCCGGTGAGGTCGCAGATCATCGTCTGGTAGTTGAGCAACGCTTCCAGCCGGCCCTGCGAAATCTCGGGCTGGTACGGCGTGTAGGCGGTGTACCAGGCCGGGTTTTCAAGGATGTTGCGCAGGATGACGCCGGGCGTCACCGTGCCGACATAGCCCTGCCCAATGAAACTCTTGAAGATCTGGTTCTTCTGCGCAATGCCGCGCAGTTCAGCCAGCGCCTCAACCTCGCTCTGTGCCTGCGGCAGGGCAAGCCGCCGGCCGCCGATGATGGTCGACGGCACCACCTGCGCGACGAGGTCTTCGAGCGTGGTTGCGCCGACCTGAGCGAGCATGTCCATCTGCTCTTCACGATTGGGGCCGATGTGGCGGGGGAGAAAATCAGACATGAGGAATCGCGCTTATCCATGCCGTTGGTGGTGAGCCTGTCGAACCACAACGACCGTTCAGTTAAATGCGTTCATGGTTCGACAGGCTCACCACGAACGGGAAAGTCATAAAGTCGCCGCCAACGGCTTGATCACAAAACTTTTCGATACTGCAGGAAGCCACTGCGATCAGCGACATCGTTGTAGAGGACCATCGCGCGCGCGTTGGTCTCGTGCGTCAGCCAATGCACACGTGCTGCACCCTCGGCTTTCGCGGCCGCGTACACCGCCTCGATCAGCGCACGGCCGACGCCCTTGCCGCGCGCATCGCTGCTGGTGAACAGGTCTTGCAGATAAACGTACGGACCGGCCGTCCAGCACGACCGATGAAAGATGTAGTGCACGATGCCGAGCATCGTCTCGCCCTCGAACGCGCCCAGCACAAACATCGGCTCCGCCGGATCATGGAAGCGCGACCACGTCAGGTCGTACTGCTCGGGCGGCACTGACGTCTTGTAGAAATCGAGATAACCCTTCCACAGCGGCTGCCACTGGGTGCGGTCGGTGGGAGTGAGGGGGCGAACGGAGATGGTCATCTTGTTTTTGCAGGAGCGGCTCGGCCGCGACCAGCGTCAATTGGTGTAGACACCGGGTCGCGGCGGAGCCGCTCCTGCAGGTAATCAGGCAATCATTGCCTTGTAGGCGGCTTCGTCGTGCAGCTTGGCCACGGCGTCGGCGTTGCTGACCTTGATTTTGAAGAACCAGCCAGCGCCTTCCGGATCGGTGTTGACCAGCGACGGATCGGCGACGACGGCCTCGTTCACTTCAATGACTTCACCATCGACCGGGGACTTCACTTCGGCCGCCGCCTTGACTGACTCGATGATCGCGGCGTCTTCCTTCGCGGCGAGTTTGCGGCCGACTTTCGGCTGCTCAACGTAAACGAGATCGCCCAGCTTGTCCTGCGCGAAATGGGTGATGCCGACGGTGCCGATATCGCCGTCCATCTTGATGTATTCGTGGTCTTCGGTGTAGCGGGTGGTCATGGTTTTTCTTTCAGAAAAAGGACGAAAGACGAAGGACGAGTGACGAAACGCAAGCGCACGCCTCTCAAATACCTTCGAATCGTCGCTGGGTTATCTCTGGTTATCGTCATTCGTCATTGGTCATTCGTCCTCAAGCGCGTCAGCGCTTGTACCCATGCGGCGCAAAAGGCATCGCCACCACCGTCACCGGCGTCGGCGTGCCGCGCAGCATCGCGTTGATCTTGCTGCCGACTGCGGCGTGTGCGGCATCGACATAGGCCATGATGACCGGCCCGTTCACCGTGGGGCCGAAGCCGCCGCTGGTGACAACGCCTATCTTGTTGCCCGCAGCATCCTGCAGCTCCACGCCTTCACGGATCGGCGCGCGGCCTTCGGGTTTGAGGCCCACTCGCTTGCGCTTGACCTTTGTCGCGTCGTCGAGTTGACCGAGGATCACGCCCGCGCCCGGGAATCCGCCGGCGCGCTCGCCGCCGGTGCGACGCACCTTCTGCATTGCCCAGGTGAGCGAGGCTTCGACCGGCGTGGTCGTGGTGTCGAGGTCGTGGCCATAGAGGCAGAGGCCCGCTTCAAGGCGCAGCGAATCGCGGGCGCCGAGGCCGATTGGTTGCACATTTGGTTGCGCGAGCAAGGCCTTCGCCAGCGCTTCACACTGTGCCGCCGGCACGCTGATTTCAAAGCCGTCCTCACCGGTATAGCCCGAGCGCGTGACGAGGCAATCGATGCCAGCCAGATTCAAACGGCCACCGGCCATGAACGTCTGCGGCACTTCGCCGGCAGCGATGCCTTTCAACGCAGCCTCCGCGCCTGGCCCCTGCAGCGCCAGCAGCGCAAGGTCATCACGCACGCGGATGTCGCAGCGATTGCCAATATGCTTTTGCAGATGCGCAATATCCTGCGCCTTGCAGGCGGCATTCACCACCACGTGCAGATAGCTGCCGGTGTTGAAGATCATCAGATCATCAAGGATGCCGCCCTGCTCGTTGGTGAACAGCGCGTAACGCTGCTTGCCGGCCGCTATCCCGAGCACGTCCACCGGCACCAGTGTTTCCAGCGCTTTCGCGGCGTCCGGCCCGTGCAGCTCCACCTGCCCCATGTGCGAGACGTCGAACAACCCGGCGTGGGCGCGGGTGTGCAGATGCTCCTTGAGTACGCCAAGCAGATATTGCACCGGCATGTCGTAGCCAGCGAAGGGCACCATGCGGGCGCCGAGGCTCACATGCAGGTCGTACAGCGGGGTGCGGAGAAGTTTCTCTGAAACGGGCTCAGACATCGGGACGTGGCTCCTGAGTGGAAGGTAACGTCCCGGATCTGTCCTTTAGCCTGAGAGTTTCAACCGCCGGTTTTGCGGCGGTTTTGCCCCTTCGGCGGAGGCTCTCGCCAGTGTGTTGGCTGCCTCGCTCTCCAGATGTGCGGCAGCGATTCCTGCGAACCGACGCCGTGAATCAGTACGGTACCTGAGCGATCTTCCGGGGATTACGCCTACGGTAGCGCGAGAGCGGGTAGCCCGCGCGCTTCTCCTGATTCAAAACGCAGTTTATCAGCCTTCCGCGCGCCAGTTGCCGAGGAAATTGGTCATCGCCGCCTCGGCCGTCTTGTGCCATTCGTTGATCTCGCTGCGGAACCGTTTCCACGGGTCGTAAATCTTCTTGAATGCCGGGTTGCCAGCGGCCTCGGCGTCGTAGATGGCAAAGGCGCCGCGATAGGCGGCAATCATGAAGTTGTTGGGGAACAATTGCACGCGTGTGCCGCTGCCGATCATGCGCTTGTAGGCGGCCGGGTTGCGGGTGTCGTAGGCAGCCATCATCCACTGATTGACCCAGCCGCTGGCGACGTTGACGGCCTCCTTGTAGGCGGCCGGCAGCCCGTCATAGGCGGCCTTGTTGACATACAGGCTCAGTGCCGCGGACGGCTCCCACCAGGCCGGGTAGTAATAAAAACGCGCCACCGCCGGCAAGCCGAGCTTGTCATCGTCGTACGGCCCGACCCACTCGCCGGCATCGATTTTTTTGTCCTTCAATGCGCCGGCGATTTCGCCGCCTGGCAGGGCCATGGGCTCGGCGCCGAGCCGCTTCCAGATTTCGCCACCGAAGCCGGGGATGCGAATCTTCAGGCCCTTGACGTCGTCAAGCGTGCGGATTTCCTTGTTGTACCAGCCACCCATCTGGGCGCCGGTGTTGCCCATCGGGAAGTTGACCATGTTGTACTGGGCGAAGAGTTCGCGCAGCAGCTCGAGCCCGCCGCCCTGATAGACCCAGGCGTTGTGCTGCCGCTGATTGAGGCCGAACGGCAGGGTGGTGTCGAAGGCGAGCGCCTTGTTGACGCTCAGGAAGTAGTAGCCCGCCGTATGCGCACATTCGACATTGGCGTTCTGCACGGCCTCGAACACCGTTTTTGCCGGCGCAATCGAGGCGTTGTCGACGATCGATACCTTGAACTTGCCGCCCGTCACCGCATCAACAATGCGGGCGAACTGTTCGGCGCCACCGTAGATGGTGTCGAGTGACTTCGGAAAGCTCGACGCCAGGCGCCAGTTGACGGCCGGCAGGTTCTGCGCTGCGGCGGTGACCGATGCCAGGCCAGCCAGCGCGCCGGCGGCACCAATGCCCCCGGACAGGAAATCGCGACGCTCCATGATTGCTCCTCCATGCCCCGTGCGCAACATCGCGTTCGAAACGGTTGCGGAGCGCGGATGCGCACCTACAATCGCTGACGCTTTACCCCCTCGTTGCGCAAAGGATTTGTTGTGACTATTTCGATGTACGCCCTCTCGGTGCCGGTGTTTGATCGCTATCTCGGCAACCTGATCAACATTCTCGACAAGGGCGCGGCCTATGCTGCAGAGCGGAAGATAGACGACACGGTGCTCACCGGCATGCGGATTTACCCCGACATGTTTCCGATGTTGCGCCAGATCATGATCGCGGCAGATTTCGCCAAGGGCGCGTCGGCGCGACTGGCCGGCGTCGAAGTGCCGAAATACGAAGATTCCGAGAAGACCTTTGCCGAGCTCAAGGCGCGTTGCCAGAAGACGCGCGACTTCCTCGCCACACTCAAGCCGGAGCAGTTTGATGGCGCCGAGAACCGCACCATCAACATCACCATTGCCGGCGCGCCGGCCGAATTCGTCGGGCTGCCGTACCTGACCGGTTTTGCGTTGCCCAACTTCTACTTCCACGCCACTACGGCGTACAACCTGCTGCGCCAGGCCGGCGTGCCGCTGGGCAAGCGCGACTTCATCGGCGGCTAAGCCCGCCCCGGATCAAGGAGGACGCATGAAACTGTTTTTCGCACTGATTGGTCTGCTCGCCGCGGCAACTGTGGCAGCCCAGACGCCCACCGGCGCCTGGAAGACCGTGGACGATGCCACCGGCAAGGAGAAGGCGGTGATCCGCATCACCGAGGCCAATGGCGTATTCACCGGCAAGATCGAAAAATTGCTCGACCCGGCCAAGCAGGACTCGAAGTGCGACGAGTGCACGGACGACCGCAAGGGCAAGCCGGTAGTCGGGCTCACCATCATGCGTAACGTCAAGAAAGGCGAAGGCCACTGGGAGGGCGGCGACATCCTCGACGCCGCCAACGGCAAGGTGTACCGGGTTCGCCTCAGTCTCAGCGCCGACAACAAAAAGCTGGAAGTGCGGGGCTACATGGGCACGCCACTGTTCGGGCGGACGCAAACGTGGACGCGAATGGAGTAGCAGCTTTTTGGGCGAATCCGCAACTGCGTTGGGCTAAGGCGGTCATTTCATCAAATGTCGATAATTGGTCTTTTTGCCATCTGCGCCCGCACCGAATGGGCATTTCAGCGAAAAGCTGATCAATGCTGAAGCAACTCGCCAACTGGTGGAAGCGGCGCGGCGGTAGCGAAAAAGCGACCGCCGAAGACACGCCAGACCCAGCCCAGATCGCCGCCATCGAGCAGGCGCGTGCCGCCATGCGCGACCGCCCGGCGCTCGACGGGACCATCCGCATCGTCGAAATTGACGATCCGGCCATCGCCGCCCAACTGTTCCGCCGCAAATTCGGCCAGGAGATTCCGCAGTTCCCGCGCCATTTCGTCGCTTTGGCCGGTGACGTCTGCGCTGGCTACGTGCACTACACCGCATGGCAGGGTGACTATCTCTGCGGCGGGCTCTGCACCGACGATCGCGTGTATCGCGCGCTGTCGCCGCTGCAGCGTGCGTGGGTGCGCGAGCGTGGCGGTATCGCCGAGATCATGATGCGCCACGCTCACGCTGCGCTCGCCGATGGCGCCACCATCTGGGGCTACATCGGTGACAAGCAGGCGGAGGCGGTGGATCGCCGCGTCGGCTTTGAGAAAGTCGCTGAGCCCTATCTGTTCGCCATCTGGCAAAAGCCGATCAGTGCAGAAGGCAAGCAGCGCCGCATTGCCGAGGCGATGAAGCTCGGGCCCTTCTGAGCCGAGCTGCGCCGAGGCCCTGTAGTCAGCAGGCGCCGTCAAGCAACGCCAGCAGGCTGTCGCGGCTGTTCCAGTCTGGCCCGAAGACAAATCGCGGCAAATACCAGCGATCGCTGTCGCGCGTGAGGTAGTCGCTCTGGCCGCCGAACGCGGCGATGGTGCCGAGCGGCTCGGCGACGGTGGGCATGTAGCGATAGCGCATGTACCCCGACGCCTGCGTCCACGGGTAGGCAAACAGCGACGGCCGCCGGCCCGCGCGCGAATCGATGTAATTCGCTGCGGCCCGCACATGCATGTCGCACTCGGCGAAGGTATCAATCGCAAAAAAATCGCCGCTGCGCTGCTCGCGCTGCACCACCGGCGACACGGTGGGGTGATTGTGGTCCCAGCCGTGGCTTTCGATCGGCATCAGGCCGCTGGCGTTCGCCGCCTGCCACCAGTCATCGTTCAGCGCGCCCTGCCCGGCCATCGCACCGAGGTCGATCTGGCGCCGCGCGGACGGACTGGCGATGACAAAACTGGTGAGCGAAAGCGCCGGCTGCTGCCCTGGCCGTTCGCGCTGAAAGCTGCGTATCGATTCGGCAAAACTGGTCTGCGCGCCGTGCTCGGGATGGATGACATTGCGCCAGTCGTAGTCGGTGCCGTCGTCACACGACAGCGCCACTACGGGTCGCGCACCACCGGCGAGATCAGCGAAGTCATTGCGCTCGCCGCGCACCCAGCGCGCCACCTCGACCAGCGGCACCACCGCAAAACCGGCGTCATCGATCACGCGCAGATCAGCGGCGAATGCGATCAGGTCGTTGTTGTCATAGCGGTCGCCGAAGACGTTGTAGCCGTGCCAGGTGAGCACCGGAATGCGCTGTTGCGGGCGGGAGCTGGGCATGCGCTCTACATTAGCATTGAGTCGCAATGACCTTCGACTCCCTCACCTTCGCCGTCTTTCTGGCGATCGTCTTCCCCGTCTATGTTCTGCTGCGTTCGTGGAACGGACGCAAGAACCTGCTGCTCGCCGCGAGCTGCGTGTTCTACGGCTCGTGGAACCCGTTTTTCCTGATTCTGCTGGCCTTCACCACGGTGTTCGACTGGTGGGCGGCGCAACGCATCCATGCGGCGACAAGCGACACCACGCGGCGACGCTGGTTCTGGGCATCGATCATCGCGAGCCTGTCGCTGCTCGGCTATTTCAAGTACGCGCAATTCTTTGCCAACACCGCAATCGAGTGGCTGGCGCTCATCGGCGTTACCTACAAGCCCATCGACCTCGGCATCGTGCTGCCGCTCGGCATCTCGTTCTATACGTTTGAGTCGATCTCCTACATCGTCGACGTTTACAAGAAGCGCATCACGCCCACCAAAAATCTGCGTGACTATGGGCTGTTCATGACCTTCTTCCCGCATCTGGTGGCGGGGCCGATCATGCGTTTTGGCGACTTTAACGCGCAGACGACGACGCCGAGAACGGTCACCGCCGATGCCGTGGCCACCGGGGCCTTCATGCTGGTGGGTGGCCTGTTCCTGAAGATCGTCGGCGCGGATCAGGTGTTCGCGCCGGTGTCCGACATCGTCTTTGCGCCGGACTACAAGGCTGGCTTCGTCGCCGCATGGGCAGGTGCCTTCTCGTTCTCGATGCAGGTGTATTGCGATTTCGCCGGCTACTCACTGGCGGCGCTCGGCATCGCCAAAATGTTCGGCTTTCACCTGCCGCCGAACTTCGAGGCACCGTTTGCCTCGGTCGGCATTGCCGAGCTGTGGACGCGCTGGCACATTTCGCTCTCGAACTGGCTGCGCGACTATGTGTTCAACCCGCTCGGGCATTACCGCAAGGGCCGATTGCGGGGCTACCTGAACGTGATGATCACCTTCACCGCCTGCGGCTTCTGGCACGGCGCCGCGTGGCACTTTGTGGTGTGGGGCGCAATGCACGGCGCATTCCTCGTCGGCGAACGCATCCTGAAGGATTCCATTGGCGACTGGAAGTTGTGGGACGCAAAGCCGGTGCGCTGGCTGCTGGCGCTGCTCACCTTCGCGCTCTTCTCTTGGGCGGTGGTCTACTTCCGCGCGCCGACGATCGCACTGGCGTGGGATCGCACCCTCGCGATGTTCGGTTTCGCCGCGAAGGACGCTGCCACGCTCGCCTGGAATGGCGAGGTGTGGGTATTCGTCGTCGCCCTCGTCGTGGGTCTCGCGGTGCAAGCCTGGCTGAAGCCGCGCAAGGGTTGGGACTGGCTGCCCGCGCTGGCATGGCCCTGGCGCGTAGCGTTGCTGTCGCTGATGTCGCTGGCGATCATCCTGTCGCCGGGCAAGACCAATGCCTTCATCTACTTTCAGTTTTAGGAGAGCGCCGTGAGCAACCCACGCTGGCTCCTGACCTGGCTGTTGGCCGCAGCAATCACGCTTGGCGGCTGGTTCGCGTTTGAGAAGTACTGGCGCACGCAGGGCTACGCGCCGACAGTGATGGACAGTCTCGACCTCTGGTCGCAGCATCGCGCCCGCGCCGTGAAACCGGCGCCACCGCAACGCATCGCGCTGCTGGGTGCGTCGCGCATCCAGTACGGTTTTTCGCCGGCAGTGTTCCGCGACGAGGCGTTCAAGATGGGGCTCAACGTGGACCCCATCATGCTCGCCGTCAACGGGCATTACCCGCTCGCCGCGCTGCGTGATCTGGCTGACGACCCGAAGTTCACCGGCACCGTCATCATCGGCTGCGATTCGCGCGGCATGGACCGCAAGGTGTGGGAGATGCAGGCAAAGCAGATCGCGCACTACCACCACGACTGGAGCCCCTCGCGCGAGGTGCACCGGCGCCTGCTCACCCGCGTGCAGGAGCACGCGATTGCGGCGCGACCGGACTTCGCCTTCGTCACGTTGATCAAGCGCTATATCGACGGCCACGGTGCGCCGTACAAGGAATACGTGACCTTCGAGCGCGACCGCGCCGGTGGCACCGATTACGTGAAGAGCGACATCAATGCCATCCGCAACGCCCGCGTGGCGGACCTGCGCAAGTACTACCCCATGTACACGCCACCGACGCCGGATGTCTGGCTGAACGAAATGCGTGAGGTGGCGCGCTGGGTGGAACGCATCAACGCGCGTGGCGGCAAGGTGGTGTTCTACCGAGAGCCGGTCTCGGGCGAACACATCGAGCTCGACGAGCAGAATTTTCCGCGCGGGAAGTATTGGGACAAACTGGTCGCCATCATGCCGGCCACGATGATCGACTTCCGCGACTATCCGCCGCTCAACATCGACACGCCGGACACATCGCACATTGACATCAAGGACATCGACCGTCACACCCGTGCCTTCGTGCAGGTGCTGCGGCAGTTGAAGGTTCTGTAGCCAACGGTGCTCGATGGACAAATGCCTTGACGCGCTTCGCTTCTCACGGCTACAAGCCTGAACGATGCGCGGCGCCGCGACGTAGCCCGGAGAAGCGAAGCGCGTCCGGGTTCCCGCTCGTACGGCTTCGGCGGCTACGTCAGGCTGGCCGGCAACAACGCCACGCCCTGCGCCAGCGCCTTCGCAATCGCCTCACGCCCTGAAACGACAACGAACTGGCCATCGGTCGCCTGCAACGTGACTGGCGCAGCATCGCCTCGCCCGCCCGCGCCAGCCAACGCATCCGCCATCGCCGCCAGTCGCTGCGGGCACATCCACACCTGCGCATGTGCCTGCCCGCGATTGCGCGCGGCGAACGCCTGTTCGATGGTGGCGGCCACTGTCTCCGGCGCCACGTAAGACGTATCAACAATCAGATCGTAGTTGCGATAGTCGCGCAGCTCAATGCCATACAGCGCACGGAAGCGCGTCGTCTCCAGCTGCGTGCGGCTGCGGTTGTTCTCCACCGCATGCTCCAGCGAATGATGGTGCTCCTCGCTGCGCGACGCGCCGAACACGCGCTCGGCGCCGACCAGCGGGTCCACTGATAGGAACACTTTGAACGCCGGTGGGATGAAATGCCACGCCAGGCGCGAGTCGACAATGATGTGATCGCGCGTTTCGCCCAGCATCTTGGTGTAAGCGTCGATGCGGTCGTCCACGCTGCGGTCCTTCGCCGACTGCTCGTTCAGCTGCAACGTGGTCAGCCCCATGCTCGTCGCGATCTCGCGTTGCATGCCACCGGCCGAAATGATCGGATAACCCAGCGAAGCGGAAAGAATACGCGCCACCGACGACTTGCCGCCGCCGATATCCCCCGACAATGTGACGATTTCCTTCACGTAAGCAGGCGCACCTTGGCGCGAGAAAGGCAATCCGGGATTTTAGGGGGTGGCGATTGCCGCGCTGGCCTACCCGATCGCCGTAGGCTGGGTTGAAAACCCAGCGCTCATATCGAATCAGCCGACGCTGGGTCATGACCCAGCCTACCGACCTAGCGCTCGGTCCTGCGCAGCGACAGAGCAATGAGTCTGAGCGCACTGAAGGCAGCAGACATCGCCAGAGTAAATCGCCCATCACTATCGCATCCGTGTTCAAAGTAGAAACGAAAGCCTGGTAGCAAGCGATCAAATGTCGTGTTAACTACAACACTACGATTGCTGACCTGTACACTCGTCTGAGCCTGTTTGATCACCGGCCGGAGTAATAGGGGCAGATCCCCGCTCGATGAAAAAGTGTATGGATCATCCCAGTGAACTTGCAAGGCGAAATCATCGCTGATGGCCAACTCAACAACGAAGCAAGCCCGTCGCCCCTTTGTAGTTGACACCTGCAACTCGGGGAAATAGCTCGCCAACCGCTCTAAACGACGCAACATTGCTGCAGGAGTCAGCTTCGCGTCGCGATTACAACTACGGCACTCACAGATCAGGTCGACCTCCGCATCGCGCTGACGCCGAACATCAGCCAGATGACGCCGCCACGCGTTCGTGTCCTTCACCGGCTGTGCTAGGTAGATGGCGGCATTTGGATCTACTGTTTCACTAATCCGCGAGAAATCGCCGGTTGTGGACGCGCTTAATTGGCCGAATTCACGGACAAGGCGGTCTACATAGTCAGACCGTTGATCATCGGGAAGGTCGTTTCGCCCTGTGGGCCAGTGTGAACCACTGTTTGAGCGAAGGGCGAACCATTCGCGTTCGCGCAGGGAAGCAAACTCTATGTAGCACCGCTCCCACTCCTTGTTTCGAGGCCTCAGCGAATCAACATACGCAGCCGTCATTGTGTGCAGCTTGAAGCCGGCGTGGTCCAGCATCTTGCTTGCGACAGGCATTACTTCTGCAAGGGCGAACAAATTCTGCAAGTAGCTTGTAGTCATCTCGCTTGCGCAGCCTATTCACAGAAAGTCTTTAGTTGAAATCTGCCGTCGAACCTTCGGCAACTGGCCATCTGCATCATGCCATCACCGCTACGCTTGGTGCAACGATGTCCGCAGCAAAGGCCGCAGACAACTTCCCCGCTCACTTGCCAATACAAAACCGACTAAAGATTTCACCAAGCAAGTCATCCGCTGTGAATTCGCCCGTGATGGCGCCCAGCGCTTCATGCGCAAGGCGAAGCTCTTCGGCGAACAGTTCCAGCGCAACGTGATCGAGGTGCTGGGCAGCAGCGTCAATATGGGTGAGTGCTTTGCGCAGCGCGTCGACATGCCGCTCGCGGGCCATGAAGTGGCCTTCCTCACGGTAGTTGAAGCCGACAGCGTCGGCGATGGCATCGGTCAGCAGATCAAGCCCGGTGCCGGTTTTGGCGGAGACCCAGAGGCCTTGCTCGTCGCTGCGCGCGCCCTCACCCGCGAGGTCCACCTTGTTGTGCACGATCAGGCGCGGCAGCGTGGCGGGCAGCTCGGCGAGCAGCGTGGATGACACGGCTTGCGAGGCCTGCACCAGCACCAGCGCCAGGTCGGCGTCGCGGATCGCGGCGCGGGTGCGCTCAATGCCCATGGCCTCCACCGGGTCAGTGGTGTCGCGCAGCCCTGCGGTGTCGATCACTTCGGCTGGCAGGCCGTTGATGCTGATGCGCGAGCGCACGGTGTCGCGCGTGGTGCCGGCGATGGGGGTGACGATGGCGATGTCGTCGCCGGCCAGTGCGTTGAGCAGGCTGGATTTGCCGACGTTGGGCTCGCCCGCGAGCACGATGCGGATGCCGTCATGCAGCAGTTGCCCGCGTGTAGCCTCGCTGATCACCTGCAGTAGTGCTTCGCGCGTGGCGGCGAGCTTGTCGCGTGCACGCTCGGCTTCGATGAATTCGACGTCTTCTTCGGGGAAGTCGAGCGTGGCCTCGACGAACATGCGCAGGTGGATCAGCCGATCCTGCAGCGTGCGGATGCGGCTGGAGAATTCACCGGTGAGGGAGCGCACGGCGGCGCGGGCGGCGCTCTCAGTGGCGGCGTCGATCACGTCGGCCACGGCCTCGGCCTGCGCGAGATCGAGTTTTCCGTTCAGGTAGGCGCGTCTGGTGAACTCGCCCGGCCCGGCGTGCCGTGCGCCGAGCTCAACGCAGCGGCGCACCAGCGCCTGCAACACGATGGGCGAGCCGTGGGCGTGCAGTTCGAGTACGTCCTCACCGGTGAACGATGCGGGCGCAGCGAAGAAGAGCGCGATGCCATCGTCGATGACCTCGTCAGCTGCGTCGCGGAAGCGTGTGTGTTGTGCGAGGCGCGGCGTGAGTGACTTGCCGCAGATGACCGCCGCCATCGCGGTGAGCGACTTGCCTGACACCCGCACGATGCCCACGCCACCGCGACCGGGCGGGGTGGCGATGGCGACGATGGTGTCTTGCATAAATGCCGCTTATGTCCTTATGCACGTAGGGCGGGCATTGCCCGCCTTGTCCACTCTCATGCCGCAGTCAGGAAGACAGCGCTTCGCCCGTGGCGCAAGGCGGGCAGTGCCCGCCCTACCCCCGAAGCGAGGATGTCGCTAGCGCTTGGCGGCCGCCGCAGCGGCGGCGTTGTCACGCTCCAGCATGCGGTTGATCTGCCACTGTTGCGCGATCTGCAGCAGGTTCGAGACTGTCCAGTAGAGCACCAGACCGGCCGGGAAGAACACGAACATCACGGCAAAGGCAACCGGCATGTACTGCAATACTTTTTGCTGGATCGGGTCCATGCCCGGTGCCGGCGGTTGCAGCTTGGATTGCGCGAATGCGGTGATGGCGTAGAGTGCCGGCAGCACAAAGAAGGGATCCGGTCCGGAGAGATCCTTGATCCAGCCGATCCACGGTGCGTGACGCAATTCAACCGCCGCAATCAGCACCCAGTAGAGGGCAATGAATACCGGGATTTGGATCACGATCGGCAGGCAGCCGCCGAGCGGGTTGATCTTCTCTTTCTTGTAGAGCTCCATCATCGCCTGATTGAGCTTGACGCGATCATCGGCGTAGCGGGTCTGCAGCTCTTTCATCTTGGGGCCGACCAGCTTCATCTTGCCCATGCTGCGCCCCGCAGCGGCATTGAGCGGGTAGAACACGGCCTTGATCAGGATGGTGAGCAACACAATCGCCCAGCCCCAGTTGGCCACCATGCTGTGGAACCAGCGCAGCAGCCAGAACATCGGCGCGGCGATGAAGGTGAACATGCCGTAGTCGACCACCAGATCGAGCCCGGTGGCGGCAGCCTTCAGGCGGTCCTGCTCCTGCGGCCCCATGTAGATGGGCACGCTGATCTTTCCGGTGGCGCCTGCGGCGATGTCGCCGACTGGCGTTTTCAGGCCAGCGCGATAGAGATCACCGTCTTCCTTGGTGGTGTAGTACTCGCGCTTGCTGCCAGCCTTGGGCAGCCAGGCGTTGACGAAATAGTGCTCGACCATGCCCACCCAGCCGTTGTCGGCGGCGGCGGTGTAAAGGCCTTTCTTGCCCTTTTCGATGTCCTTGAAGTCGATCTTTTTGTACTTGTCCTGCTCGGTATAAACCGCCGGCCCGTGGAAGATGCCGACCATGCCGTTTTCGCTGCCGGTGATCTTGGTGTCGCGATGCAGGTGGAAGTAGGCCGTCGGGCTCAGCGCAGCGCTGCCGCCATTGGTGATGTCGTAGGTCACGTCCACCACGTAGCTGCCACGCTTGAAGGTGTAGACCAGATCGGCCTTGCCGCCGCTGGCAACCGGCGCCGACAGACGCACTTCGAGCGACTCGGCGCTGCCAAGATCAGTACTGCTGCTGACCTTGCTGTAAACCGTGGTGTGATTGGGCAGACCGGCGCCGATCAGCCCGGATTGCGCAACATGGGTGCGGTCCTTGTTCTTTTGCAGCACCAGATACGGTTTCGACTTGTCGGCCGCGTCGCGATGCTCTTTCAGCGCAACTTCCTCAATCACGCCGCCCAGCGTGTTGATCTTCGCTTCAAACAGATCGGTCTTGACGGTGAACACTTCGCCTGCCGTCGCCGCCGGTGCGGCTGCGTTGGCAGCAGACGGTACAGCGCCGCTGGCGGCGGCTGCCGGCGCGGCGGTGGGCACTGACCCGTTGGTGCTGGTGGCTGCAGCCGGCGCGGCCGGCACATCGCTCTTGGCGTCGGCCGGTGCGGTGATCGGCGCTACCGGCTTCGGCGGTGCGTTCTCTTTCTGCCAGGCCTGGAACAGGAAGACGCCGGACATGGCGAAGATGACGAACAGGATCAGACGCTGGAAGTCCATCGTGGGCTTTCAGTTAGGGGTTGGAATTCGGTAAAGGGGAGGCATCGCCGACTACCGCAGTGGCAGTGGCAAATTTGCCATCGCGCGGCGGCACCGGGTCATACCCGCCTGCGTGCCACGGGTGGCACTTCGCGAGCCGGCGAGCGCCGAGGGCGCTGCCGCGAAGCACGCCGTATTCGGCAATCGCCTCGGCGGTGTATTCGGAGCAACTGGGAAAGAAGCGGCAGCGCGGGCCCAGCATGGGGCGCACGCCGTACTGGTAGGCCTTGATCAGGCCGAGCGCAAGCACACGACCGGGGCTGCGGTTGCTGGCGTCCTCAGTCACGGGCGCACCTCTGCAGGCGCGTTGCCAGCGGGCGCCTGGGTGCGGGCATGCTTACGGATGTCGTGATCAAGTGCCGCCGTCCACTCTGCAATGATTGCCTGTACATCTTTGGCCGAAACTGATGCACTCAAGCGGACAACGTATTGCGACGGCGGCAAACCGGACTGACGCTGGCGAAACTGCTCGCGGATGCGGCGCTTGACGGCATTGCGCAGCACGGCCGTGCGCGCGTTCTTCTTGCCGATCATCATGCCGAGACGCGGCCGCACGGGCGGCGGCGCTATGCTGGTCGCAGCGGCAATAGCTTCGCCACCGGGGCTTGCGCCGTCGGTTCGCCGGTAGACCCAGAGATAGCGCCCGCGCTGGGCGCGTGTTTTCAGCGCGCGAACGAAATCATCCGGCTCAAGAAGCCGGGCTGCACGCGGAAAGGCTGCTCCCGCGAGCGCGTCCACAACGGAACTTGCAATGAGGGCTTGCTGTGGCTGCGGTCTTAGGCCGACAGGACAGCGCGGCCCTTGGCGCGACGCGCGGAGATCACGCGGCGACCGCCCTTGGTGCTCATGCGGGCGCGGAAGCCGTGGTTGCGCTTGCGGCGGATAACGGAAGGCTGGAATGTACGTTTCATAGTGGTATGGGCGATTTCTGTGACGGCTCACCGCTGCCGGCCGGAAAACCGGGCCGAAACAGCACGTCGCCACTACGCATGAATTTGCGAAAAAGCCTTGAATTATAGCTTTTGTGCGGCTTTTCCCAAATCTTCCCGGTTTGTCCCCGGCAAACGCAGGATACCCAGCGTTAGCGCGGTTCCCAGCAACACAACGGCGCCGCCCGCCAGCATTGGGCCGGTCACGCCCTCGCCCAGCAGTGCTGCGCCCCAGCCAATGGCGAACACCGGGATCAGGAAGGTGACCGTCGAAGCTTTCTGCCCACCAACTCGGGAAATGAGCCTGAAATAAAGGATCAGCGCGAAAGCAGTCGCCAGCACCGCGAGCAGGATAGCGGCGATCCACGCCTTGAGTGATGGCGAAGCGGCAGGCCAATAGATCACGGCCAGGGGTAGCAACATCAGTGCGCCAGTCGTCTGGCTGCCAGCGGCGACGCCCAACGGAGAGACGGCGGCCAGCTTGCGCTTGGTGTAATGGGTGGAAATTCCGTACGCCAGCGTGGCGATCAGGCCGGCAACGACGGCGAGGCCGGAGCCACCGGGTTTGAAATCCACCTTGCCCCAGGTCAGGATCACCATGCCGAGCACACCCAGTGCCAGCCCGCACCATTGCGCGCGGCTCAGCCCGGACCGCAACCACAACACGCCGACCAGCGCCGTCCACAGCGGTGTGGAGGCGTTGATCAGCGCAGTAAACCCCGCCGTCAGTGACAGCGCGGCATAGGCAAACAGCGTAAACGGAATCAACGCATTGACAACACCAACGACCGTCAGCTCGCGCAGATGCGTGCGCACCGGACCCCACCCGGTTTCGCGACCGCGCGCAAGCAGCAGCGGCCACAGGCATAGGGCCGCGAGTCCCGAGCGCAAACCGATCAGCGCGAACGGCCCGAACTCCGGCACGGCCACCCGCATGAACAGGAACGATGCACCCCAGATGGCCGAGAGCAGCAGAAAGTCGATGGCGTCGCTGCGACTCACAGAATGCCTTCCAGCTTGAGCAGCAGCTCCTTGTTGTGCAGTCCGCCCGCGTACCCAGTGAGCGTGCCATTCGCACCGATCACACGGTGGCAGGGCACGATGATGCCGATCGGGTTTTTGCCATTCGCCGCGCCGACCGCGCGCACGGCGGCGGGCTGGCCGATCATCGCAGCCTGCTGGCCATAGGTACGCGTTTCACCGAACGGTATTTTGGTCAGCGCTGTCCACACGCGCTTCTGGAAATCAGTGCCTTTCGGCGCCAGCGGCACCGTGAATGCACGCAGGGTGCCGGCGAAGTAGGCATCAAGTTCCTTCCGCGCCAGCGCGAACACCGGCAGCGCGTCATCGCGTACCCAATCCTTGTGGGCCTCGGGCACGTATTTGCCCGCCGTCATGTGCAGGTCGGTCAGTGCTTTGCCGTCGGACATCATGAGCAGTTCGCCAGTCGGCGAGTTGTGCAGCGAGTAGTAGGTCGTCATGATTGGGGTTCCTTTGATGTTTCAGCGGAAGGCTTTTCCAGCCGCCGCCAGGTGTGCAGCACCGCGTAGCTGCGCCACGGTCGCCATGCTTCGGCAATGGCGTCGGCCTCGCGCTGGCCCTTTGCGGTGTTGGGCAAATTCATGGCGTTGAGCAGCGCCACGTCCTGCGGCGGCCAGGCGTCCGGCCAGGCCAGCGCCCGCATTGCGATGTAGTGCGCTGTCCACGGGCCGATACCCTTGATCGCGCACAGTGCCGCGATGGTTTGCGCCGGATCGGCGCCGCCGCCAAGCTGCAACTCACCATTGCTGACGGCGCGAGCAATTGCGATCATCGCTTCAGCACGAGCGCCGACGATGCCGAGACGACCGATGTCATCACGCGTGAGTTGCGCCACACGTGACGGCAGCGGGAACGCACGCGTCAACGAAGCAAACGGGCTGGTCACCGGTTCCCCAAAGGCATCAACGAAGCGCGTGGCCAGCGTGCGGGCCGCCTTCACCGTGACCTGCTGGCCGAGGATCGCACGCATCGCCAGCTCAAAACCGTCGAACGCGCCCGGTAGTCGCAGGCCATCCGCGCCATCGGCCAGCGCACCGAGCGCGACGGCGATCTCCGCCGGATCAGCCGCCACGTCGAACACCTGCTTGGTGCGCGACAGCACTTGCTGCGAGGACTTCGCCAGTACCGCCGAAAAGCGCAGCTGCAGCGCATTGCGGCGCGGCAGGTGCGTCACTTCCAGCCAGCCCGAAGTGACCGCATCGTCATCACTATCGGCATGCTGGCGATTGACGCGAATGACGCGCCGATAGGCGCCACCACCGTCCCCGTCAATCGACTCGACGCCAGGGATCGCGCGCATCGCAAAAAAAGCCAGCAGCCGCGACCAGTCATACGGCGGGCGATACGGCAGCACAAAGGTGAGGGCGTCGCTATCTACCATGTCCTCGCTGCGGCCTTCCTTGCGCAGGCGCGTCGGGCTGAAGCCGTAGCGCTCGGCGAACAAAGTGTTCATGCGTCGCACGCTGGAGAAGCCGCTGGCGAAGGCCACATCAACCACCGGCAGTGCGGTATCGGTCAGCAGGCGCTTGGCCAGCAGCAGGCGATGCGTCTGCGCGTATTGCACGGGTGACACACCAAACTCGTCGGAAAAAATGCGGCGCAGATGACGGTCTGTTACGCCGATGCGGTGCGCGATCTGTCTGAGATCAATGTCGTTCGCTACACCATCCTCGATCAGGCGCGCTGCGGTCCTTGCCAGCTTCGCGCTCGCCTCGGTCGCTGCGAACCCCGGTGCCAGTTCGGGACGGCACTTCAGGCAGGGCCGGAAGCCTGCTGCCTCCGCTGCCGCAGCACTCGGATGAAACGTGCAATTCTTCTGCTGCGGCATGCGCACGCGGCAGATCGGCCGGCAATAAATGCGGGTCGACGAAACGCCAACAAAAAAGCGCCCGTCGAAACGCGCGTCATGCGCCTTCATCGCCTGATAGCAGGCCTGTGCGGTGAGATGTCCGAATTGCATGGTGGCAGTTTAGCGCCGCGACCTTGCCATCATTCGCCGTTTTCGGACATCAAGATCGTGCAGTCGTAGTGCACGATTCATGCCGTTTTTGCCTGACCCGTAGCGCGCGATTACTCGCCACCGCAGAATCACAGAATGAACATCGCCATCCTCACCTTCGACGGCTTCAACGAGCTGGATTCGCTGATAGCGCTCGGCATCCTCAACCGCGTCAAGCGCGCCGGCTGGAACGTCCGCCTCGCCTGCCCGGCGCCGGAGGTCACCTCGATGAACGGCGTCACGGTACGTGCCCAGACGACGCTGGAAGACGCGGCGAACGCCGATGCAGTCATCATCGGCAGCGGCATGAAGACACGTGACGTCGCAGCCGATCCGGCGCTGATGGCGCGCATCCGCCTCGATCCAGCGCGGCAACTGATCGCCGCCCAATGCTCCGGCACCCTGCTACTGGCCAAGCTCGGGTTGCTCGGCGCCGTGCCCGCGTGCACCGATCTCACCACCAAACCGTGGGTGATCGAAGCAGGCGTTGAGGTGCTAAACCAGCCGTTCTTCGCGCAAGGCAATGTCGCCACGGCGGGCGGCTGCCTTGCGTCGTCCTATCTCGCCGCGTGGATCATTGCCCGCAGCGAAGGTGTGGAAGCCGCGCGTGCGGCGATCCACTACGTCGCCCCGGTCGGCGAAAAGGACGACTACGTTGATCGCACGATGGCCAACATCGAACCCTACCTGTTTGCGGAGACCGCGCTGACGGCTTGATCCGCCGCCTCGCAGGTGACCGTTACGCGCGCGTGAACTGCACGCTGGTGCTGCGTGCCTGCGGCGCGTAGCAACTGCCCAGCTCGCCGGTGTTCGGCGTCATGCCGGCCAGCGCCGTGAGCATGTAGTTGTAGCCGGCGTGGCTGTGATAGCACCCGGCCGCTTTGACCGGATCCCAGCCGTGATAGATCGGGTATTGCCACGAGTCCAGCTCCGGCTGCGGCAGGGCAGTGTTCACATGCACGTAGCCCAGGTCTTCCGGCGGCAGTGTGGGCACGTAATCGCGGATGTTGTAGATGCGGAAGTTGTTGATCACCTTCGCGTTGAAGGCGTTCACGAAGCTCTGGTCGCCAACGCGCGGCGAGGCGATGCTGTAAATCTGCAGGTTCGCAGCGGCCGGTGGCGTGGGCAGCAAGGCAATGTCTGCCGCAGTGTAGGTGGTCAACGCACCGCCCAGACTGTGGCCGGTGAGCATGATCGGCTTCGAGGTATCGAGCGTGGCGAGGAATTTGCTGAACGGCACCCGCGCCGGTTGCGTGGGTGTCGTCATGCTCAGTGAGCCATACATGTCGTACATGCCCGCCTCAACGTTACCGCCGAGCGGATGCGGGGTCATGAACGCGTCACCATCGTAGAACCATTCGAGGTCTTCGGTGCCGAGGTAGACGATGGCGTACTGGCCACTGCTGCCACGCAGGATCCAGCCGATGAAGTAGTAGGTGCCGAGCAGTTGCAGGTCCACCTGCAGGGTGGCCACGTAGGTCCAGCCTGGCGGGAAGGCCGGCGGCTGCGGGTTCGGATTGCCCGGGTTGTTGTAGAAGGTGCTGTACGCCGCCTCCACGAGATTCGACCAGAACACGGCCGCTTTCGGGTCGTAGGGCACCATGGCAACGGCTGCGGTCATGTTCACTCCCTGGGTTGGCAACGAGGCGCTGACTATAGGGGAGGAATACTCGGCCGACAACAAATGTTGCTGCGATTGATAATTGGCGGATGAAGATTTATCTCGTCGGCGGCTCGGTGCGTGACAGGCTGCTTGGACTGCCAGCATCGGACCGTGACTATGTCGTCGTCGGCGCGACGCCCGAGCAGATGCTGGCATCGGGCTATCAGCCGGTTGGCAAGGACTTTCCCGTCTTCCTGCATCCGCAGACGAAGGAGGAATACGCCCTCGCCCGCACCGAACGCAAGAGCGGTCGCGGCTACACCGGCTTTGCCTTTCACGCCGCGCCCGATGTGACGCTGGAAGACGATCTGCACCGTCGCGACCTGACCATCAATGCGATGGCGCTGGATGAGAATGGCCAACTGGTTGACCCGTATGGCGGCGCCCGTGACATCGCATCGAAAACGCTGCGGCATGTCAGCGAAGCCTTCCCCGAAGACCCGCTGCGCGTGCTGCGGCTGGCGCGTTTCGCGGCGCGCTTCACCGAATTCAGCGTGGCGCCGGAGACGATGGCGCTGTGCCGGCAATTGGTCGATGAAGGCGAGATTCGCGAGCTGGTCGCCGAGCGGGTGTGGCAGGAGCTGTCGCGCGGCTTGATGGAAGCGCAGCCGTCGCGCATGTTCGGCGTGCTGCGCGATTGCGGCGCGCTGGCGGTGCTGGCGCCGGAGCTGGACCGCCTGTGGGGTGTGCCGCAGAAAGCGATCTATCACCCGGAAATCGACACCGGCATTCACATCATGCAGGTGATCGACTACGCCGCCAACCGTGGCTGGCCGCTGGCGACGCGCTACGCCGCACTGACCCATGATCTCGGCAAGGGGCTGACGCCGGCCGACATCCTGCCCGCGCACCACGCGCATGAGGCGCGCAGCGCGAAGCTGGTGGATGCGCTCAGCGCGCGCTGGCGCGTGCAGCGCGAGGTGGCCGAGCTGGCGCGGGCAGTGGCGGCCGAACACGGCAATCTCGGCAAACTGAAAGACATGCGGCCGGCGACGGTGCACGACGTGCTGATGCGCTGCGACGCCATCCGTCGGCCCGAGCGCTTTGTGCACATGCTTGATGCCTGCGAGGCCGACAAATCGTCGCGACGCGCGGTGGGGCTGCCGGAGAGCGCGGGCGAGCCGTTCGTCGCGAGGGCAGACGCGATGGCGGCGCTGGCCGCGATGCAGTCGGTGGATGCCGGTGCGATCGCCGCGCAGCTGGTGGCAGCGGGAAAGCCGGAACGCATTGCGGCGGAGGTTCGTGATGCCCGCATCGCAGCGATTCGCGATCGGCGCGACGCTGCTTCGTAACGCTGGCGAGTGATCGCCGGCACCATTGGCTTTAGTACGAAAAGCTCGTCGGCGCTGGGCTTTTCGCCGCAATAGGCGAAAAGTCGATTATTGGACTTTTGGCCCGATGAGCCCAATTCGAATGCGGGTTTCGCTAAAAAGTTGATTGGCCAACGCAGTCACGTAGCCTCGATGCAACGAAGTGGAATCGCGGGCATCGGTGGTTCGATTAACAAATGCCTCGATTCCGTTTCACTGCATCGAGGCTACGGCTGTGTGGTGCGCCGCTGGCTAACGCAAGGCTTGCGCAACGTGCGCGAATAGCGCCGTGTCTTCGTGAGTGAGCTGGTCAACGATGCTGAAATGGTTGTGGCCTGGTAGCGTCCACTCGCGCACGCCCTGCCATGCGGCGCCGATCAATGCGTTCTGACGGTGAAATTCTTCCAGTTCGCCACCACCGACCGCTGCGGTGAACTCGCAGTCAACGCGGCGCTGGCGATACGCCGGGCTCATCGCCAGCGCTTCAGCGTTGTCGAGCATCAGCGCCTCGTTCAGGTAGATCGGCACCAGCGGTTCCAGGTCGAAGAGGCCGCTGATCGCCGTGGCAGCAACGAACGGCGTGACCGGCAATCCGCGTACCGCCCAGTCGGTCGTCATGCACCACGCCGTGAGGTGACCGCCAGCAGAGTGCCCCGCCAGCGCTAGTCGATCGCGATTGACCGAGAGCCCACCGGCCGCCTTCCACACATAGCTGATCGCCGTCTCAATCTCGTCGGCGATGCCGCGAATCGTGGTTTGCGGACACAGCGTGTAGCCAAGGATCACCGCCGCCATGCCGTTGGCGATGAACGGCGCCGCGATCACGCTCCAGTCATCCTTGTAGAGCCGCTGCCAGTAACCGCCGTGGATGAAAACCAGCGTTGGCCAGCCATGCGGCGGCGGTGCGCCAGCCGGCGTGAACACGTCCAGCCGGTTGCGCTCGTGCGGGCCATACACCACGTCGCGGTAACCGCCAGCGGTATCTCGCACGCGCTCGCTCTCGCGCTGCCAGCGCGGCAGCAGTGTCTGCTGCCAGTCCGGCACGGCGGCGCCGTTGTTGTAGCGACGGGCAAGCTCTTCAATCGGCAGATCAGGAATCATGGAGATGGAATGTAGTGGCAGCAGGCGACCCGGCGCAAGTCACGCAGCCGAATTGCGACCGGTGAATATCGCCAGCACGCTGGCGCAGACGATGCAGGCGCCGCCGAGCACAACGCCCTGCGTAATGCTCGCCGCGCCGGCCAGCCACGAGCTCAGCGTGGCCACCAGGATCTCGGCCAGCATCAGCACCGAAAGCACGTTGGCCGGCAGGTGCGCGGCACCATACTGCAAGGCAAGATTGCCAATCAACACCGCAACCGTGAACAGTCCGATCACCAGCCAGGCGACGGGCTGCGGCGAGAGCAGCAATGGCTTGCCGATGATCGCCATGCCGGCAATCACCATCGGCGCGATGACGACGGCACCAATGAACATGCCGAAGGCGCGCGCCTCCTGCGGTGTCGCCGCATGTTTGCGCAGCAGCACGTTGTTGAGGCCAAAGAAGAAGCCGGCCGCGATGGCCAGCGCGTCAGACCATGAGTCCGGAAGCGGCATTCGCAGCTGGCCGTCGCCCAGCACCAGCATCGCGCCGGCGAGCGCCAACGCTGTACGCGCCAGCGCCGCGAGCGTGATCGGCTCGGCCAGCAGCCAGCGCGCAAGCCCCACCACCCACATCGGCATCAGATAGAACAGCAGCACCGAGCGCACCACGTCCCCGGTTGCCAGCGCGGTGTTGAAGCAGGCGTTGGTCATGCCGGCGGCAAACACCATCCAGCCCAGGGCGCCGCGATGCAACCACAGCGCGCGGGCAGCAGCCGGGCGGGCAGCGAGCACCGCCAGGGCGCTGGCACCGAACACGAAGGTAGTCGCCCACAACGATGCGATGCCGTGTGCTTCAAGCCATTTCAGTGGATACCAGGAAAACCCCCACACGCTGGCGTTGGTGAGCGCCGCCAGTGCAGCAAGGGCGGTGACGGAAGAAGTCTGACGCATCGAACGATTATGCCGATGCGGCGCATCGAGTCATCGTCACGGCATCGCGCGCCGATGCACGCAGCGCCCGCTGGCGTAGGTGGCGGCGATGGCGCGATCATCACCCAGCGTCATCAATGCAAAGAAGGTATCGAGCGGATCGTCGCGCAGCGTGGTGCGGCGTGCGAGCAACGGCGTGGCGGCAGGGTCAAGCAGCGCGAAGTCGGCGAACTTGCCCGGCATGATGCTGCCGATCTCATCGTCGAGCGAGAGCGCGCGGGCGCCGCCGAGTGTGGCCAGGTAGAGCGCATAGGCGGGCGATAGCGAAGTGCCGAGCAGTTGCTGCACCTTGTACGCCTCGCCCAGCGTGCGCAGCATTGAGTAACTGGTGCCGCCGCCTATATCGGTGCCCACGCTCACCGCATTGCCCGCCGCGAGCGCCTGCTGCAGGTTGTAGAGGCCGCTGCCGATGAACAGGTTCGACGTTGGGCAGAACGATGGTGTGGCCCCGGCTGCGGTCATCCGCGCGCGGTCGGCATCGTCGAGGTGGATGCAGTGCGCGTAGATAGCGCGGTCGCGCAGCAGGCCGTAATGGTCGTACACATCCAGATAGCTGCGATGGCCGGGGAACAGCTCGTTCACCCACGCGATCTCGGCGCGGTTTTCGGCGACGTGCGACTGGATGTAGACATCCGGGTGCTCGCGCGCAAGCCGCCCCATCGCCTGCATCTGCGGCAACGTGGATGTGGGCGCAAAGCGCGGCGTGATGGCATAGCGCGAGCGGGCGTGGCCGTGCCAGCGCTCGATCAGCGCCTTGCTGTCGCGATAGCCGGTGTCGGCGGTGTCGGTCAGGCCCTCCGGCGCGTGCCGGTCCATCAGGCATTTGCCGGCGATCATGCCCAAGCCGCGCGCTTCGCTGGCGGTGAAGAATGCGTCCACCGATTGCGGGTGCACCGTACAGAACACGGCGGCCGTGGTGGTGCCGTTCTCCAGCACGCGGTCGAGAAAAAAGTTGGCCGCCACATCAGCATGCGCACGCTCGGCAAACGCCAGCTCGGCCGGAAAGGTGTAGCGGTTCAGCCAGTCAAGCAGTTGCGTGCCGTAGCTGGCGATCACGTCCACCTGCGGGTAGTGCACGTGGGTGTCCACAAAACCGGGCGCCAGCATGCGCCCGCGCTGGTCGTCCATGCGCACATCGGCGCCGAGCGTGGGCAGCAGCGCATCGGCCGCCCCCACGGCATGCACACGGCCATCGCGCATCACGGTAATGGCGTCAGGCAGGTATTCGATGGCACTGGCGTCGCCAGCAAGGCCGGGGTCGCGCAGGCAGTGCAGCAGCGCGGAGCGAATGGCAGTAAACGTCATGCGGCGATGATATGCGCGAAATTCGCAATCAAATATCGGCGGATGCGATGTCCGGCATCGCGGCGGCGGATAACGCCGGCAATCACCACGAATGCGCCGTTGTCCGACACAGCGATGACAGATGAACGGGCTAGACTGTTTGCCAACCTTAGCTGCAATGTAAGTCCGTGGCCAACAAGACGCCCGCGCCCGCACCAACTGCACCGCACACCGGCACCCGGTTGCACCGCTTTCGTGCGCGGCTGCGCGCGATGTTCGAGCGGCGGCGTCCATCGGATGCGGCCACGCCAGCGCCGCAGCAAGACGCTGCGCCACCCGCTGCTGATCTGCCCGCCGCACACGCCGACGCCGCGCCGCACGCAGCACACCACGCAGCACCAGCGCATCCGCCACATGCAACGCCTGCACATCCACCACAGGCTGCACCTGCTGCGCCACCTGCGCACCATCAACACCAGCACGCCGAAACCGTCACCCCCGCTGCGCCGCCACCGCTTGCCGATGCCCGCACCGTAACAGGCACCGCGCGCAGCAGCGATGGCGCCACCGCGCCGTGGCTGCTGCTGCCGCCCGAGCGGGCTTATCGCCTCTACGTGCCGCCGCGCGCGGCGGACGCCGGCGCCATGCCGCTGGTGATGATGATTCATGGCTGCCGCGAGACGGCGGAGGAATTTGAGCGGGGCACCCGCATGAACGCCATCGCGGCGCGCGAGGGCTTTGCGGTGCTCTACCCCGATCAGGCCACCTTCGCCAACATCCGCCGCTGCTGGAACTGGTTTGAGCCCAACACCGCCGCTGGCCACGGCGAATGCGCCATCCTGCTGGAGATGATCAACCGCGCTCGCGACGAGCTGGCGGTTGACGTCACCCGCGTGTGCGTTGCAGGCATGTCCTCCGGCGGCGCGCTGGCCGGGTTGCTCGCCTACCACCACCCCGAGGTGTTCGCAGCGGCGGCGGTGCATTCCGGCCTGCCGCCGATGATGCCGCCCTCTGCCGCGGCCGCGATCTCGGCGATGGAGAAAGGTGTGAAGGTGGATGCCGAAGCGCTGGCCGATGCCTACTGGAACACCCACGGTGTGCTGCCGCCCGCGCTGCTGGTGCTGCACGGCGACGAGGACGCGCGGGTGACCGAACGCAACGCCACGTCGATGGTGCGGCTGTGGGAACGGCTCTACGAATCGGCCCCGCTCGCGCGCCAGCTTGACCGCGAAACGCGCGACGTGCCCGCCGATGGCAACGCCCGCGCATACACCCGCACCGACCTGCTGCGCGACGGCCGCATCGTCATCCGCGGCGTGCGCATCCACGGCCTCGCCCACGCCTGGAGCGGCGGCGACGCCGAACTGCCATTCAACGACGCCCGCGGCCCGGACGCATCCGCGATGATCTGGCGGTTTTTTGAGCGGCAGGTGCGGGAGGCGGAGTAGCGTTTGCCGGCTCGCTGGATGCGCCGTTGCCCATGCGACCTATCTTTGTCGATCGATGCAATGCCAGAGCTGGCTGCCAAGCTCGGCGCACCGAATTACGTGCCGAGAAACCGTCCCAATTGTGACCTTGTTAACACCCGTATGCGCGGGTATAACAACTGGGCGCTCCACGCAGACTGCGTTGCAGGAGAATCCTGCAGATCAGGTACGTGTGGTGATTACTGTTAACACCACAGCTTTGCCCGATAAAGCACGTTAGGCGTCACCAAGACGATGATCAGCGACTTCTCATACTGGAAACGAACGCTGGCGTCCCACGCCGAAGTTCTTAACGTCAAGCTTCGGCAGAAGCGCTGGCGTGACGAGTCATTTCTGAAGGTCGAGCAAGCCGTCATGATGAGCTGCTACATCATCCGAAAGCTCGCAGAAGCCCAAAAGATCACTAACGAACGTTTCAATGCTCACTTGCCGCTTACAGCGTTCGCTGCCACAGGCAAGACGGTCGATGCTATAAACAATCAGCGCGTTGATGAGTTGTATGAAGTCGATTCCGGAGTAGAGATTTCAAAGCCACTTTCATACATCGCAAATCAGCTTATTCATAGCTACATCTTTGTTCCGGTTTTCTTGCTGCAGAACCAACTTCACGCTGTTGCATTTAACTCCGATCGGTCAAAGTCACGAGAACTCTACGTTCTGAAATTGCGGCCATTTGCAGAGGCGCTCGCGGGCTGCGCAAACTCGGTGCTTAGCGGTGTCACGTACTTTCGCCTCAACAACGGCGAATTGGAGGCCATTCCTCAGGAGGGTGGTGCCAGTGACGCCTAACCCTTCCGCCGAGAGGGACGTCCAAGGACGACAACCGTTGGACGTCCCTCATGTCAAACGTTAGAGATCACCAATACAAACCAGGAGAGCCCACTTGTCCGCCAATCTCCCATATGTCGCTTCTCCAGGCTCGATAAAGACGGCGCTAGAAAAGATTCGCTCGGCAGCGACCCCCGAGCGCGTAACCAAGGACTTCGTTACTACCGTCCTACAAATAAAAGGAGGAACCGGAGGAAATATCCCTCCCTTTCTCAAACGCATTGGCTTCGTCGGGTCCGACGGAGCCCCCACCGACCTGTATAAGAGGTTTCGCAATCCAGCAACTGGTGGAGGGGCAGCACCCGGCACCAAACGACTATTGAAGTACGCAATAGAAGCGCTGCGGGCTGCTGCGAACCATTGCGAACTCGATCGTAAAGCCTGCCCGATTGTAGACCTGCAAGCAGGTTTCTCAGCCATGCTGGTCGCCGGAAACGGGCATCAAACTCGTCTGCGATGGGATGTCGGCTCAATTCCCAAACCCGGAATCGAACCCGTGTCCGCACGGTAGCCCAAACGGTGGGCTCGGCGGCTGCGTCATTGTTGGCGGCGGGGTCGGTGAGCCGCCGAATCGTCAGGGCACAGCGTTGCTCAATCAAGGTATTGATTTGCTCAACCACGACATTGCCAGCAAAACTTTGTCCGGGGTCAAACTGGAGCTTGCGCGCCGTGGCGGGCAGTAGTTTTGTCAGTTTGTCCAAATGCGCCGTTTGGCCTGCGTCAGTTTCCTGGCAGTCTCCAGCCGTACATACGCCAAACGCCTCTGGTCATCCACCGCGTCGCAACTCCCTGACACCCCGGCCCAGCTTGCGGCGCAACAGGGCCCGCAGGGTCACCCCATCCGAGTACCCGACCTGTGCGGCGACTTGGTCGACGCTCGCGTTTCCGGTGCGCAAGAGATGGACGGCATGCTCCACGCGCAGGTCCTGGAAATACGACAGCGGTGTCTTGCCCAAAACGCTTTGCAGCCGCCGCGCCAAGGTGCGCTCGCTTGTGCCCGCGGCGCTGGCCGCCTCGGCCAGCGAGAACCCCTTCGCGAGCCGACGTCTGGCCCAGCACTCGAAGCGCTCCACCATCGGGTCGGCATGCGCAAGGTGGTCGGGAATTACGAACTCGGCTTGCGAACTGCGTGCCTCGACCAGCAGATAGCGTGCCACTAGGGCCGCCAGCGCCGGACTGCGCCCCCGGATGACGCGCAAGGCCAAGTCGACGTGGGCCAAAGCGGCACCCGCGGTAGTGAAGCGTGTCGAGTTCACGATCATGCGTGACTCGTCCAGCGTGACGTTCGGATACCGCTGCCGAAACATCGGCCCCAGCCACCATGACGTCGTTGCACGATGCCCATCAAGCAGGCCACTCTCTGCAAGCAAGAAACTACCGGAGCAGGCGGCACCAAGGTGCGCGCCAGCGGTGGACCACTGCTGTAGCGCGGTGACCGCATCGGGCACGTCGGGGCGTGTGAGCCGAGCCGAGAGCGTGTCAGGCATCTTGTCACCAAACGCGGGCACGAGCACGACGTCTGGTTCCGGCACACCACGCGCAGTTACCACGGGGACCGTCAAGCCTTGCGCAGTTCGGATGCGACGCCGCACGCCCACCAGAGTGAGCTCTATGTGCGCGGGGGCCTGTGGCAGCGAGCCCGACATCGCATTGGCCAAGCCCACTGTGTCAGTGAGCGCCGCAAGCCCCAGATCAAACACGCCATCACAAACAAGGATGTGGAGTTTCATGGCAACAATGATATCAAAGTTGTCATTATTGCCTATAGAGATGGCTGTCATGAAGACTTAGACTGCAGGCTCGTCGAGCCCTTCACCTAACCCATTTACCCAAAGGATTACAGTATGACCAAGCTCGCCCTGTTTGTTCGTCTCGAAGCCAAACCCGGCCAGGAGGCTGCGCTTGCCGACTTCCTGGCCAGCGCACTGCCGCTCGCCAACGCCGAGTCCGGCACCACTGCCTGGTTCGCATTGAAGTTTGGCCCTTCGACGTTCGGTGTGTTCGATGCCTTTGCCGATGAGGCAGGTCGCCAAGCACATCTGAACGGCCAGATCGCCGCGGCCTTGATGGCCAACGCCGCGACCTTGCTCAGTTCTCCGCCCAATATCGAGAAGGTCGAACTGCTTGCAGCCAAACTGCCTGCATGACAACCCGGCCTTGACCCAGTCAGGTCACGCTGCAGGATGGGGGGCACACGGCCCTACGCAGCGATCCCCCCTTGATTGCACTTGCCAGGGAGCTACCTTCCGCAGCGATTGGGGGGCAATATTGCAGCCAGAACTTCCAAGCTGCGTCAGCAAGCAGGGGCAACATCAGGGCTAGCTGAGATGTTCCGATTCGTCGGGTAGTTATCGAGAAGTACCGACTGTTTGCAACGTGTCGGTACCGAGAGCCGTCTGGGCGAGCCAGATTTCCGGCCCATTGGAAGTCCGCAGTCCGCAAGCGCGGATCGATCGAGCGACTTGTTGAAAATCAACGACCTAGCATCGGGCCGTGCGGACTAGTGAGGGTTTCTGGGGGTTCGTGCGTGACGATTCGAACTCCTGCAGGGTCTCGGAGCGGCGGTCGCCGATGCAATCCGGCTTGGATACAAGGAACTAATTCAGGCAAACGAGTACTTCTATCGTCTGTCGGACAAAGATTTGCTTGCGTTGATCGTGCAAGTGACGGGTGTCGAAGCGGACAACCGCGCTGCCTCACTCACCTTGTCGTGCATAAAAGCATTGAAAGTATTCGCCAGTTTCGATGCCACATCGGTGACGGAAGAAGAAATCCAACCGCCGCCCAACGACTATGCTCAAAGACCTCCCGGCCTGCCTGCTCCTCATTCCAACAACGGCCATGTCGGATTAAACCTCTCTTACACAATCAACTTGAATTTGCCCGCAACGGCTGATCAAGCGGTGTTCAACGCGATCTTCCGTAGCCTTAAAGAGCATTTGCTATCCGGCAATGAGTAAGGCCGCCCTCGAACGTATCAAAGCGTTTGGGATGACAAACCAAATGCTGGCTGAAGACCTAAGTCGAATTTCGCGTACACATGCGGTTGAACTCGGCCACATGCCAACGGTACCCCAAACTGTGGAAGATGTTTACTACCCTCAGTTTGATGCCGCAGTTCGACGCGAGGCCGCAGTAATGGCGAAGCATTACGAGGTCTTCTACTCTCTGGAAAAGTCGATTCGCGAACTTGTGGCGCAGACTATAGAAGCGGCAGAGAAACGTGACGATTGGTGGAGTTCAACTCGGGTTCCGGCGAACATCCAAGCGGACGTAGCAGGCCGAATTCAGAAAGAACTTGATGCGGGGGTGACGAGGCGTTCCTTAGATGAATTGGACTACACGACCTTTGGCGAACTGTCCGTGATCATTGCATCGAATTGGGATATTTTCGGGGGGCTGTTTAACAGTAAGAAGGCGGTTGAAAAGGTCATGGCTAGTCTCAATGCGCTGCGAAATCCAATCGCTCATTGCAGCCCACTTGCCGAGGACGAAGTGCTGCGGTTGCAGCTCACCGTCCGCGACTGGTTTCGTTTGATGGAATGATCTCTAACATCGTGCTCAACCTCGCTCCCTTCGGTCGCTGGACGCTGCACCATAAAGCGGCGCAGCGCCGGTTTGCTTTACGTTAGGGAGCATCACGATGCCTCGATTTCTGTTTGCCATCCTCATCACGTTTGTTGTCAACGCCGCGGAAGCGGTGCCTCAATCCGACATCGAAGCATTTGCAGCCAAGATCGAGACGCCACTCCGAGCGGCGCGGTACATGGTGGATGCTTGCTCACCCACAACGATTGCTGGCTGGGAGGACTACGCCACCGTCCGTTGCAAGTACACGGTCACCGATAAGAAGACGGGTGCGACGAAAGACGGCTTGGTTGTTCTACTTAATCCCTCTTCCACTGTTCTCAGCGCCTGGATCATGAACGCGTGTGAAGCCATTCGACCGTCGGAGCCGCTCACCAACTGCGCGCAGCGTCTGTTTCGCCGCGTACTTGAGCAGTCTGGCGGACAATTTCCTGTCGCGGGCATCGTCTATGAAGACATCCTTCCTCACGATGGAGTACAAGAGGCATACGGATTTTCAGACGGTGTCACGACTCTTCTTCAAGGTGTTAAGCATCGCCGGACGGAGCCATTTTCAACGGCGGAGCTAGAAGCTGCGTTGAGCGCTCAGCCGATCAGGACTGCCAGCGAAGCTGCGTTCGCTCGACTAGTTGGCGTTTCGCGTGCCGAGTACCTGAAGTCGAATCCTTCGACGGATGTCACCAATCTAAATTGGCTAGCAGTCGTCCGAGGAGAGCACAAGAAGGCCATGAAGAGTGCTCGGAATGCACTATTCGAGGCTTGGCTGGCGGCGAATGCTCCCTAACCCCTCGCCCAAGCGCCGACGCGCAACGGCGCGGCTTAGCTCGAACGCTACACATCCCGCTTGAAAAACACCTGCCGCGCAGCCCACGCGAGCACGCCGAGGTCGTCGAGCCAGCCGATGACTGGAATAACGTCCGGGATCAGGTCGAGCGGGGAGATGATGTAGAGCAGTGCCAGCAGCGCGATGATGACGCGCTTCCACTTCGCCTGTGATTTGAGCGGCTGCTGGTTGGCCGGGATGACGACGGGAACCGGGTTGGTGGGTTGGGCAGGCATGACGCGACTCCTCGGGCAACAACAAATTCGCAACGCTCCAGCACGATCAGAGCGGCCACCTGCGCTCCATCACAAACAACGCTAGCGCCATTTCACAGACAACGCGAACGCTACTTCACAGACAACGCTAGCGTTGTGGCCACCCGGTCCGGCTGGCTGGTTTTCGCCGGCTGCGGGGCAGCGACGCTAACGCGGGCTGCGTCGAACTTGTTGACAGCCGTGAGCGTGTTGCGGATGGCCTCAGCGCGAAAGCCTGCGAGCGTGGCGTAGGCAATGTCTGGCACTTGCTGCTTGCCGCGCAACAGGCGGAACAGCTCGGGGTAATACTTGCCGCGCGCGTCTGCCGCCTCGCTGCGCCCCTTCTCGGTCAGCCGCTCGCGGGCGCCCTGCAGCAGGCCCGTGAGCGCATTGCCGGCGGGCGGCAGGTACTGTGCGCGCAGCTTCGCAGCGTCGTCACCGGCGCTGGCGGCCAGCTCGTCCAGCGCGGCCTGCACCTTGCTGTCGGTGAACGAGATCACCAGCGGCTCGTTGGCGCCCGGTGGCTTCATGCCGGCGCGTTTGCTCACTTCAAGCTTCAGGATGTTGTCGGCCAGCGCTTCACGATCACGCTCACGGTCAAAGCGGCCCTCGATGGCGAGCTTCAGTTGCGGCCGCTTTTCCAGCGCGGTGGCCAACTTGGCGAGCTTCTCGCGCTCGGGTGGCAGCAGGCGCGCTTCGCCCGGCTCAAACAGCACCGCTTCAAACTCTTCACCGCTGCCACCGAGCAGCGCGCCCAGCGCGCGGAACGGCGCGGTAACAATCTTGGTGAGCAGGTTGGTGATGGCCTTCCACACCAGGCCGCCCATCGAGAACTGCGGGTCGTCGAGCGAGCCCTGCACCGGCAGGCCCAGGTCGATCACGCCCTTGCTGTCGGAGAGCAGCGCAATGGCAAGGTCCAGCGGCAGGCTCGTCGCGTCCTTGCTTTCCACCCGCTCGCCCAGCTTCAGGTTGTCGATGACGATCTGGTTCTCGCCCTTCAGCTTGCGCTCAAGCACTTTGTATTCAAGCTCCAGCGAGAGCTTGCCGGATTCGATCTTGCGCCCGGCGAACTTGCCCGAATAAGGCGTGAGGTTGCGCATCTCAAGATTGCGGAAGCTGGCCTTGAGATCGGTGTACTGCGCGGCGCTGGCGGGGGCCACGGTGCCGGAGAGGCGTGCGAGGCCGAACTCATCCACCTTGCCCTCAAGCGATACCTCGGCGCGCGACGAAGCCTCGCTGGAGATGCCGACGATCAGGCCGGAGAGATCGGACACGCGGGTGCCAAATTGCGGTCGCAGCGAGAGATCGGCAAAGTGAACATCGCCACCGGTGACCTGCACGCGGTCGATCTTCACTTTGGTGGGGGCGGCATCGCCTGGGGCCGATGAGGCTGTTGTTGCCGGGGCTGCAGGCCCGGCTACCGCTGCTGGCGCAGAGGACAGCGCCGTTGTTGCGGGCGTTGCCGGGGCGCCAACCTTGCCGATCTGGGTGAGATTCAGCGAGCCGTCTTCACCGATCACGATGTCGCCGCGTGGCTGGTCGAGCAGCAGGTCAGCAAGTTCGACGCGGGTGCCGCCCGCGCCGGTAGTCAGCTTCAAGTCCTGCGACGACAGCTCGGCCCACTGCGCAAACATCTGTTGCGTCGATTGATCGGTGAGCTTGAGCTCGCGGATGGATGCCTTGCCGGCAAAGCGCAGGCTTTCACCGGTCTTGCTGGCTGTGGCCGCGCTGTTCAGGGCAAGTTTGCCGCCCAGGCTGGCCTCGCCAGTGTCGAGCGACAGCCGCGTGCTGTTGCTGAGATACGGCGAGAAGGCCGCCAGCGCCGCACGCTCGATGCCGAGATCAACCTCGCCCTGTTGCTGGCGCAAGTCATAGCGGGCCTTCGCCTGCAGTGTGCCGCCGCTTTGCAGCGTGGCACGGGCAGTGGCGGTGAGCGGCTTGCTGCCGGCGGCGCCGTTGAGTTCGATGCGATCCGTGTTGACGGCGATGCCGTCGAGCATGTGGCTGACCGGTTTGGCAAGCGCGCTATCGGTGACGGTCACGCGGCCACCGCTGAGCGCTACACCGGCGATGCTGATTGCAGTGGATAGCGCTGCCGTTGGTGCAGGTGCCGTTGGTGGCGCGGTAGTTGCTGCAACGCCGGCCTCCGGCGTAGCCGGGGCAAAGCGCCGCGCCACATCGACGCCACTACCGTCACGCGCGAGCGCGAGCAGCGGCGCGATGATTTCGATGCGTGGCAACTCGATCTTTGGCCCGGTCAGCGCGGTGTCGAACGCAGCGGCGCGAATCTCCTTCACGCCCAGCCACGGCGGAACGGCGCTGTCGGCTTTGCTGTCGCGCAGGGTCAAGTCATTGAGCGTGAGCCGCTTGCCGCTCAGGCGCAGCGCGACGGGCGTTGACAGTTCTGCGGTGGCGCCGAGCGTTGCATTGAGCGTCAACGCCGCGCGCTGCGGCACAGCAAAGGACTCATCAAGCAGGCCAATGCGCGCGGCATCGGTGACCAGCTCGCCGAGCGTGATGCGCCACGGCGGTGCCGCCGGGCTCGCGGGGGCGAGCGCGCTGGGCACGGAGAGCGTCGGGGGTGTTATCGCCGCCACGCCGGCTGCGTTGGCCGTGCTGGCGACGGTGGCGGTGCCAGCGGCGTTGGTGGTGCCGGCGGCGGAGAACGGCAGTGCCAGCGTGCCATCACGACGGCGCTCGAGAGCGGCACGCAGCTCGTCAATGCGAAGCTGCGGGATGTCGATGCGGCGCGCTGCGAGATCCACATTCACTGGCGCCGTGGTGGCGATTTGCCCGATTGCGAGCAGCGGCTCCTTGCGCCCGCCCACCGTCGTCTGCAGGCCGCCCGCGCTGACCTGCAGGGGCAGCACAGCAACCAGTTGCTGTTCACGGCCATCAATGCGCGTTTTTGCCCACGATGCGGACAGCGGCGTGATACGCAGAGTCTTCATCTCCGCAACATCTTCGCCCTGCGAGGCGCGCAGCCCGCTCACCTCCAGCACACCGCCACCAATGCCCGCTGCGGCGAAGTCGGTGCCGAACGCAGCGCTGTAGTTGGCGCGCAACGTCGCAACGCCGTCCAGCGTGACGGGCAGCTTCGCGCCCGCCATCGCTGCGGCGCGCGCGAGCGGCAGATTGCTGACGGTCAGTTCGCCGGAGCTTTCGATCGGGTTGAGGCCGACCCTACCTTGCCAATGCACACGGGTCTGGTCGTTGAGCGTAGCCTCCAGCGAGTAGTCGCCGCGATCGCGCGGCAGCGTCGAAAGTTTTTCGATGCTGAACGACAGCGGCGTCAGCGTCAGACGGTCACGGCCAGCGGCTTCCCGCTCGTCGATCAGCCGCACACTGCCCTGATCGACCGTCACGTTACGCAGCAGGACGCGCGGGACGGTGCTGCTCGGCGGCCCGTCAGACTTCGGGAAAGCATCGACGAAGCGCTGCCAGTCGATGCTGCCGTCCTTGCCGATGCGGGCGTTGATTTCGGGCTTGGTCAAGCTCAGTTTGTCGACCGTCCACGCCACGTTGAACAGCGACGACCATGCGCCGCGCAGCTCAAGCTCATGGAGGCTTGCCAGCGTTGCGCCGCCGTCCTTGAGCGACACCTCACTGACGGCGAGATGCAGGGTAAACGGGTTGAACGATGCCTGGCCAACGTGCAGCACGCGGCCAGTCTTGTCCTTGATCCAGGCCGGCGCGACCGATTGCAGCAGATGCGGCACTGTAACGGCAAGCTGGCCAAGCAGCAGGCCAACAACGGCGAGCGCGATCAGTGCAATCAGCCGCAGTCGATGCCAGTTGCGGCGGGGCTGCAACGGCGGTGGCGCGGAAGCAGATGCGGTGGAGGAAGAGGAAACAGCGAGAGCCATGCCTTCATTGTTGCAAATGGCGCCGGTGCGCGTTGCCGCGCAGGCGCCAGCTCGCTGACAACGTCAGCGGGTGAACTTGCCGTCCTTGTTGATGATCGACAAGTCGACGAAATCAAGGCCGGTGTGATCGCTGGCGGAGTAACCCACCTCCAGACCGCCGAGGTCGTAGCCGCGAATGCCTTCCAGGGCGGCGCGCACCTTTTCGCCACTCGGGTCCTTGCCTGCGCGGCGCAGGCCCTCCACCAGCACCTTGGCAGTGGTGTAACCCTCGACCATTGCCGGCGACACCTCGGTGAGGTTCTTCGCTTTCGCCAGCGCCAGGATTTCCTTGATCAGCGGCGAGGCGATCGAACGTTCGTTCGGGAAAACCTGGGTGATGATGGTGCCACGGGCGTTCTCGCCGAGCGCCTTGACGAAACCGCCGGACGCATTGTTCGAGAGTGTGACCAGCTGCGCGCGCGAGCCAGTCGCGCGGATCGCTTTCAGCGCGTCCACCACATGGGTTCCAGAGCCGACCACCATCACCGCCTGCGGCGAAGTGTTACGGACGTCGAGCGAGAGCTGGGCGAAGTCAGGCTTGCTGCGGTCGTATTTGCCGAGAAATACCGGCTTCAGTTTGGCGCCTTCAAACCCGGCCTTGATCCCGACCAGCGCGTCGGCGCCAAAGGTGTCATCGACATGCAGGACCCCAATGCTGGTGATGCCGATCGAGCCAAGCAGGCTGACCGCCTTTTCCGCCTCGCGCTGATAGGTCGAGCGTACGTTGAACACGTTGCGACGGACCGGATCGTGCAGCAGCATGGCGCCGGTGGAGGGGCCCACCAGCGGCACCTTCAGTTCGTCCAGCACCGGGATGATCTGCTCGTTGTGCGGCGTGCCTCGGGTGAGGAATAGTGCTACTGCGCCCTTTTCGCTGATCAGCGTGCGGGCGTTGGCGGCGGCAAGCTTGGGATCGAACTTGTCGTCGAGCATGACGTGCTCGATCTTCTGACCGTTGACGCCGCCCTTTGCGTTGACCGAATCGATGTAGAGCTTGGCGCCGTCGGTCGCCTCCTTGACCGTGGCAGCAACCGCGCCGGTAAACCCGGCAGTCTGACCGACGATGATCTGCGCGCTGGCGCACTGGGCAACCAGCCCGCCGCTAATGACCAGTGTCCCTGCTGCGGCAACGACCATGCGTCGCAGTGAGCAATGTTTCAACATGACAACCTCCTTTGTTGACACCGCAGTCGCCCTGTTCCGGGCAGCTTGCAGCCAGGAGAAGCTATCTTATGACGCAGTCATGTTGCTGACAATGACGTCCGGCGCTACCTTTGGGCAGGGATTGTTCGCCGAAACCTTTTAGGCTTGCGGCGCGATGCAAGAGGATCTGAACCTACCGCCCCGCTCGGAGCGATGCCGTGCTGTCGTATTGCAGGGCGTTGGCCAACGCTGCGGTGCGCGTGATCAGCTGAATACGACCGTCTTGTTGCCGTTCACCAGCACGCGATGCTCGGCGTGCCACTTGACGGCGCGCGCAAGGGCGCGGCATTCGAGATCACTGCCGACCTCGGTCAGCGCCTCGGCACTCATCGAATGGTTCACACGGGCTACATCCTGCTCGATGATCGGGCCTTCGTCGAGATCGGTAGTGACGTAGTGCGCGGTGGCGCCGATCAGCTTGACGCCGCGCTCGTGGGCCTGATAGTAGGGCCGCGCCCCCTTGAAGCTGGGCAGGAACGAGTGATGGATGTTGATCGCGCGGCCAGCCAGATGCTCGCACAGCGTGGGCGACAGCACCTGCATGTAGCGGGCGAGCACGACCAGGTCAATCTGCTTCTCGGCCACGATTTCGCGCAACTTGGCTTCCTGTGCCAGCTTGGTCTCCGGCGTCACCGGCAGATGGAAGAACGGAATGTTGTAACTCGCCGCGAGCTGGTAGTAGTCCATGTGGTTGCTGACGATTGCCGGGATGTCGATTGGCAACTGTCCGCTCTTGTGACGGAACAGCAAATCGTTCAGGCAGTGCCCCTGCTTCGACACCATGATCAGCGTACGAACACGCGTCGCAGTCGGGTAGAAATTCGCCTGCATGGCAAGCTCCTGTGCCGTTGCGGCAAAGCGTTCGTGCAGCGCGGCAGCCGTCGTCGCAACGTCGCCCAGTTCGAACTGCACACGCATGAAGAAGCGGTTGGTGCCGACGTCATCAAACTGCGCCGCTTCGAGAATGTTGGCGCCCTGCTCCACCAGAAAGCCGGAGACACGATGCACAATGCCGGGACGATCGGGGCAGGACAGGGCGAGTACGAATTGCGGTTTGCTGGTCATGGATGCGTCAAACAATGCCGGGCCGGCGCAGCAGTTGCCAGCGACAGAAGGCGGTGATGGTCTTGCCGTCGGTGATGCGGTTGTTGGCGATCATCGCTGCGATCTCATCGGGTGTCGCGGCGAACAGTTCGAGGAGCTCGTCCTGATCGGGAACGGCATCGCCGGCGACCAACCCGTTGGCGTGAAAGATATGAATCACTTCATCGGCATAGCCGATGGAAGGGTGCATGTGCCCCAGCGTGTGCCACGAGCGCGCCCAGTAGCCAGTCTCTTCCTTCAGCTCGCGTTGCGCAGCCACCAGCGGATTCTCATCGCGATCCAGCTTGCCAGCCGGAAACTCAATCAGCACGGCACCGACCGGGTAGCGGTATTGGCGCTCAAGGAGCAATTTGCCGTCTTCAAACTCGGCCACGATGCATGCTGCCCCGGGATGCTTGATGTACTCTCGGGTGCCCTGCCGGCCACTCGGCAGCGCCACCGTGTCGCGCACGACGTGCAGAAGTTTGCCGTGGAAGATCTCCTCACGTGACACAAAGTGCTCGGTCAGATGGGCGTCGTCGGTGGTCGTTTTTTCTGCCGCCGTCTCGCCCGCGACGGGCCGCCCGCTCACAGCCAGTCCTTTGCCACCAGGAAGTCTGCGTAGAGCGCGTGCTCGGGTGTGCCGGGCTCGGGTGCATAGCTGTAACGCCAGCGCACCTCGGGCGGCATGCTCATCAGAATCGCCTCGGTGCGGCCGTTCGACTGCAATCCGAAATGGGTGCCACGATCCCAGACCAGGTTGAATTCAACATAGCGGCCGCGACGATATAACTGCCAGTCGCGCTCGCGTTCGCTGTAGGGCGTGTCACAGCGCAGCGTGAGGATCGGCAGGTAACCGGGCACGAAGTGCTCGCCGACCGAGCGCATCAGCGCGAAGCTATCTTCAAAGCCGAGTTCGCTGAAATCATCGAAGAAAGTGCCGCCGATGCCGCGCGGCTCGTTACGATGTTTCAGGAAGAAATACTCGTCGCATTGCTTCTTGAAGCGCGGGTAGAACTGCGGCCCGAAACGATGCGCGGAGAGTTGCGCCTGCGTGTGCCAGTGAATGGCATCCTCGGCGAAGCCATAGTAGGGCGTGAGATCCATGCCGCCGCCGAACCACCAGACCGGCGCCGAATTTTCCGGGGTCGCGATGAAAAAACGCACGTTCATGTGCGTGGTCGGTGCGTACGGATTGCGCGGGTGGATCACCAACGACACGCCCATCGCTTCCCAGGGGGCACCCTTGAGTTCCGGGCGCTGCGCCGTGGCCGAAGGAGGCATACGGGTACCGAGCACGTGCGAAAAGTTCACACCGCCACGTTCAATGACGCGGCCGCCTTCGATTAGCCGCGAAATGCCGCCGCCGCCCTCAGGGCGCTGCCATTCATCACGCAGAAAGCTGCCGCCGTCCGCTCCCTCAAGTGCACTGACGATGCTGGCCTGCAGGCCGACGAGAAAATCGCGGACGCGCGCGACGTCGTTGCGGTTGACGTTGGTCACGGCCGCCTCGCTCATCGTTTGATTGCCCGCCAGCCAATATCGCGTCGCATCTGCATGCCTTCAAACGCAATGCTGTCAGCCACTTCATACGCACGCTTCTGAGCGATCTTCACGGTGTCACCAAGCGCTGTGACGCAAAGCACGCGACCGCCGGACGTGACAATCTGATCGCCCGCCAGCGCGGTACCCGCATGGAACACATGCGCATCCTCGGCCGTCGGACCAAGGCCGCGGATCGCGTCGCCCTTGCGTGGATTGTCCGGGTAGCCATGCGCGGCAAGCACTGCACCGAGGGCGACGCGACGGTCCCAATCGGTATCAATCTGGTCGAGCGTGCCATTGATGCCGTGTTCGACGAGATCAACCAGATCGCTTTTGAGGCGCATCATGATCGGCTGCGTCTCGGGATCACCGAATCGACAGTTGAATTCGAGCGTTTTGGGATCGCCCGCTTCGTCGATCATCACCCCGGCGTAGAGAAAGCCGGTGTAGGTAATGCCGTCCTTCGCCATTCCGGCGACCGTCGGCAGGATGATTTCGCGCATGATGCGGGCATGCATCTGCGGTGTCACGATGGGCGCGGGCGAGTAGGCACCCATACCACCAGTGTTGGGTCCAGCATCGCCATCAAGCAGACGCTTGTGGTCCTGGCTTGACGCCATCGCCAGCACGTTCTTGCCGTCAACCATGACGATGAAGCTCGCCTCTTCGCCAACGAGGAATTCTTCGATGACGACGCGCGCACCGGCAGCACCAAAGGTGTTGTCAGCCAACATCATGTCGATGGCAGCGTGCGCCTCGGCTAGCGACATTGCAACCACAACCCCCTTGCCGGCAGCCAATCCGTCAGCCTTGATGACAATGGGGGCGCCCTTCGCATCAACGTAGGCATGAGCGGCCGAGACATCGGTGAAGGTCTCGTATTCCGCAGTCGGGATGCCATGGCGCTTCATGAAGGCCTTGGCGAAGTCCTTTGACGATTCAAGCTGCGCGGCCGCCTGCGTCGGCCCGAAGATCTTCAGACCTTCCGCCCGAAAGGCATCGACCACGCCAGCAGCCAGCGGCGCCTCGGGGCCGACCACAGTCATGCCGACTTTCTCGTTCTTGGCCAGCGCAAGCCATTGCTCGACGTTGTTGGCCAGCGCATTCTCGCAGTTGGCTTCAGTAGCGGTGCCGGCATTGCCAGGGGCGACAATTACGTTTTGCACCCGCTCGCTTTGCGCGAGCTTCCAGGCCAGCGCGTGCTCGCGCCCGCCGGAGCCGATGACCAGAACTTTCATGAGGCTCCTGCGTGTTAGTGGCGGAAGTGACGAACGCCGGTGGTCACCATCGCAACGCCGCGTTCGTTAGCCGCGTTGATGACTTCCTCATCGCGCATGCTGCCGCCCGGCTGGATCACTGCGATGGCGCCTGCGTCGGCGAGCACATCGAGACCATCGCGGAACGGGAAGAAGGCATCGCTGGCCGCGACCGAGCCGGCGAGTGTCAAACCGGCGTGCTCCGCCTTGATCTTGGCGATACGTGCCGAATCAAGGCGGCTCATCTGCCCGGCACCGATGCCGATCGTCTGGCCATCTTTGGCGAAGACGATGGCGTTCGATTTGACGAACTGCGCGACGGTCCAAACGAACTGCATGTCCTTCAACTGCTGCGCAGTCGGCGCCTTGCTGGTGACGACCTTGAGTGCCGACGGATCAAGGCGATGCGTATCAGCGCTTTGCACCAGCAGGCCGCCACCTACGCGTTTCATCTCGATTGCATTGGCACTGTCGTAGAGGCTACGCAGGGGCACAGTCAGCACCCGCACATTGGTCTTCTTCGCAAGCAGCGCCAATGCATCGGCGGTGTATTCCGGCGCAATCAGCACTTCCAGGAACTGTTTGCTGACAGCCTCTGCGCAAGCCGCATCGACAGTGCGGTTGAAGGCGATGATGCCACCGAACGCCGAAGTCGGATCGGTGGCAAAGGCGCGGTTGTAGGCGGCAAGGGGCGTATCGCCCAGCGCCACACCGCAGGGATTGGCGTGCTTGACGATCACGCAGCAGGTATCCGCAAAGGCGCGCACACATTCCCACGCTGCGTCGGCATCGGCCACGTTGTTGTACGAGAGCTCCTTGCCCTGCAACTGCGTGTACTTCGATAGCGTGCCACCGGCCGGCGCTTCATCACGATAGAACGCCGCGCTCTGATGCGGATTCTCACCGTAGCGCATGTCTTGCGCCTTGGTCCACTGCAACGTCAGCACATCGGGATAGGCGCGCGGCTCACCTTCGAGCTCGCGGCAGGTCAGGTAGTTGCCAATTGCGGCGTCGTATGCGGCGGTGTGCGTAAACGCCTTCTTCGCGAGCGCGAACCGCGTCTTGCGTGACAGCGTGCCAGCGTTCGCGTTCATCTCGTCGGCGAGCGCTGCGTAGTCATCGCTGTCCACCACGATCGCGACACCTTCCCAGTTCTTCGCGGCGGCGCGGACCATGGTCGGACCGCCAATGTCAATGTTCTCGATGGCGTCCTCCAGCGTACAGCCCGGCTTGGCGACGGTCTCACGAAACGGATAGAGGTTGACCACGACGAGGTCGATGAGCGGAATGCCGGCGCCTTCGACGGCCGTCATGTGCTCGGGCAGCAAGCGGTTGGCGAGGATGCCGCCGTGCACTTTAGGGTGCAGCGTCTTCACGCGGCCGTCGAGCATCTCAGGGAAGCCGGTGTAGTCACCAACGTCAATGACCTTGAGCCCGGCGTCGCGGATCAGCTTGGCCGTGCCGCCCGTCGACAGCAGCTCGACGCCGTGCGCAGACAGTGCCTTGGCGAATTCGAGGAGACCTGATTTGTCAGAGACGGAGAGCAGTGCGCGGGTAATTTTTCGGTTCATGATGTTCGCGCGCCGCAGCTTACGCTTGATAGGGTTTGATCTTGTACTTGTCGAGCTTGGCACGCAGTGTGTTGCGATTGATGCCGAGCATCCCTGCCGCTTCCGACTGATTGCCCTTGGTGCGCGTCAGCACGTCGCTGATCAGCGTCTTCTCGACACTGCCAATCACCAGCTCGTACAGGTTGTCGGCGGGTTCGCCGTCCAGCTTTTCCAGGTATTCGTTAAGCGAATTGCCGACCGCCTCGGCAATCGCTGCGTGACCATTCAGTTTGGGTCGTTTCATTGTTGTTGTTCTCTCGATTCGGTTTTTTCTAGTGCAAAGTTTCGACGCCTGCCACCGGGTAAGGCGACAAAGGCAGCGTGTCATGGCTATCGGCCAGGCGCGCAAAATAGCGGCGGACGGCGGCCAGTTGCGCGTCAGCCTCGGTCAGCTGGTTGAGTTCATCGCGAAACGATTCGCCCCCCGGCAAACCTTCGGTGTACCAGCCAATGTGTTTGCGCGCGCTGCGCACGCCGGTATCGTTGCCGTACAGCGCGTAGTGATCCTGCAGATGGGCGTCCATCAGGGCAGCGACCTCTTGCGTTGTCGGTGCCGCCGGCAAGCTGCCGTGCCCAAGAAAGTATCCGGTATCGCGAAAGATCCACGGTCGGCCTTGCGCCGCGCGCCCGATCATCACTGCGTCGGCCCCGGTGTAATCCAGCACCGCTTTCGCCTTGTGTGGTGAATCGATATCGCCATTGGCAATGACCGGAATGCCGACGTTCGCCTTCACGTCACGGATGCTGTCATACTCAACGGTGCCGTCGTCGAAGTCGCAGGCACGCGTGCGACCATGCAGCGTTAGCGCCTGAATTCCGGCGTTCTCGGCAATTTTCGCGATGCGAATGGCATTGCGGTTCTCGGGGCTCCAGCCGGTGCGCGTCTTCAGCGTGACCGGCACCTCGACCGCATTGACCACCGCCTCGAGGATACGCGCAACGAGAGCCTCGTCGCGCAGCAAAGCGGAACCAGCATCGGCCTTGCACACCTTCTTCTTGGGGCAACCCATGTTGATGTCGATGATCTGGGCGCCACGCGACACGTTGAACTGCGCCGCCTCGGCCATCATCGCCGGATCGTTGCCCGCGATCTGCACCGCGATCGGCGCATGCTCGCCGTCGTGATTCATGCGGCGCATCGATTTGGGCGTCTGCCACAGGTCAGGCTTGGACGCGACCATCTCGCTGACCGCATAACCCGCGCCCAGTTCACGGCACAACTTGCGGAACGGACGGTCCGTGACCCCGGCCATCGGCGCGATCACGAGCCGATTTTTGAGGGAATAGGGGCCGATGCGCAACATATGTGTGCAGAAAAACAGGGGTGGGGAACGCGACGTGGAAAATGATTATAGCGGCTGCCGTGCCCGATATTTAGGCAAGAACGTGCGGCATACCATGACGCAGCGCCGCAGTTGCGCTGCGGACCTGCTGCGCCTACGCCAAAGTTCCAGACTGCACGGCAATAGTCTCGTGCCACTGTTCCGGCTGTAACACCGGAAAGGGCATCCGGCGGCGCATCTTGAGCAATGCGCGGTCGTAGGTCAACAGCGCATCGGCATTGCCACACAGCGCCGTTTCTAGAAATTTCTGGTCGTCACGATCGCTGCAGCGACGCAGTGTGGCGGCTAGCGTTTCATCAATGTCAACCCACTCGATGAACGGCTCCAGCGTTGCCAGTGCCGCAGCGATGCCGGGCTCATCCAGCCTGAACATCGGATAGGTGAGTACCCGCTTCAGTTCACCGAAGGTCCCGACCGACAAGAGCGGCGCCAGTGTGCCCGCCTGCCATGCGGCGCGCAGTGGTTGATGGCGCGAGTCGCGGAAAACCAGCGCCGAGACAAGGACGTTGGTGTCGAGAACCAGCCGGCTCATCTGCCCGTCACCGCCAGCACCGCGTGCGGCCGGGTTTACTGCGCCGTCCAGCCACCATCCATCGTGTAGGCGCTACCGGTGATGGAGCCGCCGGCTTCCGTGGTGAGAAACAGGGCGAGCTCGGCAAGATGCTCCGGCGACACGAAGCGCTCGCTGGGTTGTTTCTCGCCGACCAGTTGCCGCGTTGCATCGTCAATCGAAACGCCCTGCGCAGCGGCGCGCGCTTCGATCTGCTTGCGCACTAGCGGGGTATCGACCCATCCGGGACAAATCGCGTTGCAGGTAATCTGCGTCTTTGCGTTTTCCAGCGCCGTTACCTTGGTCAGGCCGATGATGCCGTGCTTGGACGCAACATAGGCGCTTTTGTTGATCGACGCTACCAGCCCGTGCGCCGACGCCACGTTGATGATGCGACCCCAACCCCGCTTCTGCATGTCGGCAAGGGCAATCTTGCTGGTGTGGAACGCGCTCGACAGGTTGATGGCAATGACGGCATCCCATTTGTCGTCCGGAAAATCCGGGATTGATGACACATGCTGGATTCCGGCGTTGTTGATCAGGACGTCAATGCGGCCACAAAGCGCGAGGGTCTGCTTCACCAGCATCTGGGCTTCTGCCCCTTTCGACAAGTCTGCCGGCACGAAATGCACGCGAGTTTTTGCCGATTCGGCGATCTCCTCGCGTAGACAGTCGATTTCTGCCGGGTCGCCAAAGCCGTTCATCACCACTTCGGCACCCGCCATCGCGAGACGCCTCGCCATCGCCAGGCCGATACCACTGGTCGAGCCAGTCACCAGCGCAACACGGTTTTCAAGAGTTTTCATGCCCGGGGCCTCGAATCGGAAAATTGCTGCGACGCATCATATCGGAGTTTCATTCCTCCATCCTGACGCCGGCGCTGGCTTTGCTGCCGAGCACCCGCTTGAACTCGGCAAGCGTTCGCGCACGTGCCGCAGCGTGGTCGACAATCGGCAGTGGGTAGCTCTGGCCCGGCACAAAATTTCGCGACCGCTGCTCGACCGGCGATGTCAACCAGGGGGCATGGATGTCGCGGTCGGACAGCACGGCGACTTCCGGCACATACTTGCGGATGAACGCGCCCTGGGTATCAAATTTTTCGCTCTGGCTGACCGGATTGAAAATGCGGAAGTAAGGCTGTGCATCGCAACCGGTGGATGCGGCCCACTGCCAGCCGCCATTGTTGGCGGCGAGGTCGTAGTCATTTAATTTGTCGGCGAAGTAGCGTTCTCCCCAGCGCCAGTCGACGAGCAGATCCTTGGTCAGAAAGCTGGCGGCAATCATGCGCAGGCGGTTGTGCATGTAGCCGGTCTGGTTGAGCTGGCGCATGGCGGCGTCAACGATCGGATAGCCGGTTCGTCCCTCGCACCACGCGGCAAACTGCGCGTGGTCGTTCTGCCAGCGAATGTTGTCGTATTCCGGCTTGAACGACCGCGTGACCACCTGCGGGTTGTGATGCAGGACATGAAAGTAAAAATCACGCCAGATCAGCTCGGAAAGCCATATCTCGGCCCCGCGCGAGCCTTCCTGCCAGCGTTGCCATGCAGCAGCGACAAGACTGCGGATCGACACCGTGCCGAATCGCAGATGCGTGGAAAGGTAGGACGGCCCCTTGATTCCCGGAAAGTCACGGGCATCGGCGTAACGGTCTATGCGCTGCAGGAATTCGGCGAACAGACTGGCACCGCCAGACATGCCGGTCGGCAACGACAGCTGACGGAGATTGGTTGACTCAAAGCCCAGCTCGGCGAGCATTGGAATCGCCGCTGCAGTGGGCTCCAATGTCCTTGCCAGCTTCGACTGGTACTTTTCGATTGGATAGGGTTTGACGTAGAACGCTTCCAGTCGCCTTAGCCACGCGTTTTTGTAAGGTGTAAAGACCGAGAAGAAGCGGCCGGCGCCAGTCAGTACCTCGTCTTTTTCGAAGATGACCTGATCCTTTCGCGTTTCGAAGGTGATGCCCTGTGCCTGCAACTGCGCGGCTACGCGCCCATCGCGAGCACAGGCAGACGGTTCATAGTCATGATTGGTGAACACGGCATCAACATTGAGCTCCGCAGCCAATGCCGGTATCGCGTCACCAGCCGTAGCATGCAATACGTGGAGCGAGCCACCGCCAACCTCCAGCGCCGCCCGCAGTTCAACCACGGCAGCGTGAATGAACTCTACCCGCCGATCATGGCGATCTGGCAATCCGTCAAGTATTTCCCGGTCGAACACAAAGACGCAATGAACTTGTGCCGAATTCACCAGGGCGGCGTGCAATGCAGCGTTGTCGAAGGCGCGGAGGTCGCGGCGAAACCACATCAGGGCGGAACGATATTGCATGGGCAGCGGACGCCAGCGGCGGGGAAAAGCGGGAGAAACGGCACGTAGAATAGAGCCTATGGAATCCAGTTGTCTGGCCGGTCATTTTCTGATCGCCATGCCCGCCATGGTTGACCCCAATTTCAAGGGTACGGTGACCTATTTGTGCGAGCACAATGAGCGCGGTGCGCTGGGTGTGGTCGTCAACCGGCCAACCGATCTGACCATGGAATCACTGCTGGAACAAATTGAGATCAAGGTGTCCGACCTGGCGTTATCGCAGCGCAAAGTCCATTTCGGCGGCCCGGTGAGTGTCGAGCATGGCTTCGTACTGCATCGCTCGCACGGCTCCTGGAATTCCTCGATTGTCGTCAGTGACGAGTTATCGCTGACCACCTCCAAGGACATTCTGGAAGCTGTTGCGCAGGGAGGTGGGCCGCGTGAGTGGTTGCTGACGCTCGGCTACGCTGGCTGGGGTGCCGGCCAGCTCGAAGAGGAAATCGCCGCCAACGCGTGGCTCACCGTGCCGGCTGACGCCGATCTGCTGTTTGAAACCGCGCCAGAAGCACTGCTGGATGCTGCTGTGGCCCGGCTCGGCATTTCGCGTCTATCGCTTTCCGGTATTGCAGGGCACGCGTGAGTCCGCGCACTTATCTCGCGTTTGACTTCGGCGAACGACGCATCGGAGTCGCCATTGGAAACGATCTGACGACGACAGCGCGGGCGCTGACAGCCATTGACGCCAGCAACGACGAAGCACGGTTTGAAGCCGTGGCCACGCTGGTGGCCGAGTGGCAGCCGTCCGCTTTCATCGTTGGCCGCCCGACACACCCCGATGGCGCGGCACACGCCATGACGGCACGCTGCGAGAAGTTCGCCAGGCAATTGCGCGGCCGATTCTCGCGCCCCGCTCTTCTGGTTGACGAGCGTTACACCAGCGTGGAAGCGGCGAGACTGTTGTCCGGTGGCAAGCTGACCGGGCAGCGCAGAAAGCAGGCCATCGATGCCGAAGCCGCGGCGCAGATTCTGCGCCGTTTTTTTGCAGAGGGTGCGATTGATATCGACAGCCTTGCTGCCACTAATGCTCACTGAAAATGGGAACAGCCATGAGCAATCACAATCTTCCCGATGCCGAGCAGTTATTTGCTGCGTTGAAGGCGCAGATGGCGCCCGCCATCGCACGTGACGCAAAACTGGTCGGCGTTTATTCCGGCGGCGCCTGGCTGGCCGATCGCCTGGCGGCCGAGCTTGACGGCGATCACGCTGTTGGCTACGTCGATGTCTCCTTCTATCGCGACGATCTCTCCACCAGCGGCCTCAAGGCCAACGTCCGCAGTACGCAGATCCCGTTTTCGGTACAGGATGCGCATATCGTTCTGGTCGATGACGTACTGTTCACCGGGCGCTCCATACGCGCAGCGATCAATACGCTGTTCGACTTTGGCCGACCGGCCTCGGTGCAATTGGCGGTACTGGTTGACCGCGGCGGTCGCGAGATTCCGGTGGCTGCCGACTACGTGGGTGCGCCACTCATCGTGGCCCGTGACCTGATGCTTGCCCTAGATCGCGACGAAAGCGGCAAGTTTGTCCTGACAACCGAACCGTGGAAAGCACGTTGATGCTGTCGAAGAAAAACCTGCAACTCAACGACAACGGCGATCTGCATCACCTGCTCGCGATCGAGGGCTTGCCAAAGCGCATCATCGAGCGAATTCTCGACACGGCTGAGAGTTTTGTCGGCATCAACGAGCGGGAAGTCAAGGTGGTGCCGCTGTTGCGTGGCAAATCGATTTTCAACATCTTCTTCGAGAATTCCACGCGCACACGCACTACCTTCGAAATCGCCGCCAAGCGACTGTCGGCCGACGTCGTGAGTCTTGACGTCGCGCGATCAAGCACCAACAAGGGCGAGACCATCCTTGACACCATCGCCAACCTCACCGCGATGCATGCCGACATGTTCGTGGTCCGCCACAGCGAAAGCGGCGCACCGCATCTGATCGCACAGCACGCGGCGCCACATGTGCATGTCGTTAACGCCGGAGACGGGCGTCACGAGCACCCCACGCAGGGCCTGCTGGATGTATTCACGATCCGTCACTACAAGAAAGATTTCACCCGCCTGACGGTGGCGATTGTGGGCGACGTGCTGCACTCGCGGGTGGCGCGTTCACAGATTCATGCGCTGACCACGCTGGGGGTGCCCGAGCTGCGCATCATCGGCCCACGAACGCTGTTGCCCGCGGACATTGAGCGCCTTGGCGTGCGCGTATTTACCTCGCTGGACGAGGGCCTCAGAGGCGTCGATGTCGTCACCATGTTGCGGCTGCAGAACGAGCGCATGAGCGGCGCGCTGCTGCCGTCGGCCAGTGAGTACTTTTCGCGCTACGGACTGACGCCACAAAAGCTGGCGCTCGCCAAGCCGGATGCGATCGTGCTGCATCCCGGACCAATGAATCGTGGCGTGGAGATTGACTCCGCCGTCGCCGATGGCACACAGTCGGTCATCCTGCCGCAGGTGACATTTGGTATTGCCGTGCGCATGGCAGTCATGGCCATCCTTGCCGGAGCAACCCGATGAAGATCGCAATTCGCAAAGGGCGTGTTGTCGACCCGGCCACGTCGTTCGACAAGCAGGCCGATTTGTTCATTGCTGCAGGAAAAATTGTCAGCATTGGCGCTGCGCCAACTGACTGGCACAGCAACCGCGAAATCAATGCCGACGGTTGCATCGTCGCACCGGGGCTGGTCGACCTGGCGGTACACGTCAAGCGCGGCACGCTGGCGACCGAAGTCGCTGCCGCCTCGGCCGGTGGCATTACCAGCATGGTCTGCTCGCCGGACACCGACCCGGTGCTTGACGAACCGGGCCTCGTGGACATGCTGCGACTGCGGGCGCAATCCTTTCATGCCACGCACCTTTACCCGCTGGGCGCGCTGACGCGAGCGCTTGCCGGTACACAACTGGCAGAACTGTCGAAGCTCGCGCAGGCGGGTTGTATCGCCTTTTCGCAGGCCGATTGCGCGATTGCTGACACCCAGGTCCTGATGCGTGCGATGCAGTACGCCGCAACCTTCGGTTATGCGGTGTGGCTGCAGCCCGAGGACTTGCATCTGGCCAGAAATGGTGTTGCGCACGAAGGTGAAGTGGCTTCCCGTCTCGGTCTGGCCGGGATACCGTCCAGTGCTGAAGTGGTAGCACTGGCCAGCCATCTGGAGCTGGCACGCGCAACGGGTGCCCGCCTGCACGTCTGCCGGGTTTCGACGGCAGATTCGGTAGCGATGATCCGCGACGCCAAGGCACGTGGCGTCGCGGTGACAGCAGACGTCTCAATCAACCACTTGCATCTGATCGACATCGACATCGGACACTACGATTCCAACTTCCGGCTGTCGCCCCCCTTGCGTACGGCAAGGGACCGCGATGCGCTGCGTAGCGGCGTGATTGACGGCACCATTGATGCTGTCGTCTCCGATCATACGCCCCGCCCGGATGATGCCAAGCAGTTGCCATTTGCCGAGGCGGCGCCGGGTGCATCGGGTCTTGAGGTGCTGCTTTCTCTGGTGCTGCGTCTGGCGGAAACTTCCCGCGTGCCGCTAACCGACGCACTGGGCTGGATCACGCACCGCGCCGCTGCCGCTGCCGGGCTGCCGGCAGGGCGCATCGCCGCCGATCTGCCGGCCGACATTTGTGTGTTCGACGCTGGCGCTTACCGGCTGATTACCCGGGCCGGACTGCGAAGCGCCGGCAAGAACTCACCGTTTGTAGGCTACGAGCTTCCCGGCGTCGTGCGGGCCACTATCGCTGGTGGCCACGTTGCCTATGAGGCGACTGCCTGACCGCGATCAGGACAGCAAATCAGCCACTGCGCAGGCAACCACTTGAGTTGCCTTGCGCAAGTCTTCGAGCAGCAGATTTTCATCGGCACGTTTTGCGTTGGATTCCGGCACCGTGCGCGGGCCAGCGCCATAAAGCACCACCGGAATCCCAGCTTCGCCGTACAGACGGGCATCGGTGTAAAGCGGCACACCAATCGCCGGAATCGGCTCACCCATGATGCGTTCACCATGCTTCTGCAAGGCAGCGACCAGCTTTGCGTTGCCGGGCAGCGGCTTCAGCGCATTAGCCAGCAGGATACGCTTGATCTCGACGCGAATGCCGGTACGCCCCGCCACGGCGCCTTCGATCATCGCGCGCACTTGCGCCTCGACCTCGGCCGGATTCTCCTCCGGGATCAGGCGGCGATCCATCTTCATGACGACTTTGCCGGGCACTACGTTGGTGTTGGTGCCGCCAGCGATCTGGCCGACCAGCATCGTGGGCGTGTTGATGCCGGGGACTTTCGATTTGATCTTGGCGAGATCGGGCAGCTTGCCGTAGATCGCGTTCAGGATCGCGTTAGCTGCCTGCAGGGCGTCGTGGCCGGTTTCGGGCATCGAGCCGTGCGTCGCCGTGCCGTGCACGGTGACTTCGAATTGCAGGCAACCGTTGTGCGCGGTGACGATGGTGTAGCTGAAACTGGCGCCGATGACATAGTCCGGTTTCGTCGCCTTTTGCTCCAGCAGATAGCCGGGGCCGGCCAGGCCACCGAATTCCTCATCGTAGGTGAGGTGCAGCTCAACGTTGCCATTGAGTTTTGCGCCCGCTCTTTCTGCGGCCTTGAGTGCGTCCAGCGCAAAGGTGAAGCCCGCGATGTCGCTTTTGCTCACGGCCACGCCGCGGGCGTACATGCGGCCGTCCCTGACTTCGCCACCGTAGGGGTCGAACGACCAGCCTTCGCCCGGTGGCACCACATCGCCATGCGCATTAAGCGCAATGGTCGGGCCGGTGCCAGTGCCGAACTTCTGCCGCACAATCAGGTTGGTGATCGACTGCATGCCATAGTCGCGCACACGCTGCTCGGGCACCGCGAAGCGCTCAACGTTGTAGCCCTTGGCAGTCAGCAGTTCGGCTGCTTTTTCTGCCGGTGGATTGTTATGGCCGGGCGGCGTGTCGGATGGCACACGCACTATCTGACGCAGAAATTCGATCTGCTCCGCGTGGTGGGAATCAATGAACTGGGCGAGGGTGGCTTCGATGGTCATAAGAGCGAATCAGATGGCACGGTCCACACGTTGCGCGCGGTCTGCCTTGAATTCTGGTGGTTGGTAGTGTTCAAAAAAGTGCAGAAGTACCTGCGTGGCGGTTTCAGCATCCTCCGCCGTGATCGTCTCGTCGGGATGGTGACTGATGCCGTTGTTGCCGCAGCGCATGAAGAGCATTGCCATTGGCGCTACGGCCGGGAAGACCATCGCGTCGTGCCCGGCGCCGCTGGGCAAATAGCGCGGCGCAATGCCCTGGGCGGCGATGGCCACCTCGAACTGCTTCTGCAGCGAAGGGTCGCACAATGCTGCAGGCTCGTCGTAAAGCGTTTCAATGGCTAGCCGCACGTTGCGTCGCGCTGCGATGCGCAGCAGCTCACTCTTGAACGCAGCGACGGCTGCTGTGCGAATGCTGTCGGTGCCTGAGCGCACGTCGATGGTGAACTCCACATCCTGCGGAATGACGTTGATGGCGCCGGGTTTGACCGTGAGCTTGCCGACGGTACCGACCAGCCCGGCGTTCTCCGTGCAATAGCGTTCCACCAGCAGGATCATCTCGGCAGCAGCGGTCAGCGCGTCCTGCCGCGCCCCCATGGGCACGGTGCCGGCGTGGCCGGCGAGGCCGGTGACATTGAGTCGCATGCGCGTGGCGCCGGCAATCGCGGTCACCACACCCACGGCCAGCCCCTCGTTCAACAGCACTGGCCCCTGCTCGATATGCGACTCGACAAACGCCACCACGTCACCGTGCTCACCATTGCGACGATCGAGCGATTGCCACGCGTCAGGGTCACCGCCGAAGTCAATGATCGCTTGCCGCATGCTGACGCCGCTGGAGTCGGTGCGTTCCAGCCAGGCCGGGTCGAACTGCCCTGCCATCGCGCGGCTACCCACCAGCGTCGCCGGGAAGCGAACGCCCTCCTCGTCACCGAAGCCAACGACTTCCAGCGTGTAGGGCAGCCGCTTGCCCTGGCGGTGCAGTTCGCGCACGCAGGCAATCGGCGAGAGGATGCCGAATAGCCCGTCGTACTTGCCGGCGTTGCGGACACTGTCCTGATGTGAACCGGTCATCACCACCGGCGCGAAAGGCACACCCGCCTCGTAGCGCCCAACGATGTTGCCGAGTTCGTCGAAACCGGCGGTCATGCCAGCGTCCCGCATGAGGCCGATCAGGTACTCGCCCGCCTGCTTGTGTTCTTTCGACAGGTAGGTGCGGGTGACTTGCGGCGCGTCCTCGCTGAATGTCGCCAGCAGGTCCGCCTGCCTGAGAATGTCGGGGCCGAATTTCATGCCGGGTCTCCGCTTACTGCTTGTCTGGATGCACCGCACGCCAGTGCCGCGCGATGTCGATGCGGCGCGCCACCCAGACGCGGTCGTGTTTTTCGACGTGATCAAGAAACTTTTGCAAGCCCTTGAGTCGTGCCGGCTTGCCAAGCAGCCGGCAGTGCATGCCCACGCTCATCATCTTGGGCCGGTCCTCGCCCTCGGCGTACAGCACGTCGAAGGTGTCGATCAGGTACTGCGCAAAATCCTGCCCGTTGGCGAAACCTGCGGCCGACGAGAATTTCATGTCGTTGGCGTCGAGCGTATAGGGCACGATGAGCTGCCGTTTGACGGCTCCATCGGCCATCGCGACTGGCAGGTAGAACGGCAGGTCATCGCCATAGTGATCGCTGTCGTATTCAAAGCCACCGTGCTCAAGCACGAGGCGTTTGGTATTCGGACTGTCACGACCGGTGTACCAGCCAAACGGCCATTGCCCACCGGTCAGTTCACGAATGACGCGCGTGGCCTCGGCAATCTGGCGGCGTTCTTCACTTTCCGCCATGTGCTGGTGATGAATCCAGCGCAGGCCGTGCGAGGCAATTTCGTGGCCGAGTTCGCAGAACGCGGCCGTCGCTTCGCGATGCCGCTGCAGTGCCGCCGCTACGCCGAAGACGGTCAATGGCAGATTGCGCGTTGCAAATTCACGCAGGATGCGCCACAGGCCGGCGCGAGAACCGTACTCGTACATCGACTCCATCGACAGATGGCGCGCCTCGAAGGCGGCAGCACCATTGATTTCCGACAGGAAGGTCTCGGACGCCGCGTCGCCGTGCAGAACACAGTTTTCCGCCCCCTCTTCGTAGTTCAGCACGAAGTTGATGGCGATCCGCGCGCGGTTGGGCCATTGCGCAAGGGGTGGCGTGCGGCCGTAGCCAACGAGGTCGCGGGGGTAGTCGGGAGTCCAGCTCATGATGTTTGGGGCATGCAAGTCGCGCAGTCTAGCGAGCGAGATGCCTCGCCCCTAGCGGTCGCGGGTTATGGGGGCTATTGTGCCGCGCCGCCCAGGGCCGTCGCATTGTGCGGGTTCTTGGCATACTTGCCGCGTCAAGTCACGCCGTCAGCATCATGCCCAAATTCTCCGCCAACCTCTCCTTCCTGTTTCAGGAGCTGCCGTTCATGGAGCGTCTCGAGGCCGCCGCCCGCGCCGGTTTTCGGGCAGTGGAATACATGGCGCCCTACCCCTATGATGCCCGCGAGATCGCTGCGGTTCTAAAGACCAATGGGCTGACGCAGGCGCTCTTCAACCTGCCGGCGGGTGACTGGGACCAAGGTGAACGGGGGCTCGCGTGTCTGCCGGGCCGAGAGGCTGAATTCCGCGATGGCGTTGCCAGGGCCATTGAATATGCGCATGCACTGGGCTGCGAACGGGTGAACTGCCTTGCCGGACGGCGCCCCGACACTGTTGACCCCGCCACAGCGCGACGCACGATGGTGGCCAATCTGCGCCACGCTGCCGCCGAGTGCAAGCGCGAGGGCATCCGGCTGGTGACGGAGCCGATCAACCACTTTGACATCCCCGGCTACTTTGTCAATCGCACGGCTGAAGCGTTGTCGATCATGGACGAAGTTGGTTCGGACAATCTGTTTTTGCAGTACGACGTCTATCACGCCCAGCGCATGGAGGGCGAACTGGGCGCCACACTGAGCGCGCAAATCGGACGCATCGGCCATATCCAGATCGCCGACAACCCCGGCCGTCACGAGCCCGGCACCGGTGAAATCAACTATGACTGGGTACTCCGGCACATTGACGCACTTGGCTATGACGGCTGGGTGGGATGCGAATACCGGCCGCAGACCAATACCGAGGCCGGTCTCGGCTGGATGTCCCGCTATCGCTAGCTCTGCGTGTTGGCTCTCGTCCACCATAGGCCTCATAGACCACCGCTTATAGCCAAGGCCTGGAGCTGACTCTAGACTCCTGCGTCTTGGCTTGCTCGCGTCCCCTTCGCCATCGGTCTTCACCGGCGCGACGGGGCATGGGCACGGCCAGGCTGGCGATTGGCGGAGGAGCGCTGATCGCCGCGCGGCACCGGAAGCGGAATGGCATGATTGTTGCGCCACGCGCATGCCTCTGGTTGCCATTGAACGTCATCGCAAGGAGGGAAACGATGTCCGATTCCGCTGTCCACCCGGTGGATGAAAAGCTGCCACTGCCCCGACTCGGTGCGCTTGGCCTGCAACACGTGCTGGTGATGTATGCCGGCGCGGTCGCGGTGCCGCTGATCGTCGGGCGTGCGCTCAAGCTCACGCCAGAGCAGGTCACCATGCTGATTCAGGCAGATCTGTTTTGTTGCGGCATCGTCACGCTGATTCAGTCGCTGGGTGCGACGCAGTGGCTTGGCGTCCGCCTGCCGGTCATGATGGGGGTCACTTTCGCGTCCGTTGCGCCGATGGTGGCGATGGCGGGCAGCAATCCGGGGCTTGCGGGCGCGGGCGCGATCTTTGGCGCCATTATTGGTGCGGGCGTAATCAGCATGTTGATCGCACCGATCGTCAGTCGCATGCTGCGCTTTTTTCCACCGGTCGTGACGGGAACGATCATCGCCGTGATCGGCATTAGCCTGATGCGAATCGGCATCAACTGGATTTTCGGCAATCCGGTCGGGCCAACCGCGCCGTCAATGGTCAACCCCGATCACGCCAAGTGGCTGGCCGATGTGACTGCGGCAGCCTCCGCCCCCGGCTCCGCGCTGCCGGCGCTGCCAAAAGGCGTGACACTGGCGCCGAGCGTGCCCAACCCGAAATATGCAGAGCTTGCGGGCGTGGGGATCGCGGCGCTGGTGCTGGTATCGATCCTGCTGATTGCGCGCTTCGCCAGGGGCTTTGTCTCGAACATTGCGGTGTTGATCGGCATCGTCATTGGCGGCGTGGTCGCCACGATCACCGGCAAGATGAATTTCGACAAGGTCGTCAAAGCGCCGCTCTTCGACATGGTGCTGCCATTTGAGATCGCCACGCCCACCTTTGACCCAATCCTGATCCTGACCATGACGCTGGTGATGATTGTGGTGATGATCGAATCCACCGGCATGTTCCTGGCACTTGGCGAAATGACCGGCCGCAAGGTGGACCAGAAGGCGCTGGCTGCCGGGCTGCGCACCGATGGCTTGGGCACGCTGATTGGTGGCATCTTCAACACCTTCCCCTACACCAGCTTTTCGCAGAACGTTGGTCTTGTTGCGGTGACCGGTGTGCGCTCGCGCTTCGTCTGCGTGGCGGGCGGCATCATTCTGGTGCTGCTGGGTTTGCTGCCGAAGCTCGCCGCATTGGTGGAGTCGCTGCCGACGGTGGTGCTGGGTGGCGCCGGGCTGGTGATGTTCGGCATGGTGGCCGCCACCGGTATACGCATCCTTGCCAACGTGGACTTCAAGAACAGCCGCTACGACGCCTTCATCGTGGCAGTGTCGATTGGTATCGGCATGATTCCGCTGGTGGCGCCGAATTTCAAGCAGTGGATGCCGCACGACATTCATCCGCTGATCGAATCCGGCATCCTGCTGTCGTCACTGGCAGCTGTGCTGCTCAACCTGTTCTTCAATGGTGCGCGTGGCGATGACAGCGCAGCGGTTGAGGCAGCCAAGCAGGCGGATTCTCACTAAGCGCGCCCGTCTTGTTGGAGCGGGCTCGCCCGCGAATGCCGCTTTGGCTATCGCGGGCAGACGCGCTCCCACAACGCCACAAGGATTAAGCTTCGCTCATGCCCACGCTGCAACAAATCAACCAGTTCTCGCCCGCTGATTTCTCCGCCGCGTTCGGTGCGGTCTATGAGCATTCGTCATGGATCGCCGAGCGCGCCTTTGCCTCGAAGCCGGTCGCTGGCTTCGCGTCGCGAGCAGCCGTCCACGCGGCGCTGGTTGCAACCGTGCAATCGGCGTCTGCGGCAGAGAAACTGGCGCTGCTCAACGCCCACCCGGAACTGGCGGGCAAGGAGGCGGCCGCCGGCACGCTCACCAGTGAGTCAACACGGGAACAGGCGGCCGCCGGGCTCTCGGCAATGACCGCAGAAGACGTGACGCAACTGCGCGAACTCAATGCGCGATACCGCGAGAAGTTTGGTTTTCCTTTCATCATCGCGGCGCGCAACAACACGCAGGGCGCGATCTTCGGCGCCATCAAGTCGCGGTTGCTGAACACTCGCGACATGGAGTTCAACAACAACCTGATGCAGGTCGGCGAGATCGCCCGCCTGCGTCTGCTCGACATCATCACCGAATAGCGATGGGCAAGCTCTCAACACACATCCTCGACACCGTGCACGGTGGCCCGGCGGCCAATGTGCTCATTGAGCTTTACTCGATGGAGCCGTCGCCGAAGCTGCTGGTCACCGTGCGCACCAATGCCGATGGCCGTACTGACGCACCGCTGCTGAAAGATGCGGACGTGAAGCGCGGTCGCTACCGGCTGGTGTTTCACGTTGGCGAGCACTTCCGCAGCAAAGGCGTGCCGTTGCCCGACCCGCCATTCGTTGACGTGGTGCCGATTGACTTCGGCATCGCCGAAGATGGTGGCAGCTATCACGTACCGCTGGTGTGTTCGCCGTGGACCTATTCGACCTATCGGGGAAGTTAGTGCGCATGCTCGCACAGGACGAATGACCAATGACGAGTGACGAGTCCCGCATGTCTCGTCACTCGTCATTCGTCACCCGTCATTGCGAAGCACTATGGAAAATTACATCGGCGACTGGCTGAACCTGCTGCTGCGCTGGCTGCACGTGATCACCGGCATCGCGTGGATCGGCTCATCGTTCTACTTTGTCTGGCTGGACAACAGCCTGGTCAGGCCTGCGGCGCAGGATCTCAAGGACAAGGGCGTTGACGGCGAGCTGTGGGCCGTGCACGGCGGCGGCTTTTACAACCCGCAGAAGTACATGGTCGCGCCGAAACAGTTGCCCGAGCACCTGCACTGGTTCTACTGGGAGAGCTACTGGACGTGGATGAGCGGTTTTGCGCTGTTCGTCGTGCTCTACCTGTTCAACGCGCAGACTTTCCTGATCGACAAGAATGTCTTCGCGTGGGATTCATCGGCGGCGGCGATTGTCGCCTCGCTCGTCTATCTGGTGATGGGCTGGGTGGTCTACGACGGCATCTGCCGCGCGTTTGGCCAGCGCAAGAACGGTGATCTGATCGTCGGCGTACTGGTGTTCGTTTACGTGATTGCAGCCACCTTCATCGCCTGTCATCTGTTTGCCGGCCGCGCCGCGTTCCTGCTCACCGGTGCGATGCTGGCGACTGCAATGAGCGCGAATGTGCTAATGGTGATCATTCCGGGCCAGAAGAAGACGGTCGCGGCGATGAAGGCCGGGCAGAAGCCCGACCCGATGCACCCGATGCGCGCCAAGCAGCGCAGCGTGCACAACACCTATTTCACGCTGCCGGTTCTGTTCGCGATGCTTTCGAACCATTACAGCATGACCTATAGCGCGCCAAACAACTGGCTGGTGCTGGCGCTCATCATGCTGGCCGGTGCGCTGATCCGGCAATTCTTCGTGCTCAAGCACAAGGGCAAGCGCGACTACAAGTTCTTCGCGATGGGTGCAGCGTTGCTGGCAGCGGTCGCCATCTGGATCGCTCCGTCACCGCGGTCATCGACGAGCGGCGAGGCGGCAACGCCAAAGTTCGCCGAGGTCAAGGTGATTGTCGAGCAGCGTTGCCAGATGTGTCATAACGCGCAGGTATTCTCAAAGAACATTCAGCTTCACACCCCCGAACTGATCATCAAGAACGCCCAGGCGATGTACCAGCAGGCGGTGGTTGCGCGGGTGATGCCGATGGCCAACTCAACCCAGATGACGGACAGTGAGCGCGACAAGCTTGGTGCCTGGGTCAAGGCAGGCGCGAAACCGGAGTGAGTTGCGCTTTCGGTTGGCAACAGCTTTTCTCTGAAAGCCTTATCGAATTTGGGCTCAATGGCGGGATTGACTAAATTTCGACTTTTCGTGTTTTATGGCTCTTAGCCCAATCGGGACGGGCTTTTATGCTGAAAGCTGCTGCTCGTTCTGGTTGCATCCGCACCTGTCGTCGCCACTCGCAGATGCGGGATAATTGCTGCGGAAGCCGGCTGGGCAGTCGCTGGTCACGCAAGTGACGGGAGGAAGGTCCGGGCTCCATAGAGCAGGGTAACGGCTAACGGCCGTCCGCCGAAAACCGCAAGGCATAAGGCGAGGACCAGGGCCACAGAGACGAGCGTATTCAGTTACGGTGAAACGCGGCAACCTCTACCCGGAGCAATACCAAATAGGCATGCGCCGTGAGCGAGCAATCGCTCACCCAAGGCGGCTCGTCGGAGCGTGCGGGTAGGTAGCTTGAGCCCACCGGCAACGGTGGGCCTAGAGGAATGACTGCTGCGGCGAACCGGGTCACACCGGCCGCCGACAGAACCCGGCCTACAGGCCGGCTTCCATCTTCAGCCCAGGCCGGCCTTGTTACGCCGGTTTGCCGGCGTACTTCGCGATCAGCGCCAGCAACTGGTCGTCCTGATACGGCTTGCCAAGGTACTCGTTGACGCCCAGCTCCATCGCGTGGCTGCGATGCTTTTCCGCAGTGCGCGACGTGATCATGATGATCGGGATGTCGCTCTGCCGGTTGTCCGCCTTGAGCGTCTTGGTGAACTCGAAACCATCCATGCGTGGCATTTCGATGTCGAGCAGGATCACATCCGGATTGTTGTCGGCAAGCACCTGCAGCGCGTCGAGACCGTCCTTCGCCGTCAGCGCGCGATAGCCCTCACGCTCGAGCAGGCGGGTGGTGATCTTGCGCACCGTCAGCGAGTCGTCGACCACCAGCACCATCGGAACTCGCGGTTCCGCCGGGGCGACCACAGGCGGTGGCACATACACCGGTGCGACGGGCGCTGCCGCTGCCGCGACAGGTACTGCCGCAACGGGTTCCGCCTCTACCACAGGCGTTTGCTGCACGACCGGTGCTGGCGCCGGCACAGCCACATGATCGGCTGTGGCAGGTGATTCGAGCGCCGGCACTGGGGCTGCCACTGCCGGAATTTCCGCGGCAACGGGAGCCACAACCTCCGCCACGATCGGCGCCAGTGATGGTGCCGCAGTAGTGACTGCGGGCACCGCCACCGGCTGCGGACGGCGTGCAGCCTCGGTTTCCTGGCTGAGCACCAGATTGATCGGGTTCAGCAGCAGCGTAATGGTGCCGTCCGCGAGCACGGTCAGCCCCGCAAGACCCGGCACACGAGCCATCTGCGGCCCATAGGGCTTGGCGACCACTTCCTGGTTGCCGATGATGCGATCAACCTCAACCGCAGCCATCAAATCGCCGGAACGCAGCACCATGACAGGCGCCGTGCGCTGGTCGGAAGTGTCGTGGGGCACACGGGTCAGGGCGCCGAGTGACCGGTAAGTAACCGCCTGACCCGCATGTTGCAAGACACCACTGCTCGCTGCAGCGATGCGCTCGCGCGTCGGAATCTGCCGCACCTGATCAATGATGGACGACGGGATACCAAATACCGCCTTGCCAACGCCGACCAGCAACACCTGCGTGACCGCCAGCGTCAGCGGCACCGACAGTGTGAAGGTCGTCCCGACGCCAGTCACCGTATGCGCCTCGACGCGACCGCCGAGTGCGGTGACCTCGTTGCGCACCACGTCCATGCCAACGCCACGTCCTGCGACGGCGGTCACGACATCTGCAGTCGAGAACCCGGGCTGGAAGATGAACTCCAGCAGCTGCGACTCCGCAACAGCATCGTCGGCACCAATCAGGCCGTGAGCAACAGCCCGGTCGCGCACCTTGTCAAGCGGGATGCCGCCACCATCATCGGCGAGCGAGATGGCGACTTCATTGCCCTGCTGACGTACGGTCAGCGTTATTTCGCCAATTTCCGGTTTGCCGCGACTTTGGCGGACCAGCTCGGGTTCGATGCCATGCGCCAGCGCGTTACGCACCAAGTGCTCCAGCACCGGCGTCAGGCGCTCCAGCACGCTACGGTCCACCTCGATTCGTCCGCCACGAATATCCAGGTTGGCGCGTTTCTTCAGGTCTTTCGCAGTCTGCCGCAGGGTGCGATAGAGTCGATCCGAAACGTTGGTGAATGGCACTGTACGCAGCGTTTGCAGGCGCAGCTGTACCGAACGTGACAAGCGGGTTTGTGTCGACAGCGCGTTTTCCGCGTCGGCAAGGTTCTTGAGCAAGCTCTGTTGCACGGTGGCAACGTCGTTCACACCTTCGGCGAGACCGCGGGTCAGCTCCTGGAATCGCGTGTAGCGATCGAACTCCAGCGGATCAAACTGCGACTCCTGATCGAGGCGCGACTGAATTTGCGACTCGCCCTGAATTTCGATTTCACGCAATTGCCCACGCAAACGGACCACCGATGCCGTGAGGTCGAGCAACCCACCCTTGAGATTGCGCATTTCGGCTTCGATACGCGACCGTGCAATCGAGATTTCGCCAGCCTCGTCAGACAGTTGCTCAACGGAGTCGCTGCGAACGCGCAGGAACGCGGTCGCATCCGGGGTAACCGGCGCTGCTGCCGGCGCCGCTGCCGCCGGGCGTGACGCCAATCGCTGGGCAATTTCCGCAACGGACGGTTTGGCGGCGACAGTCGTCGTCACTTCCGCAACGCTGTCGGTCGCCGCAGCCGCTTCGGTTGCGACAACCGGCTCGGCCACGTTGATCTCATCAACCGCTGCTACCGCCTCGTCAGCCTTGGGCTGGTAGCGTGGCAGGACAACGTCCTTCTCCCCACGTGTCAGGCGTTCAAGCAGGTAGGCGATATCGTCTAGATATTCGTCGAAACTATCGAATACAGATGCCGTCGGAACGCCGGAGACGTCAACCAGACGTGTCTCAAAATTGTGTGCGAGCTCACCAAGGCGCATCGCGCCAGCCATGCGGGCGCTACCCTTGAGTGTGTGCAGCGTGCGCTTGAGACCGTCGGAGAAGCTTCCGTCCTGCGGGCTGCGTCGCCAGCCGGTTACCTGTTCGCTCGCCTTCGGATAGAGCTCCTGCGCTTCCTCGAGGAATATCGGCAGGACCTGCTCGTCGATGTCGTCGCGAATCTCGGACAGCGGGTCTTCCACGACTTTGGGGGCCGCCCGTGCGGGTGCTGCCAGCCGCTGCTCGGGCGCAAGCTCGGTCACCGTCAGTGAAGGCGTTGCCACGCGGACGCTGACACCTGTCGGCGCCGCGGCCTGAACGTTCTCAGAAACTGTGACAACAACCGCCGGTGGTTCTGGCGACTCCAATGTGGGAGCAACGCTTGGCTGACTGAGCTCCGGGACCAAAGTCCGCTCGGGCGGTGTAACCGCCGACGGCGATGCAACGATCGGCGCTACCAGCGTGGCCGCAGTTACTGCTGCGGCCGCAGTGGCAACGGCGGGCAGAGCCAGTTCGATCGAGGCAGATGCCGGCTCCGGCACTTCAACCTCGGCGGGTAGTAGCGCATCGGGGCTGACTGCCGGAGAAGCGGCGACGGCTGCCTCGGTTGTACTGGCTGCAGGCGGCTCAGCGGCAAAATCCAGTGTGACCGTCGCGGGTACCGGCTCGGGCGCGAACGTAGCAAGCGCCTGCTCCTCCGCATGCGTCTGCTCAATCAATTCGACCTCGACGCCGAGGTCGCGACTACCGGTCTCCGCAATCAACGACTGCAACTGTGCACGCGTCCGGATCTGGTCGGCCAGCTCCTCCGGTGACAAGCGTGACTGCGCCTGCAGACGCAGGGTGGCCGTGCGCAGGCACTGAATCGCCGTCGCGAAGACGCCTACCGACTGCGATGTACGCCCGGCGCGGCGAACCGCCATCAGTGCCCCCTCGAGCAGCCCGGCGAAATCGCCGATCTCGAGAAATCCTGCGGTACGGTGAATGCCACACAAAGTGTGACTGGCGCGCACCATCGCATCACTGGGCGGCAGCGCGGTATCGAACTGCATCAGCGTCAGTTCGTACTCGAGCGTCTGCAGGTGGACGCGGGTTTCGTCTGTGAGTATTGCGAACAGGGCTCGGGAAACCGTTACGCCGAGCACCTGCAAATCATCATCCTGCCCGTCGAGAGGCAGGGAAACGCTACTGTGATCGATGGGTTCAACCGCCGGCTCAGGCTCTTCAAGTGCGGTGACCTCGATCAACGGCAGCAGAGAATCGTGCAGCGGCTCTTCGTGCGCAACAGGCGGTTTGGCCGTCATCAGCAACGCGTCGAGATCGACGTGTGTGGCAGCGGCCGCTACCTCCGGCAAGTGCTCCTGCGCCGCACTGACAGTCGGTTCGACAACACGCGAAACGTCCGGTGCCGCGGCAGCTGCCGGCGGCTTGTGCCCACATTGCGCAATCAATTCATCAAGCGCATCCACGTCTACGGTTACTGCACGCTTGTCCTGAAGTGCATCGATCCAGGCCGTGAATTTGTCCGCAGCGACACCGATCAGGCGCAGTTCGGCTTCCGTCGCCGGACGCTCCTCTTCCAGCGTGCCGTTCAGTACCCGCTCGACACGCCAGGCAACCTCTGCCAGATCGGTCTGACCAACCATCCGGCCACTACCCTTAAGCGTATGAAAGGCCCGCCGGATATCCACCAACACGTCACGACGACCATGATGGGCCTGCAGTTCAGCGTAGTTGGTGCGGACAGCGGCAGCAACCTCGGTCGCCTCTTCAACGAAGATGTCCAGCAGCGCACTGTCGCGCTCTTCCGGTTGCGACTCCACCAACCTCGACGTTTCTGCCGACGTCGGCGGCACCTCGGCACTGCCTCCCACTACCGCAGCAACGGCGGCAACAGCGGCGCTCAAATCTGCCGACTGCGCGTCATTGCTGTCAAGCAGGCGCAGGGCTTCGCTGGACGCGTGCGACAAGCCCGGGTCGGAGAGGAGTTCTGCGTCCTGACGCACTCCCTGCAGCGTGGAGCGCAGGGTTTCGCGCAGCGCCGACTGGTCAGGCTGATCGTTGATCGCCCGCGCCAGAGGACGCAACATGCGTTGACGTTCCGCCAGGGAGGCCTCAACACTGTCATCTTCTGCGGTGTCGGAGGCAGCAGCTCCCTCACCGAGAAAGCGACGCTTCAGACCAGCAAGAATCTCGTCGGCATCACGGTCGCGACGCTCGCGAACATCGATGTAGAAACTCAAACCGGCCAGCACGTCTGCCAGCGAATCAATGTCCTGCGAACTCAGTTCGGCTTCGTTGCGAACTGAATCAATCAACCGATCCGATGTCTTGGTGAGCAGCTCATTGGCATCGTTCCAGCCAAGCATGCGCATCGCGCCGGATACCTGACCCAGCAAGGCAGGCAAAGGCTTGAGTTCATCAGTCGCACTGCGGTCACGGAACACCGCATCCAGCGCCTGTTCGACGAGCCGCATGTTGGCGCGGATTTCCTTCGCAACTTGCGAAATCGTCTGCCGCTCCTGGGCAAGACGGGTAAGCGAGTTGTCTTCGTTCTCAGCACGCAGTTCGACCGGAATCGGGGCGTTTGTCGTAGCGTAGTGGAGCCGCTGCAGGGCACGATCAACCTGCGTCCGGAACGACGACGGCAACGCCGCAATGTGCTCGAGCGCCGTCTCGATCAGGATCAGGCTGGTCGCGAACTCAATGGAAAGGTCATCGCCGATTACCTTGCCCTCACCGACCGACATCGCAGCGTTGGCGATGCCGCGACCGAGACTTGAGAACTCCGGCATGTGCAGTGCGTCGCATGCGGCCGGCAATTCACCGGTGGCTTCGCGCAACTTCGTAAAGGCATTGCCGCGACCCGCGTTAAGGCTGGTCCAGGCATCCTTGCAACGACCAACGATGGCGCCGAGTGCATTGATTGCCGGTTGCAACGCAACCACATCAATCTCGCGCGGCACGCGCTTCGGCACCAGAACATCAAGTTCGTACAGATTCTTGACTTCGTCAACCAGCGGGTTGCCGTTGCGCGCACGGGCAACGTGATAGAGCACTTCACGGCGCAGGCGGTCCGCGACACGCGTGGACCCCTCGACAAAGCGACGCACCTGCAGGTCTATGCGGGCAAGCAGTTGCTTGAGCGCGGTGGATGGCTCCACCATGCCGGTCTGCGTTGCCACCACCAGCGCGTGGGCCGACCACCAGAACGAACGTTGCGACGGCAGAGGATAGGCCGCCTCGATATCCGAGATGACGCGGCGCATCTGGTCAAGGCCAGCCTCGCTGCCACGCAGCCACTGCAGCAAGCCCTGCTGGAAGTCACGACGCTGCCGAAGCAGAAATGCCGGCATCCGTGACGGTTCGGGCGGTGCAGCATCCTGAACGCGCGCCGGTCGCCGGGACAAGTCCGGGAAAAACAGGTCGGCGGGGCCGTACTTCGCGTTGCGCAGCTTGCCCAGCGCCAGATATTCGGGAATAAAGCGAAGCGGCACCGGCGGTGAACCGCTGGCCATTTCCTTCAGATGAGACAGAAGCCGCCGGCAGCCTCGATCGACAAGATCCAGCGCCTCTTTGGGCACGGACTCGACGTCGCTGCTGAAGTGGCGTTCAAATTCCTGCACCAAGACCGCCAGGCCTTCAATGCCGACCAGCTCGAAGGCGCCCGCGACCTGGTGCAAATCTGAACGTACGGCATTGCGCAACTCCGCCGAAGGGGCGGAGCGCAACTTTTCTATGCTCTCCAGGGCGCGGTAAAGCGCGCTATCGATCTCCGCCTTCACCCATGTGATGGGGCCACTGTCGAGTTCGAGCGGGATGTCAATTGCCACGGTTCGCCGATCCCGTCCGATTACACCTTGAAGCCTGCCACCGAGCTACGCAGCGTTTGCGCCAGTCGGCCCAGTTCTTCAATGGAGACGTTGGTTTGCTGCGTGCCGCGAGAGGTTTCCTCGGTCACCGCCAGAATGTCCTGCATGCCGCGCGTCACTTCTGACACCGACGCCGACTGCGTTTGCGTTTGCACTGAGATGTTGCCCACAAGACTGGCGAGATCGCGCGAAACTCGACTGATTTCTGACAGCGCCTGACCGGCAGCGTCTGACAGGCGGGTACCTTCAACCACCCCCTGAGTGGTTTTTTCCATAGCGTTCACGGCGTCCTGAGTGTCGGCCTGAATCGCCCGCACCAGCGCTTCAATCTGCTTGGTCGCCTCGGCAGAACGTTCCGCCAGTCGCTGCACCTCTTCCGCAACCACCGTGAAGCCGCGACCCGCCTCACCGGCCGATGCTGCCTGGATGGCGGCGTTGAGAGCCAGCACGTTTGTCTGTTCGGTAATGTCGGAAATCAGCTCCACGATTTCACCGATCTCCTGAGAGCTTTCACCCAGACGTTTGATGCGCTTGGAGCTTTCCTGAATTTGCGCCCGGATCTCATTCATGCCTGCGATCTGGTTTTGCACCGCCAGGGAACCCTTTTCCGCCACATTCAAGGACTGCTCGGCCACTTTCGCGCCTTGTGTCGCGGAGGCTGACACCTCGTTAATCGACTGTGCCATCTGAAGTACCAGCGCACTGGAGCGCTGGATCTCGCCAGATTGCCGTTGCGACGCTTGATAGAGGCGTTGCGAAATGGCCTGTGCAGCCTGGGTTGCGCCGGCAACCTCACCGGTCGTCGCATTGATGTCCGACACCACCTTGCGCAGCTCGTCAACAGTGAAGTTGATCGAGTCGGCAATTGCCCCCGTCACATCTTCGGTAACGCTCGCCTTGACCGTCAGATCGCCGTCGGCCAGGGTTCCCATTTCGTTCAGCAGGCGCAGAATGGCTTCCTGGTTACGCTGGTTCTCACGTTCGTTTTCAGCAGCTCGAACACGCGCTTCGTTGAGGAACAAGTAACCCAGCGCTGCGCCGAGCAACAGCGAAAGAAGTCCGAGCGCCGCTGCGAGGTAGAGTGCAAAGTTTGCCGTGTTGCCAGCGCCTTCATAGGCGTTCGAGAGATTTTTGGCGCCTGCCATCAGTGGCTCGGCTTCCACAGTAATCACTTTGGCTGCCTGCTTGCCGGCGAGCAGCCTGGGCATGGCCCGCAATACCTCGACAAGACGCTTCTCCGTCTCTTGGAATCGGGACCCCAGCTCAGTCAATGTCTGTCGGGCCTCACCATCGCGAATGGCACTGACGCGGAGCGCGTCGCTGCCCTGCAGCAGACCATTCACAATGTCACGGAACGTCGCTGTATCTTTGCCGAGCAGGAACGCCACGTCGGAATCCACTTCATCGCCGACCAGCGCATTGGCGTTCTTGGCGATGCGCTGGGTGAGCATCACCAGATTGTTCGCGAGTGCGATTTCGCGGCCACTGCCGGACGAAAGCTGAGTGGCCAGTTGCTCTGCAAGCTCCAGCAGACCCTGATTGCCCTGGTTCACGTTACTTACAGCTTGTGACAGCGAAGTCAGGATCGCACGAGCGGCTACCAGTTCGTCCACTTTGCCGTCAACGAGCGTCCAGCGCTTTTCCAATTCGGTTACTGCGGTTCGCACGGCTTCAGACTGCGGCTCGCTCACCGAAACGCCGCGATACTCGCCGCCAGACGAGAGTGCCTTCAGGTTGCTCCGGAACTGCTCACGGCTCGACTGCAGTACATCAAAACCAGCTGCACCACCCATTTCCGACTGTGCGCCACCGCGGGCCAGACGCTGGGCCAGCATCTGCATCTCGGTTGCGGCCTCTTTCTGGGCGCCGTTTTTGCGTGCCTCGATCGCGTACAGACCGAACAGGATCAGCATCAGCACGAAACTGGTCGCCAACGCCGCCGCGAGGTACTGAAACTGCTTCGCGGTTGACAAGTGGCCAATCAATGGCAATTGCCGCACCGCCTTGCCGCCACGGGCAGCCGCACGCAACTGCTCGACCACTGACACAGCGCGAGTCGGATCGTAGGCGCTCGCCATGCCCGTGTCGCCCGCCAGCGGCGCTGCAACAACAGTCGGTATGTCGGCTGCCGGCGCCGAGCCTTTGCCCTTGAAGACTTTACCCAACTTTAGCTTCATAGCCCCTATCCCATAAATTATTCAGCGAACGACCTGCAAAAACTCAGCATCTGAGGCAAGCCGCTCCAGATCAACCTCGGTCCAACTCGTACCATCCCTGTCCACCCAGGCGGCGCTTTCCCACGCTCGGGTAAGCGGCGTCTCACCAGCGCGCATCTCGTCAAGCAGGCGCAGCCCAACGACCCGCGTCACGATCAGTCCCGCCCTAACTTTGCCAAGACGCTGCCCAAGCAAAATCAGCCGCTTGGCGGCAATGTCAGATGTGAGGTGCAGGCCCAACCACAGAGCAAAGTCCGTAACCGCGTATAGCGTGCCCCGCACGTTCGTGACCCCGAGAAACCAGGGCTGCGTCAGCGGCACCGGCGTGACCGAACCTACCGGCGAGACCTCGGAAACATCATCCAGGTTAAGCAAGAACCCCCGATCGCCGACCTGTACGGCCAGACGCGATTGCCGCTGCGGCAATTCGGCGGCCTGGCGCAAACGCATCGCCAGCGCTTCCTGAAAATCCCGCAGCCGATTTCGATCTCGCGCCACTTAGCGCTCCCCCTTCGACGATTGCCCGCTCCGGCGCGGCGCCGGATTTCGCGGAAGACTGTTGCTAGCCGTCAAGGCGCGCAATCTTGTCCAGCAGATCATTGGCATCGATCGGCTTGACAATGTAGTCGCGCGCCCCCTGCCGCAACCCCCAGATCTTGTCGGTCTCCTGACTCTTCGTGGTGCAGATGATCACCGGGATGTGTTTGGTCGCGTCATCCCGCGCTATCACTCGGGTGGCCTGGAAGCCGTTGAGGCCCGGCATGACAACGTCCATCAGAATCAGATCGGGCAGCAAAACCTTGGACTGGGCAACCGCCTCTTCGCCGCTGTCGCAGGTGTTGACTTCATAGCCGGCACGACGCAGGATTTCTGACAGCGCATGGCGCTCGGTTGGAGAATCGTCAACAACAAGAACTTTCTTCACAGGCATGGTGTTTCCTAGCTAATTGGCTCGTTCGCGGCCCGCGAAAGACGCCACCGCCGAAATGAGGCTCTCCTTGGTAAAAGGCTTGGTCAGGTACTGATCGGAGCCGACCATACGCCCTCTTGCGCGATCAAAAAGCCCGTCTTTTGAAGAGAGCATGACCACCGGGGTGGATTTGAATTTCGCGTTCTTCTTGATCAGCGCACATGTCAGATAGCCATCAAGGCGCGGCATCATGATATCGACGAAGATGACATCAGGTCGATGGTCGGCGATTTTTGCCAGCGCATCGAAACCATCCTCGGCAAGAATAACCTGACATCCCGCCTGCAACAGGAAGATCTCGGCGCTGCGACGAATGGTGTTGCTGTCGTCAATGACCATTACCTTGAGTCCGTCCACTTCGGACGGTTCCGCGTTAGCGCCTGTCGCCTGCATGTGCATGCTGCCAGAGTAAAAACAGTGAGGTGCAGTTTGCCACGCCTCGATCAAATTTGCATCGAACCGGCGCCTTTTTCTGCGACTTTTCTGTAGGTTGTAGGTGTGATGCAACTGTCATGATGACTTGGTCGCGTCCCATTCCGCCAATTGAATCGCCCTGAACCGACCGTCGTTTCAGCCCTGATTGAGGCCCAGAAAGAGTCGGTATGCGACGTTTTGCGTCTCTTCTATCCATGCATATCCCAGCTCGACTATGCGATTCAAGAACCGTTCAAGTTCCGGCGCATCGCGCTCCGGCACTTGGATACCTGCCAGTACGCGTCCGATATCCGAACCGTGATTCCGGTAGTGAAACAACGTGATATTCCAGTCGCCATTCATCACGCGCAAAAATTGCGCCAGCGCCCCCGGTCGCTCTGGAAAGTCAAATCGAAAAAGCCGCTCACCCACGGCTCCGGGGGCGTGCCCGCCAACGAGGTGGCGAACATGCAGTTTGGCCATTTCATTGTCGGTCAAGTCAACAGCCGCGATACCGGCCCGTTTGAAATCGCGAATGAGGCTGGCGGTCTCGCGCTTGTGCGACAGCTCGACCCCAACAAAGACATGAGCTTGGGTGCCGCCAGCGTACCGATAGTTGAACTCGGTTACCGAACGGGGCCCCAGCACTTCGCAAAATGCCCGAAAGCTGCCTGCTTTCTCGGGCAGCGTTACGGCCAATACCGCTTCGCGGGCTTCGCCAATGACAGCACGCTCCGCTACGAAGCGGAGGCGGTCAAAGTTCATGTTGGACCCGCAGGCGACTGCGACCAGGGTCTTGCCGCGGTAGCGGTGCTTTTCAGCGTATTTTTTCATGCCTGCGATCGCGGCTGCGCCGCCAGGCTCCAGAATTGACCGGCAGTCCGTGTAAACGTCCTTGATCGCCGCGCAAATCTCATCCGTGCTCACCAGCACGGTGTCGTCGACATACTGCTGACACAACCGGAATGTCTCGCTGCCAACCTGCTTGACGGCGATCGCGTCCGCAAACAGCCCTACCGTTGGCAACGTCACCCTGCGGCCGGCTCGCAACGACTCGACCATTGCTGCAGAGTCGGTTGGCTGTACCGCAATTACTTTAGTCTTGGGGCGCACCGCCTTGACGTACGCTGCGATCCCGGAAATCAGACCACCGCCACCAACAGCAACAAAAATTGCATCGATATCGCCCTGGTGCTGCCGGAGGATTTCCATGCCGATGGTTCCCTGTCCGGCGATGACGTCCGGATCATCGTAGGGATGGATGAATGCCTTGTTACCCTTCTTGACCAGCTTCTGGGCGTGCTCATATGAATCGGAATAAGATTCGCCGTGTAGCACCACCTTTGCCCCGCGTGCCTTTACCGCGTCAACCTTGATGGCTGGCGTGGTCCGCGGCATTACGATGGTGGCCTCGGTGCCAAGTTTCTGGGCCGCCAACGCCACGCCCTGCGCATGATTGCCGCTACTCGCAGCAACGACTCCCTTGGCCAACTGCGCCGCCGACAGGTGAGCCATCTTGTTGTAGGCGCCGCGCAGCTTGAAGGAGAACACGGGTTGCTCGTCCTCCCGTTTGATCAGCACGTTGTTACCCAGACGCTCTGAGAGCAGTCGCGCGTTGGTCAACGATGTCTCAACAGCGACGTCGTACACCTTCGCGTTCAGTATGCGAATCAAATAGTCCAAGGTCAGTCCTCGCGATGGTGGATCCGGTAGAAACTGCCCACGAACAAGGTGTCGGGCTTTCTTGCTTCCGGATCCAAAATTCTAGACGGCTCACAGGCTGCGACTTGCGCCAGAGGTCGGGGGCTGCCAGGCAGGCTCTGCAGGCAAAGGACCAGGAAACGCTGAAACTTGACTTGGCGATAACTACACTTGATTTCACGGGAATTCGGCGCCGACATGCGAGGAAATCATCTGAAGCGCTGCAAACAGGGCCGTCTGCATTGGTGATCGCCCGACCGTGCCGGCCGACACATGCATTAGCGCATCACGCAATGGCCAATAGCTCTGCCATCGTACGGCTAACCCCAAGGCCGTTCGACGCCAGACTGTTTGGCGAGGCGCCCGAGATAGTCACGGTGCGTATCCAGCACGGCGGGTTCCAAAAGGACAGGATGAATCGTCGCTGGCACGCTGTCGGCGGTACCGTTATCAATCGCCAGTGACGGCACCTGTGCGGGGAGCTCCATTTCAAAGGCGCCCTGGCCACGTGTCAGGCCGAAGTACACCTCCGCAAGGAGCCTTGCATCCAGCAAGGCACCATGCAGATTGCGCTGTGAGTTATCCACTCCGAGACGATCGCAAAGAGCATCCAGTGAATTGCGCTTGCCGGGGAACTTTTCCTTGGCTAGCGCGAGGGAGTCAACAATGACCAGATCCAGGCTTGACAGCGACGGCATGCGCAAGCGCGCAAGTTCGTGATTCAGGAACGATACATCGAATGGCGCGTTATGTATGACGACGCTCGCCCCAACCAGAAAGGCCAGCAGTTCGTGAACGATGGTCGCGAACTTGGGTTTGCCACGCAGGTCGTCCCAGGTGTAGCCGTGCACGGCCGTCGCGCCTGCGTCGATCTCCCGTTCTGGGTCAAGATAAAAGTGCAGGTGTCGGCCCGTTAGATCGCGACCGACAGCTTCTATGCCAGCAACCTCAATGATGCGATGTCCCGAGCGGGCATCAAGGCCTGTCGTTTCAGTGTCCAGAAAGACAAGTCGCTCAGCTGCTTCCATGCCGATTCAACGTTTCCTGAATTTCCTTGATTGCCATCTCTATCTCGCTGTCACTCAAGGCTCGGCGTCCGGTTGTCGGCTCAACCAGCGTGATCGTACGATCCATCTGGGTGCTGAATTCCCCCATCGCCAGTGTCTCGGTATGAGTTGTTGTGACAGTGTCTGACCACTCACCATTACTGCCAGCCCAACGGACCGCAATAATGCTCAGATTGTCGCAATCAACACCAGCGCGCTTCTCCGCATCATTGAGAAGTTCTGGCGTTGCCTTGCTCAATTCGGACTGGCCGATTCGCGCTACGAGCTCGCCATCGTTGTAGGCGCTCCAAAGGCCATCGGTGCAGAGAACGAGAAGGTCATTTGATTGCAGGGGAATTCGCGGTGAGAAGTCGACCGTTGGCTCGAATGCGCCGCCTAGACAGCTGAATACCTTGTTTCGGTCTGGATGTCTCCCCGCCTCGGCGGCCGTAATAACGCCGTTGTCAAGCAGGTATTGCACCTTGGAGTGGTCGCGAGTTCGTGCCTGCAAGGATCCCCTGCGAATATGGTACAGACGCGAATCGCCGGCGTGCGCCCAGTAAGCGGCATCATCCTGTACGACACAGGCGACACATGTTGTTCTAGGTGTATCAACCAGGCGAAATCGTTGGGCGTAGTCCGCCAAGGCACTATGCGCAGCTTTTAGTGCATTCTGCAAAAAGAGCACCGGCGAAGCCAGAACGGGTTTCGCCTCCTGTTCGAAACGCTCCAGAAGCAACCGCACCGTGATGTGGGCGGCGATTTCTCCGCCAACGTGTCCGCCCATGCCATCGGCAACAACGACAAAGAGTGCGTCGCGAGTATAGATATAGCCGACACGATCCTGATTGACCTTGCGCCCGCCACGGCGGGTCTCCTGAAAAATGGAGAATTCCATAGTCAGGCTGCCTGCCGATCGTCAGGTGCTCGTGACACGTCAACTGCCCCTGACGGGAAGTCAAGCACGACGATTCCCGCCGCTGGTCGATAGGCCCAGCTTTTCGGATATTCGCGCCAGAAGCGCCCGTTTGGGCGGTTCGGGGGCAGCAATGAGCATCTTTTGCACTTGATAGACGGACTGCGGGCGCTGAAGAGGATCCAACTTTAGGCACTGGTCAACCAGTTCGAGCAGTCTGGGCGAATACTTACCTGCCCATAGCTTTGCCGCGGAGACGTAATGGTCATCCTTGACCCTACTGTCGGCTGCCTGAGGCGCAAACGCAGCAAAACAAGCGAACAACGATGCGCCCACACCGTACAGGTCAGTCCATGGGCCCAGCCGGTCAGAATCGCCCTCCTTATATTGCTCAGGCGCAGCAAATCCCGGTGTGTACATTGGCGTCAGGCGGTTGCCGCGCGATGCGAGAACTTGACGCGCGGCCCCAAAATCTAGCAGGACTGGCGACCCATCAGTGCGGATGTAAATGTTGGCTGGCTTGATGTCAAGATGCAGAAGGCGACGCGAATGTACCTCACGCAAGCCGTTCAACAGCCTGGAAAATACATGGCGAATCAGGCCCTCTGGAAGCATGCCCTGATTGCCTTGAATGTACTGCTGAAGTGTTCGCCCGCGCTCATACTTCATCACCATGTAAACAGTCTCGTTGGCGCGGAAGAAGTTGAGCACTCGAACGACGTTGGGATGGCTTATGGTGGCCAGTGATTTCCCTTCGTCGAAAAAGCACTTCATCCCGAAGCGGAAGGAGTCAATATTCTCGATGGAACTTGCATGTACTCGCGAACCTTCCGAGCGCAGCACCAAGCCGCTGGGAAGGTACTCCTTGATAGCCACGACTGTCCCATTGTCGTCGACAGCTCTATAGACGATCGAGAAACCGCCCCTACTGATCGCACGGTCTATGCGATAGTTGTGCAGCTTGTAGCCTTGTGGAAGCGCCCTGTTAGCGACGATTGACATGTTCGGCTGCTCTTACCGACGGCACACCGATTGTGTGGTCGCGCACTCCGGCATGACACGCGTCAATACCTGCGCGGGACAGACGAGTTGCGAGACTGTCCGCCGCAAGTATTTGTTCTGCACATCCACGCCCATTAAGTGAGCATACATCAAGCTGTGACGACTGGTTCTTGCGTCGCCTTGTCGATAGCTCGCGACGGCCGAGATTGTCGCGCGGCGGTGTACCATTACCTTTTACCCACTGGCGCCGGCCAAGCCGGCGTGGCGCTACCTTTTCGAGGCTTGCATGGCACGCATTACTGTTGAAGACTGTCTGTCCACTATCGATAACCGCTTTGAATTGTCGCTGGCTGCTGCAGTTCGGGCGCGCCAGCTTGCAGGAGGGCATCAGCCTCTGGTCGATTCAGCGAAGCGCGACAAGCCGGTAGTGGTGGCGCTTCGGGAGATCGCCGGGCAGAAGGTGGATCGTTCGGTACTAAAGAAAATAGGGGTCTGAGGCACCCATGGGGCTTGCCCCTCAGGTCTCTGATTTTTTCGATCTTATAGCCCCTGCCTTTCGACCGGACGATCTTGCTCGCATCCATGCGGCTTGGTCCGTCGCCGACGCGGCCCATTCCGGGCAACTGCGGCAGTCGGGTGAGCCTTACGTCACTCATCCGCTTGCGGTAGCCCGTATTCTTTTCGAATCGCTGGAAGCAGACGCTGATGCCCTGTGTGCGGCGTTATTGCATGACGTTGTGGAAGATACCAATGTCGCTGTCGGCGACATTGAAAGCCGTTTCGGGCCTGTGGTTGCGCACATTGTTGATGGCGTCTCCAAACTGGATGACGTTCGCACAACTGGCTCGGCTGGCGCGAAAGAGGCCACGTTGCGCAAGCTCGTTGTCGCTGGCGGGCGTGATTGGCGCGTATTTGCTGTCAAACTTTGCGACAGATTGCACAACATGCGAACGCTCGGTGCCGTTGGGCGCAGCAAGAGACGCCGCGTTGCACTGGAAACATATCTCATCTTCTTTCCGCTTGCGCGTTACGTAGGTTTCGTCGGGATCGCACGCGAGTTGCAATCGCTATCTTTGCGGTGGCTCCATCCTTGGCGTTGGGACGTGATTTCGAGATGGTGTGACTACAAGCGAGCGGTTGACCGCCGACGGCTATCTGCGGTCATCCCTCAATCGTTATGGTCAAAGCTTGTCCGCGAGCGAGCGGGCGTCGACGATGATCGCCGCATCGCTGATGAAGTAATGGTTCAGGCGTTTGCTCTCCTGCGTGAAGATCGTGCAGGTCGCGCACTCTTTTCGTTGCCCACGCTGCACGTGCATTGTTCATCCGTAGAGGATGCGTATCAACGCTTGTCTGAACTTCATAGCCGGTTCGCGTACGTTCCGGGAAGTTTTCGCTCCGATGCCGGCGAGGGCGTTGTATCGTCCAAGGTGCTGATGGATCGTCGAGGGCTTGTCGCTGACTTTTTGTTCTGGTTTCCACGGGCAACTCGTGACCCTTGGGTTCGCGGCGCTAACGGCGAGTTTGCGGGAGGCGGCGATGACTTCCTCGCCGTCGCAGAGGGTGGTGACTCGACAGGAGAGTTCACAAGAGTGTTGCGCGACCTCGTCAATCAAGACACCGTGCAGGTTTTCTCGCCAAAGGGTAAGCGTCTGTCGCTTCCCCGCCATTCGACAGGGTTGGACTTTGCATTCTCGATTCACACGGACATTGGTCTGCGCGCTCGCTCTGTGCGTATCAATGGCGTAATTCGTGAATGCAGGACGGAGTTGGTCTCTGGCGATATTGTCGAAGTACTGACCGGCGATGATGTGGTCGCCCGACCTGAGTGGTTGTCGCAGCTCCGGTCCCCGAGGAGTCGCGCCAAGCTTCGTGCTTGGCTACGCGATGCATCGAGGCGTGAGGCTGTTACCTTTGGAAGGCGATTGCTCGTTGATGCCAGTCCGGATTTCGACTTTGACGCCTTCTTTCAGTCGCAGGATTCCGAAGCTCTTTTGTTGTCGTTTGGTGCAACTAGCGTCGACGAGTTGTTTAGGTTGATTGGCATCGGCCAGTTATCTGCCTACGCAGTGGCATCGAAGTCCAAGGGCGTGGATATGCACGACGTCATTGGTGGAGCCGCAGGAATGGACTCCCACAGACAACTGGTACTTGATGGCCGCCCGAGCAATGGGCTGAAGTACTGCGAAAGGTGCATGCCAATACCAGGAGACCACGTCGTCATCTTGTCGACGTATTCTGGAGCGGTAGTACATCGCCCGGCATGCTCGGCCTTGGGGGCGGGACGCTCGTCCAATGAGCACTTTGTCCCGGTGTGGGCTGGCCGAATGATTGAGCCTTTGCCGGTGCGGGTTGTGATTGAGGCGACGGACCGCAGAGGGTTGTTGGCAGACTGCGCGCGCGTGGTGGCTGACGCCAATGTGAATGTTTCGGCGGTGTTGACAAAGTCATTCGTGGACGAACTGACTCACCACCTGGCTGAAATGAAGTTCACTGTCCATGTGAAGAGTCGCGCAACGTTGGTTCGATGTGTCGAAGCTCTGCGCGACGTCGCAGGCGTTACGCGCGTCTATCGCTTGGCGCCAGAACTACAATCGAAGACGCCAACGATCGAGTCAGGTCGTGAGTATTGATTGCAATTCGCCTGACGCATACATCTCCTGCATGATGTCAGCACCGCCGACAAAATTTCCGTCGACATAAAGCTGCGGGATAGTCGGCCACGACGAGTAAGTCTTGACGCCTTCGCGAATGGCGCCATCTTCGAGCACATTGCAATACGCGAATTCTTGGATGCCGCAAGCTTGCAGTATCTGTGCGGCTCGCGAACTAAAACCACACTGGGGGAATTGGGGAGTCCCCTTCATGAATAGCACCACGCGGCTGCTGCCCACTATCGTGGCAATTTCAGCTTGGACGTTTCGTTCTGATGTGCTCACGGTAAATATCGCCTATAGATTGCTTGCTGCAATTGTAGTGTCGCGTATATGGGGATCCGTGCGCGAGAGTTGGCACGGTTGATAGAGGCGCGACGACACTAACGAGTCATCGGCGGATAGACGAACGCCCCACCGTGGAGGGGAGGGGCGTTGTTGTGTGGGGGTAGTTTGACGCTGACCTACTTTCGCGAGCTATAAGGCTGACTATCATTGGCGCTGAACTGTTTCACGGTCCTGTTCGGGATGGGAAGGGGTGGGACCAGTTAGCTATGGGCGTCAAACTAAAAGGGTACGCGGCGCGGCAACGGGTTGAATCGTTGTTGCGACGCGCTGGAAGAAGTTTTGGGTTGAGACTGACTCTCTGTCACACCGGTTGATTGACTTGCGGTGCGAGTTGTCCGGACAAGCATTGCTGCTCATTCGGGTTTTGATATTTGTGAGTTATAGGATCAAGCCGCACGAGTAATTAGTATCAGTTAGCTCAACGCATTACTGCGCTTCCACACCTGACCTATCAACGTCCTGGTCTTGAACGGCTCTTCAGGGGGGTCGAGCCCCCGGGGAAATCTAATCTTCGGGCGAGTTTCCCGCTTAGATGCTTTCAGCGGTTATCTCTTCCGTACATAGCTACCCTGCGATGCTTCTGGCGAAACAACAGGTACACCAGCGGTACGTCCATTCCGGTCCTCTCGTACTAGGAACAGGCCCCGTCAAATTTCCAGCGCCCACGGCAGATAGGGACCAAACTGTCTCACGACGTTTTGAACCCAGCTCACGTACCTCTTTAAATGGCGAACAGCCATACCCTTGGGACCGGCTACAGCCCCAGGATGAGATGAGCCGACATCGAGGTGCCAAACACCGCCGTCGATATGAACTCTTGGGCGGTATCAGCCTGTTATCCCCAGAGTACCTTTTGTCCGTTGAGCGATGGCCCTTCCATACAGAACCACCGGATCACTATGTCCTACTTTCGTACCTGCTCGACTTGTCAGTCTCGCAGTCAAGCGCGCTTGTGCCATTACACTCCAGTAGCGCGATTTCCGACCGCGCTGAGCGCACCTTCGAGCTCCTCCGTTACCTTTTAGGAGGAGACCGCCCCAGTCAAACTGCCCACCATGCACTGTCCCCACCCCCGATTCAGGGGGCCAGGTTAGAACCGCAACGCCATCAGGCTGGTATTTCAACGTTGGCTCCACCGAAACTAGCGTCCCGGTTTCAAAGCCTCCCAGCTATCCTACACAAACATCGTCACAGTCCCATGCAAAGCTACAGTAAAGGTTCATGGGGTCTTTCCGTCTTGCCGCGGGGAGATTGCATCATCACAAACACTTCAACTTCGCTGAGTCTCTGGAGGAGACAGTGTGGCCATCATTACGCCATTCGTGCGGGTCGGAACTTACCCGACAAGGAATTTCGCTACCTTAGGACCGTTATAGTTACGGCCGCCGTTTACTGGGACTTCAATCAAGAGCTTGCACCCCATCATTTAATCTTCCAGCACCGGGCAGGCGTCAGACCCTATACATCCACTTTCGTGTTAGCAGAGTCCTGTGTTTTTGGTAAACAGTTGCAGCCACCGATTCTCTGCGACCCTCTCGACCTTCGGATGTACTCCTACAATCTACCAGGGCATACCTTCTCCCGAAGTTACGGTATCAATTTGCCGAGTTCCTTCTCCAGAGTTCTCTCAAGCGCCTTAGAATTTTCATCCTACCCACCAGTGTCGGTTTGCGGTACGGTCAATTGTTGACTGAAGCTTAGAGGCTTTTCTTGGAAGCAGAGCATCGCCGACTTGGCACTCCGAAGAGCGTTTCGTCTCACCCCTCAACTAAGCCGCCCGGATTTACCTAAGCAGCACGTCTACAGGCTTTCACTGAGTAATCCAACACTCAGCTCGGTTAGCTTTCTCCGTCCCCCCATCGCATCAACAATCGGTGCTGGAATATTAACCAGCTTCCCATCGACTACGCATCTCTGCCTCGCCTTAGGGGCCGACTCACCCTGCGCCGATGAACGTTGCGCAGGAAACCTTGGGTTTTCGGCGAACGGGCTTTTCACCCGTTTTAACGCTACTCATGTCAGCATTCGCACTTCTGATACCTCCAGCATCCCTTACGAGACACCTTCACAGGCTTACAGAACGCTCCTCTACCATCGTATTGCTACGATCCGCAGCTTCGGTGTATGGCTTGAGCCCCGTTACATCTTCCGCGCAGGACGACTCGATCAGTGAGCTATTACGCTTTCTTTAAATGATGGCTGCTTCTAAGCCAACATCCTGACTGTCTATGCCTTCCCACTTCGTTTCCCACTTAGCCATATCTTGGGGACCTTAGCTGGCGGTCTGGGTTGTTTCCCTCTTGCCCTCGGACGTTAGCACCCGAGGACTGTCTCCCGTGCTCACTCTCACTGGTATTCGGAGTTTGCTATGGTTTGGTAAGACTACATGTCCCCCTAGCCATTACAGTGCTCTACCCCCAGTGGATATACACGAGGCACTACCTCAATAGTTTTCGAGGAGAACCAGCTATCTCCGGATTTGTTTAGCCTTTCACCCCTAGTCACAACTCATCCGCTGTTTTTGCAACAACAGTCGGTTCGGACCTCCAGTAGGTGTTACCCCACCTTCATCCTGGCCATGACTAGATCATCCGGTTTCGGGTCTACGCCCAGCTACTAAACGCCCTTATCAGACTCGGTTTCCCTACGCCTACCCTATTCGGTTAAGCTCGCAACTGAACGTAAGTCGCTGACCCATTATACAAAAGGTACGCCGTCACTCTTTCGAGCTCCGACTGTTTGTACGCACACGGTTTCAGGATCTATTTCACTCCCCTCCCGGGGTTCTTTTCACCTTTCCTTCACAGTACTAGTTCGCTATCGGTCGGCAACGAGTATTTAGCCTTGGAGGATGGTCCCCCCATCTTCAGACAGGATTTCACGTGTCCCGCCCTACTTCTCTCACGCCTAGTTCCACCGCCAACATTTCACCTACGGGACTATCACCCAGTATCGTCGGACTTTCCAGACCGTTTGGTTATGTCAACAGCTAAATCGTGAAGGCTCTTCCCATTTCGCTCGCCACTACTTTGGGAATCTCGGTTGATGTCTTTTCCTGCAGCTACTGAGATGTTTCAATTCACTGCGTTCGCTCTACCCTGCCTATGTATTCAGCAGGGAGTACCCTTGCGGGTGGGTTTCCCCATTCAGAAATTCCCGGATCAAAGCTCTATTGCCAGCTCCCCGAGACTTATCGCAGGCTTACACGTCTTTCATCGCCTGTTGCCGCCAAGGCATCCGCCATGTGCGCTTGGTCACTTGATCCTATAACGCTCAAACACCATCACCTGAGTCAACTCCTTTCGGCGTTAACTCAAACAACAGCACCGCGTCACAGGTGTGTATGAGAACTTGATGCCCCGAACCTTCAACCCGACCAACGGAAGCGGCCGGTATCGGAACACCAAAAATACAATCTAAACCCATGTCCACATCTCATCTCATCAATGAGCGTGAACAAACTTCTTCCAGATTTTTAAAGAACAGAGACTACCGATTGGATAGCCATCAGCAATAAGCGCTTGAACAACTTTTATTGCTGATGCCTATGCACCTGACCACAACCCGCGATATTTGAATGGTGGGTCTTGATGGACTCGAACCATCGACCCCCGCCTTATCAAGACGGTGCTCTAACCAGCTGAGCTAAAGACCCTCCGAAACTTTTAATCAGCGGCACCCATCTGGCGCAACTCATCGAAAGTGGTGGAGGATGACGGGATCGAACCGACGACCCCCTGCTTGCAAAGCAGGTGCTCTCCCAGCTGAGCTAATCCCCCGCTTGCCGCTTTACGCCCGCCGAAACCAGCTTGTCAGCCAGCCAGCAGCGCAAAGCGCAACAGGTTGTGTCTCTTTATGTTCAGACAACCGAAACGAGTGCAGGCACTTCGGAAGATCATGCTGAGAGTCTTTCGACCATCAAACACGTCTTCGAGGCGCGTTCTCTAGAAAGGAGGTGATCCAGCCGCACCTTCCGATACGGCTACCTTGTTACGACTTCACCCCAGTCATGAAACCTACCGTGGTAATCGCCCTCCTTGCGGTTAGGCTAACTACTTCTGGCGGATTCCACTCCCATGGTGTGACGGGCGGTGTGTACAAGACCCGGGAACGTATTCACCGTGACATGCTGATCCACGATTACTAGCGATTCCGACTTCACGCAGTCGAGTTGCAGACTGCGATCCGGACTACGATCGGCTTTGTGAGATTAGCTCCCCCTCGCGGGTTGGCAACCCTCTGTACCGACCATTGTATGACGTGTGTAGCCCTACACATAAGGGCCATGAGGACTTGACGTCATCCCCACCTTCCTCCGGTTTGTCACCGGCAGTCTCACTAGAGTGCCCAACTAAATGTAGCAACTAGTGACAAGGGTTGCGCTCGTTGCGGGACTTAACCCAACATCTCACGACACGAGCTGACGACAGCCATGCAGCACCTGTGCCCAGATTCCTTGCGGCACTCCCACATCTCTGCAGGATTTCTGGCATGTCAAGTGTAGGTAAGGTTTTTCGCGTTGCATCGAATTAAACCACATCATCCACCGCTTGTGCGGGTCCCCGTCAATTCCTTTGAGTTTTAATCTTGCGACCGTACTCCCCAGGCGGTCAACTTCACGCGTTAGCTTCGTTACTAAAAGGTTACCCTTCCAACAACCAGTTGACATCGTTTAGGGCGTGGACTACCAGGGTATCTAATCCTGTTTGCTCCCCACGCTTTCGTGCATGAGCGTCAGTGTTATCCCAGGGGGCTGCCTTCGCCATCGGTGTTCCTCCACATCTCTACGCATTTCACTGCTACACGTGGAATTCCACCCCCCTCTGACACACTCTAGCCTTGCAGTCACAATCGCAGTTCCCAGGTTAAGCCCGGGGCTTTCACGACTGTCTTACAAGACCGCCTGCGCACGCTTTACGCCCAGTAATTCCGATTAACGCTCGCACCCTACGTATTACCGCGGCTGCTGGCACGTAGTTAGCCGGTGCTTATTCTTCCAGTACCATCAAAGCACGAGGGTATTATCCTCGCACCCCTTTTTCCCGGACTAAAGCGGTTTACAACCCGAAGGCCTTCTTCCCGCACGCGGCATGGCTGGATCAGGCTTTCGCCCATTGTCCAAAATTCCCCACTGCTGCCTCCCGTAGGAGTCTGGGCCGTGTCTCAGTCCCAGTGTGGCTGATCATCCTCTCAGACCAGCTACCGATCGTCGCCTTGGTAGGCCTTTACCCCACCAACTAGCTAATCGGACATCGGCCGCTCCTATAACGTGAGGTCTTGCGATCCCCCACTTTCCTCTCTCGAGCGTATGCGGTATTAGCGTAACTTTCGCTACGTTATCCCCCATTACAGGATACGTTCCGATGCATTACTCACCCGTTCGCCACTCGCCGCCAGGGTTGCCCCCGCGCTGCCGTTCGACTTGCATGTGTAAAGCATGCCGCCAGCGTTCAATCTGAGCCAGGATCAAACTCTTCAGTTCAATCACTGCTAATTTCACAATACTCAAAATTACACTGAACGGTTCTTCGACATCCCTCCCTTAACTGACCTTTGGCGGCTTAGCAAAGCCTGGATCAATCAGAGAAGAACATCTCCCCATCCGTGCATGCACCTCTGAAGCTCGCCAAACCCTAGAGCGGCTGGCTATTCTCCGAAGTACCTACACGTTTCGGTTGTCTCAATTCTTAAAGAGCAGCGATTTCTCCATTCACCTCTTTCGAGGCTTTCCCGAATCTGCCTTCCGGCTTTTTCGAGAGAAATCATTTCCGGGGCATCTATTCTAATGCCTCGCAAATTATTTCTCTCAACTTACTCAACGCGCTTACGCCACATCAAGCAAGTCTTTGTTTCACAGACTTCGCAACCATTTCCAAATCTTTGTCAGACCTGAACTGGTTGCGGGGGAAGGATTTGAACCTTCGACCTTCGGGTTATGAGCCCGACGAGCTGCCAGACTGCTCCACCCCGCGCCTGCGGCTTCTGCCTTTCAAACTCAGCACAACTAACTCGTTGTTATTTGCTGCGTTGCGTTCGATCAGCGAAGACAGAAATTATGGCACAGCTAAAAACCCTTTGCAACCCCATCCCACCCAAAAACCCCTCTTTACCCCCTCTTTTTGCCTAACTCTTAAGCATTCCACCGCCCATTCCTTAAGCAACATCACCCGCCAACCCAATACTCACAACAGTTTGTGAAAAAAAGAGAATTTTTTCGAATTAACGCTTGCCGGCACGGCGTGGGGTAGTAGTTACTTCACCAGACTTTGCCGCCAGACGTTCCTTCGCCACAAAATCGCGAATTGCCGGATAAACAATGCTGCGCCAGCGGCTGCCGGAGAAGATACCGTAGTGGCCGCAACCCTCCACCAGCAGGTGATTGCGCCTCGATTGCGGAATGTTCGAACAGAGACCGTGAGCAGCGTACGTCTGGCCCGGGCAGGAAATATCGTCTTCGCCGCCCTCGACCGTCATCAGGCCAATATCCTTGATCGCAGCAGGCGCCACCTTTTCACCGTGCACCTCCATCACACCGCGTGGCAGGCGAAACTCCTGGAACACACGCTGCACAGTTTCCAGATAGTAAGCGGCGTCGAGGTCGAGCACCGCGTTGTACTCGTCGTAGAACTTGCGATGTGCATCCGTATCGCCCGGGCCATCACCACGCATCATGTTGATGAAATATTCCCAGTGCGATTTGGCGTGGTGCCCAGGATTCATCGCAACGAAGCCGTAGTGCTGCAGGAAGCCTGGATAGACGCGGCGGCCAAAGCCCGGATACTTCGCGGGCACGCGCGAAATCACGTGCCGCTCGAACCATTCGATCGAATGCTTGGTGGCGTAGTTATTGACGCTTGACGGATTGACGCGAGTATCAATGGGGCCGCCCATCATGATCATTGCCTTGGGGCGCAACGGATCGTTCTGCGCGGCCATCAGGCTGACCGCGCACAGCACCGGCACCGTCGGCTGGCACACCGACATCACAAACACTTCCGGTCCCAGCGAACGCAGGAACTCCATCACATAGGTCACGTAGTCATCGAGGTGGAAGATCCCCTCCGCCAGCGGAACGATGCGGGCATCGCGCCAGTCGGTGATGAACACTTCGTGATCCTGCACCAGTGAGCGCACCGTATCGCGCAGCAAGGTCGCATGATGGCCCGAGAGCGGCGCCACCAGCAGAATGCGCGGCTCGCCCTTGGCGCCTACCTTGCTGAAACGGCGCAACTGGCAAAACGGCTTCTCGGCGACAACCGTCTCTTCGATGGCATGTGTATGCCCGTCGACACTGATCGTGTGAATGCCAAACGGCAGCTTCGGATACTCCTTCGTCAGCCGTATCGTCAGCTCGCTACTCGCCGCCAGAAAATCATTCGGCGGCAGATCCTTCCACGGATTGCCATCGGATTGCGCCCAGTTCATGCCCATTTCGGCCATAAAGCGCATTGGCGCCCCCAGGGATTTCTGCATCTCGTGAAACGCGTACAACATGACTCTTGATCCCTCTGAAAACTTTCTCTGTACTGATTGTCAGCCGTCCGCTGCGACCGATGTCTAAATCTGCGCCAACCCGCGCGCCAGGTCGTCGCGCAAGTCGTCCTGCGCTTCAAGGCCGACGGCGACGCGGATCAACGCGTCACCAATGCCCGCCGCGTCGCGTGCCGCCTGTGTCATGCGCCCGTGCGTGGTCGTCGCCGGGTGCGTAATCGTGGTCTTCACATCGCCCAGATTGCCGGTGATAGACATGATCTTCACTGCGTCCACCACCTTCCAAGCCTCGGTCTTGCCGCCCTTGACGTTGAACGAGAGCACCGCGCCGCCGCCCGACTGCTGCCGCTTCGCCAGCGCCACCGACGGGTGCGACGCCAGGAACGGATAGTTCACGTTCGCCACCTTCGGGTGGGCCGCCAGCCACTCTGCAAGCGCCAATGCATTCTCGCTGTGCGCGCGCATGCGGATCGGCAGCGTCTCCATGCCCTTCAAAATCACCCATGCGTTGAACGGAGCAAGACTCGCGCCCGTGGTACGCAGGAAGTTGTAGACGCGTTCGCGGCACATCTCCTTCGTGCCCACGATTGCCCCCCCCATCACCCGTCCCTGTCCATCAAGGTGCTTGGATGCTGAATGAATCACCACATCGGCGCCGAGCGCCAGTGGCCGCTGCAACACCGGTGTGCAGAAACAATTGTCGACGGCAAAGGTTGCGCCGACCTTACGCGCCATCTCTGCGATCGCGGCGATGTCAAACACATCGGCCATCGGATTCGACGGCGTTTCCAGGAACACGAGTTTGGTGCCGGGTCGGATTGCCTTCGCCCAGGCATCAAGCCCGGTCGAGTTCACCACCTCGCAAGTGACGCCGAACTTGCCCATCACCGGCGCACCGAACACATTGAGCGTTGAACCGAACACGCTGCCGCTGGTGACGATATGGTCGCCCGCCGAGCACAGCGTCATCGCCAGTGTCGAAATCGCCGCCATGCCAGTGGACGTGGCGATCGCGGCGTCGGCACCCTCCATCGCCGCCAGGCGACGCTCGAACATGTCCACCGTCGGATTGGTGAAGCGCGAGTAGATGTAGCCAGGCTCCTCGCCGGTAAAGCGCTTCGCGGCCATTTCGGCAGACTCGTGCACAAAGCTCACCGTGGCAAACAGCGCCTCGGAATGTTCGTTGAAAGGCGAACGCAACCCACCCGCGCGGATGGCTAGCGTGTCTACGGAGTAGTCGTGATCGTTCATTGTGCTCTCTTCGAAATGTCGCGGACTTAAGGTTTCGGCTGCGAGTGTCTATCCGCATTCTTTCCGAGGTTTGCGCCTATCAGTATTGCCCCACTCATAGCATTGGAAATTGGCTTGTGTTCTTCCCACTTTTCCACCGGGCTACCGAAAGTCTGCACGACCACCATGTCTCCACTTTTCGACCAGCTAAAGGTATAGAGAATATGAAACCGCTTAGGCGCTTCAGAACCCAACTGAATCGGCTCGATGACCTCCAAGCACTTGCGCCAAAAGAACCCTGCGTCTGCTGGCAGCGCGCACTCTTTTATTACTTCCACGTCACTACTGGTCTTCTTCTTCACGATTTGCGCATCAACAAACATATCGCGAGGCTGCTTTGTGCCCTTTTCCACGCCGAGCAACAGTTGGATTCGCATACCGGTCTCGTAGTAGGGCTCGGGTTTCTCCTTGGACAACGTGTATAGCCAACCGCTTGCGGTCCCGCTGCTGCGATAGTGCCAACCCATTGGCATCGCAATGCCTCCATCGGTGGCTTCCAGACGCTGCAGGGCATACCCGTCTGGAACATTGATGTCTTGCGCGAGACACCAATGGCTAATGCACAACCACAGCAACATCGCGCTGACTGAACGATTCACAGTCGCGATTCCCTTCACTGATCCGCCCCCACCACCTCGCCCCGGGACTCATCGCGCGCCACCGCCAGCCCCTTGAGGAACTGCGGCGTGATGTCGCCAGTGACGTAGCAGCCGTCGAAGCAGGACGCATCGAAGTCGGCGATCTTCGCCGGATGCGCCGGATTCTGACTTTGCAGGATTGCGCGCTTCATGCCGTCGATGCTTTGATAAATCACGCGGTCCGCGCCAATCGCTTCGGCCACCTGCTCATGGGTCTTGCCCACCGCGATCAGTTCGCTCGGGGTGGGCATATCGATGCCGTACACGTTCGGATAGATCACCGGCGGCGCAGCGCTGGCGAAGAACACCTTCTTCGCGCCGGCCTCGCGCGCCATCTGCACGATCTCACGGCTCGTCGTTCCGCGCACGATGGAGTCGTCCACCAGCAGCACCGTTTTGCCGGCAAATTCGCTGGCGATCGGATTCAGCTTCTGGCGCACACTCTTCTTGCGCATGGCGTGGCCCGGCATGATGAAAGTGCGGCCGACATAGCGGTTCTTCACAAAACCTTCGCGATACGGGCGGCCGATGCGGGTGGCCAACTCCAGTGCGCTCGGGCGGGATGAATCGGGGATCGGCACCACCACGTCGATGTCCTGCCAGTCGGGCAGCTTCATGATTTCGCCAGCCAGCTCGGCACCCAGGTGGACGCGGGCGTCGTACACGCTGATGCCATCAATCACCGAATCCGGCCTTGCGAGGTAAACGTATTCGAAGATGCAGGGATTGAGCTTCGGGTTCTGCGCGCACTGCTGGGCATGTACATGGCCCGCGAAATCGATGAACAGCGCTTCGCCAGGTGCGATGTCACGCACAAACTGAAAGCCCAGCACGTCAAGCGCCACGGTTTCACTGGCGACCGCATATTCCGGCCCGGCCATTGTCTCGTTGCGGCCATAAACCATCGGCCGGATGCCATGCGGATCGCGGAACGCCAGCATGCCGTAGCCCGCAATCATCGCGGTCACCGCATACGCGCCCTTGCAGCGCAGATGCACCGCGGCGACCGCCTTGAAGATCATCTCTGGCGTCAGCGCGCGACCGCCGCCCGCAGCGCGTTCGAGTTCGAGCGCCAGCACGTTGAGCAGCACTTCACTGTCGCTGTTGGTATTGATATGGCGCGCGTCGAGCTTGAACAGATCCGCCTTCAACTGCTCGCCGTTAGTGAGATTGCCGTTGTGCACGAGCGAGATGCCGAATGGCGAATTCACGTAGAACGGCTGCGCCTCATGCTCGCTCACCGCGCTGCCGGCCGTCGGGTAGCGGACATGGCCAATGCCGGCGTTGCCGAGCAGATCGCGCATGTTGCGGGTGCGGAACACGTCGCGCGCCATGCCCTTGGCCTTGTGCTGGTGGAACACCGCGCCATCGGCGGTCATGATGCCGGCGGCGTCCTGCCCGCGATGCTGCAGCGTCATCAGGCCGTCGTAGATCAACTGGTTCACCGGGCCGTGCGAAACGATGCCGATCACACCACACATGGGAGCATCCTTGCGGCAGCCGCCGCCATCTTGAAATCGGTACCGGCGACGGTGGGCGTCGCCGGCTGAAACTTGAAGCGTTTTGCCAGATCGTCCGGCAACTTGCTGCGCAGGATCGCCGCGAACGTCGCCAGCGGCTTCGCGGTCACGCTGTCACGCCACCAGGCGAATGAGGGCAGGCTGGTGGCGCCAGCGACCAGCACCAGCAGCACCACAATCAGCACACCGCGCAGCACACCAAACACCATGCCAAGCGCACGATCAACAAAGGACAACCCCACCGCCTTGACCAATTTGCTGAACGCGAATCCGATCACGCTCAGCAGCAGAAATACGCCCACAAACACCAGCGCATAACCGGCCAGTGAGCGCAGCCACGCGGTTTCGGCGGAAAGCTGCAGCATCGGCAACATCTGCGCCACCCGACTGCCGAACAGAAACATGCAGACAATCGCGGCGATCCAGGCGGCCAGCGCGAACACCTCACGGATCACACCCCGCCACAGCCCCAGCAGCGCAGAAAGAAGCACCACCACGATGACTGCAATATCAAAGCCGGTCATGAGGTGTTGGTGTCCCGGCGTCCGCTATTGCAGCGTGACGACCTTGGCCTCGAAACCCGCCTGTGCGAGCTTTGCACGCGCGGCCTCTGCCGCCTGTTTGCTGTCGTAGGGTCCCGCACGCACGCGGACGACAACGCCGTTGGACACGTCAATCTTCTCGGTGTAGACCGGAAACTTGAGTGCCTTGACGCGATCGTAGGCCTGCTTCGCCGCTGTTGGGTCACGCACGGCGATCACCTGTACGACCAGTTGACCGGGCTTGCGCACCGGTTCCGCCGCAGTCACTGGTGCGCTCTTGGCTGGGGCCTTCTCGTTAGCCTTGGTCGGCGCTTTTTCGGCGGGTTTCTCGGCAACTTTGGTCGCCGGAGCGGTTGCGGTTGCCGGTTTCGCAGGCGAAGTATCGGCCACCACCTTGGCCGGAGCCTTGTCAGGAACGGCGGCCGCAACAGCTGCAGGCGCGCCCGCCTGGGCACCAGTCGGCTCGCTGATCGACGCGATCTCCGCCGGCTTGTCGGCAGCGGCTTTCTTGCCGTCGGGAAATTTGGGATCGAATTTGGTGCCTTCGACCGGCGGGATGCGCACATCCACGTTGTCCGGCAGCGGCGGCGGCTCGCGTTCGAGGAACATCGGCACCGCCACGATGGCGATCAGCAACAGCACACTCGCCCCAAGCAGCCGGCGATTGGCGCGGCGCCGCAACTGGTCGGCGCGTTGCGGTTCGTCGATATTGGGCGCGGCTGCTGCCATTAAAACTCAGGCCCCGGAGACTTGCGCCACCGTGAGGAACGATCCAAAGACGACGATTCTATCGGCTTCGGCTGCCAGTTTCCGCGCCGCAGCATATGCGGTGGCGACATCGGTATGGCGGTGAATCTGGCGATCCGGGATACCGTTTTCCGCCAACGCCGCCAGCAGCAGCGGCAAGTCAGCGCCGCGCGGACCGGGCAGCGGCGCGATGTGCCATTCGTCGATACGGCGCTTAACCGCGTCGATCACCGCCGCAATGTCCTTGTCGCGCAGCATGGCAAACACCGCGTAGGTCACTGGAAAGTACGCCATGTCAGCGAGCGCTCGCTCAAGCGCAATCGCCGCATGGGCGTTATGCCCGACATCGAGCACAGTCACCGGTCGCCCCGGAAGCACCTGGAATCTGCCTGGCCATTCGACTTCGAGCAGGCCCTGCTTGACCGCCCCCTGCGCCACCGGCAGCCGATCACGCAGGCAGTGCAGCGCGGCCAGCGCCGCCGCCGCGTTGCCAAGCTGGTAGCTGCCGCGTAGCGCCGGAATCGGCAAACCGTGGCGATGCGCCACGCCATCGCCGCCCGCCGCCGGGTCGCGGATCCAGAAGCCCCATTGCTGCGGCGCTTCGGCGATGCGGTGCCAGCCGAAGTCACGCCCGATATAGTGGCCGTGGGCGCCGTGGCCGTTCATCGAATGCGTCAAGGTCACCGGCGGATCGGGCTCAGCAATCACCGCGTGACGGCCGCGGCGCAGGATGCCGGCCTTCTCGATCGCGATCAGCTCGCGCGTTTCGCCAAGGAACTCGGTGTGATCGACGCCGATGCTGGTGATCACCGCGCAGTCAGCATCGAGAATATTGGTGGCGTCGAGCCGACCGCCGAGGCCAACCTCGATCACCCAGGCGTCCAGCCTGGTGGCGGCGAACAGGTGAAACGCTGCCAGCGTCGTGTATTCGAAGAAAGTCAGCGACACGTCGCCGCGCGCCGCCTCCACGGCGTCGAACGCGGCGACCAGCGCCTGATCACTCGCTTCGGCGCCGTTGACGACCACCCGCTCGTTGAAGCGATGGATGTGCGGTGACGTGTAGCGGCCGACACGGTAGCCCGATGCACGAAGGATGGCGTCGATGTAAGCACACACCGACCCTTTGCCGTTGGTGCCCGCCACCAGAATCACCGGACAAGCCGGCGCCACCTGCATGCGCTCGTAGATCGGCCGGATGCGCTCCAGCCCCATTTCAATCTCAGGCCCGGAACGGATCGTGTAGATGCGTGCCAGCCAGTCAGCGAGCGTGGTCATGGCGTGGAACGAAGCAATGGGGACAAGCAGCTTTTCGCTGAAACGCTTATTTCATCAGGGCTACGCCGAATATTCGGCGAAAGCCGACTTTTGCCGTATTTCGCCAATGAGCCCTTTTTAGACGTCATTTCAGCGAAAAGCTGTACACCCACGAGGCTGCGATGACGGTCGCTCAGGACGCACGCAGGGACGTCAGCAGTTTCGCCAGCGTCGGCTTCAGCTCGCGGCGATCGACGATCAGATCAATGGCGCCCTTGTCGAGCAGGAACTCGGCCCGCTGAAAACCCTCGGGCAATTTTTCGCGCACCGTCTGCTCGATCACGCGCGGGCCGGCAAAGCCCACCAGCGCGCCCGGCTCGGCGATCACCACGTCGCCCACAAAGGCAAAGCTCGCTGACACACCACCCATCGTCGGGTCAGTCAGCACGCTAATGTAGGGCAGTTGCTTCTCAGCCAGCTCGGCCAGCCGCGCCGTGGTCTTGGCCATCTGCATCAGCGAGGCCAAGCCTTCCTGCATGCGCGCGCCGCCCGACGCCGCGATCGACACGAAGCCGCACTTGGCCTTGATCGCAGCATCAACGCCGCGTGCGAAACGCTCGCCGACCACCGAACCCATCGAGCCGCCCATGAATTCGAACTCGAAACACGCCACTACGGCGGGCACCTTCTCGATCGCACCCTGCATCACCACCAGCGCGTCGGTTTCGCCCGTCGCCTCGGTCGCCTGCTTCAGGCGGTCCGGATACTTCTTGCTGTCCTTGAATTTCAGCGAGTCCACCGGCGTCACATCGGCGCCGATCTCCTTGCGGCCGGTCTCGTCAAGCAGCGCCGCCAGCCGCGCCCGCGCACCAATCCGCATGTGGTAGTTGCACTTCATGCAGACGTGCTGGTTCTTCTCAACGTCCGAGGTGTAGAGCACGGTGTCGCACGAGGGACACTTGAGCCAAAGGCCCTCCGGCACGCCACGCTTGGCGCCGGTATCGCCTTTCACCGAAGGAATGATTTTCTCGATCCAGGACATAGGCAGCGATGGGCGGGTAACCCGCTCCGTTTTCTCGTGAGGGCGTGATTGTCGCGGATTTGGGGGAAAGCGCCTAACAGGCGTGCGTGCCGCCAGCGCGCGCCGTGGCCACCCCTCCGTTCGCCCTGAGCTTGTCGAAGGGTCTGATGGAATGAAGAGGTTCGTATGCCACCAGCGCGCTTCGTGGCCGCGCGGGCCAGTCACTTTTCTTGCTTCGCCAAGAAAAGTAACCAAAAGAAGGCGACCCCAACGATTCGCCTGATTCCTGCGGTGCTCGCAACGCGCGGGACCCGCACAAATCGCCCGATGGCGCGCAAGTCTGCGCGCAGTGGGCTCATCGTGCGGGTCTACGACCGCGCGTCGCTCCGCTCCTCGGGGCGCATCCATGGGGCCCTGTCGAACTAACGCTTGATCGCTTCGCGATGGGGTTCACGGGAACCCGGATGCCAGCATCCGGGCTACAACGCTGCGAGCTGATTGGTCCGCATACAACGTGGCGCTTACAAAGTGTTGGAATTGACGTTTGAAGCCTCGGATGCGAGCATAGTCCGCATTAAAGTGATTAATTGCTCTGTCCATGGACGTCGCCGCAATCGGCTCATTGTTCGGCAGCTTGAAGGCTGCAACGGATATTGCCAAGCTAATTCGAGAAAGCGGGATCACGCTGGAGCGCGCTGAACTAAAGCTGAAGCTCGCGGAGTTGATGGAGGCACTCGCCGATGCAAAGATCGGCGCGGCTGAAGTGCAGCAACTGATCCTTGAACGCGATGCGGAAATTCGTACGCTGCGCGAGGAAGCTCGGGTGCGACGCGACCTTCGTTGGGAGCCGCCGTGTTACTTTTTGCCGGATGCCACACAGAGCAGACAAGAGCAGGCATACTGTCAAAAGTGCTACGACGGCGACAGTCGCCTAGTCCGACTGCACACTGACGGAAAGGGGCTCTACTCGTGCGTCGTCTGCAAACAGACCTACAAGACCCAAGAGCGTCAAGCGTCTGACGACGCCAAAGTTAGAGCCGCGAGGCAGTATCGGTCAGATAGCCCTTTCCCTCGAAACTGGTAGGTGTGTAGCCCGGATGCTCGCATCCGGGTTCCCGTGACCGCCATCGCGAAGCGATCAAGCTTCGGTTCGACGGGGTCCCCATGGATTCGCCCCGAGGAGCGGAGCAACGCGCGGTCGTAGACCCGCACCATGAGCCCACCGCGCGCAGACTTGCGCGCCATCGGGCGATTTGTGCGGGTCCCGCGCGTTGCGAGCACCGGAGGGAAACAGCGAATCGCTGGGGTCGCCTTCTTTGGGTTACCTTTCTTGGCGAAGCAAGAAAGGTAACTGGCCCCGCGCGGCCACTGAGCGCGCTGGTGGCGCCCGCAACCCGTGTCTGGAGGGCGACCATCCCCCTCTCCCTAACCCTCTCCCACAGGGGGAGAGGGGACCAGCTGCGTTCATGGTTCGACAAGCTCACCACGAACGGGGGTGAACTACGCCCTCACGCAATCGACAAAATACCGCTCCACCCCCTTGTCGTGCTCCATCACCAGCCCGTGCACATCGGTGTCGAAGCCGGGCAACAGCGTGTTGAATTCGCGGGCGAACTTGAGGTAATCGACGATCGTCTTGTTGAAGCGCTCTCCGGGCAGCAGTAGCGGAATGCCTGGCGGGTAGGGCGTCACCAGCATGGCGGTCACGCGCCCTTGCAGCTCGTCCACCGGTACCCGGTCCACCTTGCGGTGCGCGAGATGCTCGAAGGCGTCGCTCGGCTTCATCGCTGGTTCCATCGGCGACAGATACATCTCGGTGGTCACCCGCGCGACGTCGTACTTGCGGTAGGCCTCATGGATGCGCTGCGCGAGGTCGCGCAGGCCCACGCGCTCGTACTGCGGGTGCGCATGCACGAACTCGGGCATCACCCGCCACAGCGGCTGGTTCTGGTCGTAGTCCATCTTGAACTGCTGCAGCTCGGTGACCAGTGAGTTCCAGCGGCCCTTGGTGATGCCGATGGTGAACATGACGAAGAAGCTATAGAGACCGGTCTTTTCGACGACGACGCCATGCTCGGCGAGATATTTGGTGACCAGCGACGCCGGAATACCCTGCTTCGAGAAACGGCCGTTGACGTCCAGCCCCGGTGTGACGATGGTCGCCTTGATCGGATCAAGCATGTTGAAGCCGGACGCGATATTGCCGAAGCCGTGCCACTTGTCAGTCGGCTTCAGGAACCATTCCTCGCGCTTGCCGGAGCCGTTGGAGTCAAACTTGGTGGGCCCCCAGGTCTTGAACCACCAGTCCTTGCCCCATTCCTTATCCACCTTGGCCATCGCGCGGCGGAAGTCGAGCGCTTCGCTGATGCTCTCCTCCACCAGTGCGCCACCGCCCGGCTGCTCCATCATCGCCGCCGCCACGTCGCAGCTGGCGATGATCGCGTACTGCGGGGAGGTGGAGGTGTGCATCAGGTACGCCTCGTTGAAGCGCGTGAAGTCGAGTTTCAGGTGCTCGGCGTCCTGCACCAGAATCTGCGACGCCTGCGACAACCCTGCCAGCAGCTTGTGCGTGCTCTGTGTGGCGTAAACCATCGAATCCTTGCAAGGTTTGCGGCCGGGGCCGATGGCGTGCATGTCCTGATAGAACGGGTGGAACGCCGCATGTGGCAGCCAGGCTTCGTCGAAGTGCAGGTTTTCGACGTACCCGGCCAGCTCTTTCTTGATCGTCTCGACGTTGTAGAGCACGCCGTCGTAGGTGCTCTGGGTGATCGTCATCACCCGTGGCTTGGCTTTCTTGTCCTTGACCAGCGGATGTGCGTTGATCTTTTTCTGGATCGATTCGCGCGAGAACTGGTCGCGCGTGATCGGCCCGATGATGCCGAGGTGATTGCGCGTCGGCTGCAGGAAGATCGGCACCGTGCCGGTCATCATGATCGCGTGCAGGATGCTCTTGTGGCAGTTGCGGTCGACCAGCACGATGTCATCGCGCGCCACGTTGGCGTGCCACACCACCTTGTTCGACGTACTGGTGCCATTGGTCACGAAGAACAGATGATCGGCGCCAAAAATCCGTGCGGCATTGCGCTCACTGGCGGCCACCGGGCCGGTGTGATCGAGCAGTTGACCCAGCTCTTCCACCGCATTGCAGACGTCGGCCCGCAGCATGTTCTCGCCAAAGAACTGGTGGAACATTTGTCCCACCGGGCTCTTCAGAAACGCCACCCCACCGGAGTGCCCCGGGCAGTGCCAAGAGTACGAGCCGTCGCGTGCATAGTCCACCAGCTCCTTGAAGAACGGCGGCGGCAGTGCTTTGAGGTACTTGGTGGACTCGCGCACGATCATCCGCGCGGTGAACTCCGGCGTGTCCTCGAACATGTGAATGAAACCGTGCAGCTCCTTGAGAATCTCGTTCGGCAGATGCTGCGAGGTGCGCGTCTCACCGAACAGGAAGATCGGCACGTCGGCATTGCGCCGGCGGGTCGCCGCAATGAACTTGCGCAACTCGACAACCGCAGTGCTCTCGGCGCCGTCCTCGTTGATCTCCTCATCGTCGATCGACACCACAAAGGCCGAGGCCCGCGCCGCCTGATTGGCGACCATGCCGACGTCAACGTAGGTGAAGCCCCCGACCACTTCCATGCCTTCATCCTCCAGCGCCTTGGCAAGCGCGCGGATGCCAAGGCCAGACGCCGACTCGGCGCGCCAGTCTTCATCGATGATGACTACGGGGAAGCGAAATTTCATGCGGGTACCTTCAGAAGCGCCCGGATTGACACAACGGCGTCAGCGTATGGGCGTGACCCCGAATGCTACCGAAACGAACTGTCCAACCCCACCGCGCGCGCGGTTTTACGCGGGTTTCAGCGATGCTGCGCCGCGATATACTGCGGCCCCATTCACTCGGGCACGCCGCGCGTGCTTTCCCTGCCGTCATGAAGGCTTCGCTGTGGCCCGTCTCGCTTGTCGGCCCACGCTCACTTGAGCGTCTCGCCCGCTTTCTGCGTCCTCACGCACTTCCTGCGACGGCGGCGTCCCCGGTCAGCGAAACGCGTCCTCGCACCATTGCCCAGAAGGCCTCGCACGTCGATGCTGCGGCGGACGACGGCGGCAGCCGCATCCGTGAAATTCCCTACAACTACACCAGCTTTTCCGACCGTGAGATCGTGATCCGCCTGCTCGGCGACGACGCCTGGGACGTGTTGCAGTCCTTGCGCGGGGAGCGCAAGACTGGTCGCAGCGCACGCATGCTGTTCGAGGTGCTTGGTGACATCTGGGTGGTGGAGCGCAACCCCTATCTGCAGGACGACATGATCGACAACCCGCGCCGCCGCGCGCAGTTGATCGAGGCTTTACGGCATCGCCTTGGTGAGGTGGAGAAACGGCGGAATGTGGATGTTGCCGACGCTGACGGTGAGACACGCAAGGAGAAAGTCGGCGAACTGGTGACACGAGCCGCCAAGGCCGTCGATCGCTTTGAAGCGCAGTTCCGCGAGACCTACGACCTGCGCAAGCGGGTGCTGAAGGTGCTCGGCCGCATCACCCACAAGGACAACATCACCTTTGACGGCCTCGCCCGTGTGTCGCACGTGACCGATGCGACTGACTGGCGTGTGGAGTACCCCTTCGTGGTGCTGCATCCCGACAGCGAGGACGAGGTTTTTGGCCTGGTCAAAGGCTGCATCGAGCTCGGCCTCACCATCATTCCGCGTGGCGGCGGTACCGGTTACACCGGCGGCGCGATTCCGCTGTCGCGGCTGTCGGCGGTGATCAACACCGAGAAGCTGGAGACGCTGTCCCCGGTGCGTTTTGAGCCGCTGCCCGGTGGCGCCAACAACGGCGAGCCATACGGCGTCATCGAATGCGAAGCGGGCGTCGTCACGCGGCGCGCGATGGAAGCGGCCGAACACGCCGGGCTGGTCTGGGCCTGCGACCCGACCAGCGCCGACGCCAGTTGCATTGGCGGCAACATTGCCATGAACGCCGGCGGCAAGAAGGCGGTGCTGTGGGGCACCGCGCTCGACAATCTGGTGCAGTGGCGCATGGTCACCCCCGACGGCGAGTGGCTCGAAGTCACCCGCATGGATCACAACGTCGGCAAGATTCACGACGCCAATCACGCGACCTTTCACCTGCAGTACCTGGACGAGAAGCGGCGTCCGCTGCGAGAAGAAACGCTGATCATCCCCGGCCCGAGTTTCCGCAAGATCGGACTCGGCAAGGACGTCACCGACAAGTTCCTCTCCGGTCTGCCCGGTGTGCAGAAGGAAGGTTGCGACGGCCTGATCACCTGGTCGAAGTGGGTGCTGCACAAGATGCCGCCGCACACACGCACCGTGTGCATGGAGTTCTTCGGTCAGGTGCGCGATTCGGTGCCGTCAATCGTGGAGGTGAAAGACTACCTCGATGCACTGCCCAAGACCGGCGATGCGCGGGTGATGCTCTCAGGGCTCGAACATCTTGACGAGCGCTATGTCCGCGCCGTTGGCTATGCCACCAAAGCCAAGCGCCATGGCCGGCCGAAGATGGTGCTGATTGGCGACATCGTCGGTGACGATGAAGACGCTGTCGCACGCGCCGCGTCCGAAGTGGTGCGTATCTGCAATGCCCGCGGCGGTGAGGGCTTCGTTGCCGTCAGCGGCGAAATGCGCAAGAAATTCTGGCTTGACCGCGCGCGCACGGCCGCGATCTCGAAGCACACCAATGCCTTCAAGCTGAACGAGGACGTGGTCATCCCGCTGCCGCGCATGGGCGACTATTGCGACGGCATTGAGCGCATCAACATCGAGCTGTCGATCCGGAACAAGCTTGCGCTGTGCGACCAGTTGCTCGGCTTCTTCGCGGGGCCGATGCCGCAGCATCGTTACGAGGAATACGGCGTTTCCGCCGAACTGCTGGCTGACAAGGTAACCGAGGCGCGTGCACTGGTTGCATCAGTCCGCACCAAATGGGCTGCGCTGCTGAACGGCGTTGGGCCTTCCTCCATCTGCAATACTGAGCCGTTCATCCAGGATCCGTCGTTCGCCGATGAGGCGGGGGCGCTGTCGCTGTTCCGCCAGTTGCAATCGCACGAGATTCGGGTGAGCTGGCGCGCCGAGATCAAGTCGCCACTGGAAGACATCTTTGCCGGCGAGGCGCTGAAGCCGATCGTCGAGCGGCTGCGGGCCATTCATCAGGAGGTCCTGCGTGGCCGGGTCTGGGTGGCGCTGCACATGCACGCTGGTGACGGCAATGTGCACACCAACATTCCGGTCAATAGCGACAACTACGAGATGCTGCAGGAGGCCAACGCCGCCGTCGCGCGCATCATGCGGCTTGCACGCGCGCTTGATGGGGTGATTTCGGGCGAGCATGGCATCGGCCTCACCAAGCTGGAGTTCCTCACCGACGACGAGATCACGCCGTTCCAGCGCTACAAGAACAAGGTTGACCCCGAGGGCCGGTTCAACAAGGGCAAGCTGTTGCCCGGTGGCGATCTGCGTTACGCGTACACCCCCTCGTTCGGCCTGCTCGGCAGCGAGTCGCTGATTCTGGAGGCGAGCGACATCGGCGCCATCAGCGATTCGGTGAAGGACTGCCTGCGTTGTGGCAAGTGCAAGCCGGTCTGCGCGACCCATGTGCCGCGTGCCAACCTGCTGTACAGCCCACGCAACAAGATCCTCGCGACCGGCCTGCTGGTCGAGGCTTTCCTGTACGAGGAGCAGACCCGGCGCGGCATCTCGCTCAGGCACTGGGATGAGCTGGCGGACGTGGCAGACCACTGCACGGTGTGCCACAAATGCGTGAACCCGTGCCCGGTGGACATCGACTTCGGCGATGTGTCGATGGCGATGCGCAATCTGCTGCGCAAGGAAGGCAAGAAGAAGTTCAATCCCGGTAACGCAATCGCGATGACACTGCTCAACGCGCGCGATCCGGCGACCGTGAATCTGCTCAAGCGTACGGTGGTCAACACCGGCTACCGTGCGCAGCGCTTCGCGCATGGCCTTGCACGGCGCTTCGGCCTGATCGGCTCGCAGACCAAGCGGCCGCCATCGACGACAGGCGGCAAGCCGCCGATCAAGGCGCAGGTGATTCACTTCATCAACAAGCCGATGCCCGGCGGCCTGCCCAAGCAGACCGCGCGCAAACTGCTGGATATCGAAGACGACAAGGTCGTGCCGATCATCCGCAACCCGAAGCTGGATGCGCATGAGCAGGAAGCGGTGTTCTATTTCCCCGGTTGCGGCTCGGAGCGCCTGTTCTCCCAGGTTGGGCTCGCCACGCAGGCGATGCTCTGGCACGTCGGCGCCCAGACCGTGCTGCCGCCGGGCTACCTCTGCTGCGGCTACCCGCAGACGGCCAGCGGCAATCACGACAAGGGCCAGGAAATCACCACCGATAACCGGGTGCTGTTCCACCGCGTTGCCAACACGCTGAACTATCTCGACATCAAGACGGTGATCGTGAGCTGCGGCACCTGCATGGACCAGTTGCAGAAGTACCAGTTCGAGAAGATCTTCCCGGGCTGCCGCCTGCTCGACATTCACGAATACCTGCTGGAAAAGGGCGTCAAACTCGAAGGCGTGACGGGTACCCGCTACATGTACCACGACCCCTGCCACACGCCGATCAAGACGCAGGCGCCAATGAAGGTGGTCAACGGTTTGATGGGACAAGACGTCGCGCTCAATGACCGCTGCTGCGGCGAGAGCGGTACGCTGGCCGTCACCCGGCCCGACATCTCGACGCAGGTACGCTTCCGCAAAGAAGGCGAGATGCGCAAAGGGGCCGATGCCCTGCGCGCGATCCCGGTGAAGTCCGCTGACGGCAGCGAGAAGAAGTTCGACGGTGACGTCAAGATTCTGACCAGTTGCCCGAGCTGCCTGCAGGGGCTGTCGCGCTACAACGATGACGCCGGCACCACCGCCGATTACATCGTGGTGGAGATGGCGAAGCATCTGCTCGGGCCAAACTGGATGGCAGAGTACGTCGAGCGCGCCAACAGCGGCGGCATTGAGCGGGTGCTGGTGTAGGCAACCACCGGGCCGGGGGGCCGGCATAATCCGCTGGATGGACTACCAGCCCGTTCTTGACCGCATCCACGCTGCGTTGCAGCCCGTTATCGGGCAGGGCAAGGTGGCATCCTACATTCCGGAGCTGGCGAATGTGGCGGCCGATCAGTTCGGCATGGCGGTGGTTGATGTCGCGGGCAATGTGTATGCGGTGGGTGACGCGGGCAAGCGCTTTTCGATCCAGTCGATTTCGAAGCTGTTTGCACTGACGCTGGCGTTCCAGCGCGAGGGCGATTCGCTGTGGACACGCGTTGGCCGTGAACCCTCCGGTAATCCGTTCAACTCGCTGGTACAACTGGAGCGCGAGAACGGCATCCCGCGCAACCCGTTCATCAACGCCGGCGCGCTGGTGATCACCGACATGCTGGCAAGCCGCAGCGTGAACGCGGCGCAATCGCTGGTGGACTTTGTACGCAAGCTCGCGGGGGTGGCGGACATCACCTACAACACGCGGGTGGCGCAGTCGGAAATCAGCACTTCATCGCGCAACGCGGCGATGGCGCATTTCATGAAGAGCTTCGGCAACCTGCACAACAAGGTGGGCGAGGTGCTGCATGCCTATTGCCACCACTGTGCGATCGAGATGAGTTGCGTGGAACTGGCGCGGGCGGTGGGTTTTCTGGCCAATCACGGCGTGAATCCGTGGAACGGCGAAACGGTAGTGGACCCGAGCTCTGCCAAGCGACTGTCGGCGCTGATGCTCACTTGCGGCACCTATGACGCCGCCGGTGACTTTGCCTATCGTGTTGGTCTGCCGGCGAAGAGCGGCGTCGGCGGCGGCATTGTGGCGATCCTGCCCGGCGAATGCGGCATCTGTGTGTGGTCGCCCGCGCTGGAGGAAAGCGGCAACAGCCACGCCGGTTCGCTGGCGCTGGAGATGTTCACCTCGCTGACCAGGCGGTCGATCTTTTAGACACTTGTCCGTCGTTTGCCCTGGCGCTCCGATACTGGCAAACCCGAACGTAAGTGCACAAGTCTTGTCCTATCCTGCCGGGCTCGGTTGCCCCGCCGGGCAGCCCACCCTTTCAGCCAACAAGATTCAGGAGTTCCCTCATGCTGCATGAAACCCATTCCGCCGCGCAGGACGAAGTCAACGCACTCGTACCCGAAATCAAACTGAACCGCCGCGGCTTCATGGTCACGTCGCTCGGTGCCGGGTTTGCTGCGTCAGTGCTGCCTGTCGCCGCGCAGACGATCACCACGTCGGCTGACGGACTGGTTGCCGGCGAAGTGAAAGTGCCCACCAAAGACGGCGACATGGTCGCTTACCGTGCCATGCCAGCCACTGGCACCGGTTTCCCGGTAGTGCTGGTGGTGCAGGAAATCTTCGGCGTGCATGAGCACATCAAGGACGTGTGCCGTCGCTTCGCCAAACTCGGCTACTTCGCGATTTCGCCCGAGCTGTTCGCACGACAAGGCGACGTGACCAAAATCACCGATATCCCGAAGATCATGAGCGATGTGGTCAGCAAGGTGCCCGATGCGCAGGTGATGGCCGATCTCGATGCCTGCGTTGCGTACGCAAAGGCCAGCGGCAAGGCCAATACCGACAAGCTGGCGGTGACGGGTTTCTGCTGGGGCGGCCGCATTACATGGCTCTATGCCGCACACAATCAGAACGTCAAGGCCGGTGGCGCCTGGTACGGCCGTCTGGTGGGTGCTTCCAATCCGATGACTCCGGCGCACCCGATCGATCTGGTCGACAAGATCAACGCGCCAGTGCTCGGACTGTACGGCGATGCTGACGCAGGCATCCCGAACGACACGGTCGCCAAGATGGAAGACGCTCTGAAAGCCAAGGGCAAGAAGAGCAAGATCATCCTCTATCCCGACGCGCCGCACGCCTTCAACGCCGACTATCGCCCGAGCTATCGCAAGGCGACAGCCGAGGCCGCGTGGAAGGAACTCATCGCCTGGTTCAAGGTGAATGGCGTGGCGTGACATCACAACAGCTTTTTGCTGAAAACTTTGCTGCGCAAGGGGCAAGGGCGCAAAAACGGTAAAAGTCGACCGATTTCGCCGGATTTGTCCGTTTTCAGTGCATTTCCCGCGTCGCGGCACTCCAATCCCGGCTCTGGCCGGGATTTTGTTTCAAGCGTATCGAAGCCATGCGTGCTCGCAACCGGCAAGCATCAGCGCGCCCTAGCGCAAGCGATTGAAGTAACTGCCGCAGTAGTCACGCAGCACAGTCTCGTGCGAGTCGAACGCGAAACTCACGAGCGGCAGGTACGCGTCGGGATAGCCTGACTCTTTCAGCGCGCGCAGAAAGCGCTCACGCATCGCGTTGGACAAATCACTTTCTTCACCATGGCAACGCTGGGCATCGGTTTCATAAAAGAACCAGACGCCAAGATGCTTTGACCAGCGCTCGAACGCCGCCACGGTTTCGATGTAGCGCACGGGGACGTGATGCACGTCAATCCACTGCCGCGTCAGCTTGACCGCGTTGTCGACAGATGCATAGAGGTCGCGGCGGTACGTCCACGGCCAGCGCATGTCAGGGTGTCGTTGCGATGTCGCGCACCTGCCGAGTCCGCGCCTCGGTCAGCGATTGCATGCAGCCGAAGTACGCGAGGCGATCAGCACTGCCTCCGGTCAACTGACCATGCACAAGACACTCGGCATCACGAAAGGCCAGCCACTTGCGTTGCGCGTCGCGCAGCAGGTCAGCGGAGGTGACGCTATGCGCGGGGTCATTTGCTTCGCGATCCATCTGGTCGAGTTGCCTGAGCGTCTGCCGCCACACGGCGTTCAGCGTACCGTCCGCCCGCTCGTACGCCTTGCGCGCTGCGCTTACGAGCTGCGCGTCACTCATGGGCGCAGACGTCTGCGCGTGAACGTGCGCCTGAGCCGGGATCAACATCGCCAGCGCGACGACTGGCAGCAACGTGCTTCGATGTCGCGTCAAACGTCGTCCGATACTCATTGATAGGCAGAGCAATCGCCCCACACTTTGATCGTCGGCGCGTCGGACAACACGGGGATCGACGTCCGCGTGAAGTCGAAACGCTGGCCCGCGCTGGCGACTGTGGACGTTGCAACCGGATTGACGGTGTAGACGCGATGGATGGTGCCATCGGGCGCGTACACCGCGATCACGGCTGCTGGCGCACGACACGTGCCGCCGCCAACGACGATGGAGCCACTGGCCTTGATCCAGCCCTTGCTCGTCGTCTCGGTGGCGAAACCTTCGACCTTGACGTCAGGTGGCGATCCGCTGCAATCGCGCGCACCCGCGCGGGCAGCGACCTTGGCCGCCTTGCCCGAAATGTTCTTGTGGTCGCGCACATATTCGACCGGCGACATGCCGCCCGGCGGCAACCACTGCCGCGACGCGACCGCCATTTCCTCGCGTTCATTGGGGCGACCGCCCGAGGCAATCGAGGTCACTGTCAGGTCCTGATCCTGTGCATCGCGCAGGCGCAAAAGCATGCGTGGTGCGCAAGCCCAGCGATCGCTGCGGTTGTGAATTTCAGCAGTAACGCGCACGAACTGGACGTCGGCGTTGACACTGGAAACGTTGGTGATCTCGAGCGGCGGCTTTGATCCGTCGGCCGGTTGCGCATGTGCAGGCGCGTGCAAGCATGCGTATGCGAGGCCGCTGGCAATCAGCACGGCGCTGATTCGCGGCGTTCGGGCTTGCCGTTGCAAGTGATTTTGAGTGGACGTATTTCGGGCAATCATCGTTTGTAGAGCAATGCGTCGAGGTGGTTGGATGGATGCACCGGGTCGCGGCGACGGTCGCTGACCTTGCGTGCTGCGTCCGATGCGGGATCGGCGTTGTACGCGGTGAACGTTTTTGCGGCATGGCGATAGTCGTTGCCGGTGATCGCGAGGCCGCCGTTCCAGGTGATGCCGATTGGCGTGCCTTCGTAGCGCAGCAACACCTGTGGCATCGCGGCAGCGAGGTCGACCTCGGGATAGTCGTTGCGGCGCACGAACTGGCTGATCTCGTTGCCGATCATCTTTGCGAAGGTTTCCCACGACACGATCTTCGCGCCCTTGCGCGCGGCGAGCCTTGCGTTGAGGGCATCCAGCTCGGCGGCAGGCGTCCGCCGCGAAATTGACATCAGCGTCATCGCGTACTGATCTGACGGATCGATGAGCACCTGCGCCGGCTGCGCTGCGGCATCATCAATCACGCCGGCCACCAGCATCGCGACCAGCAGTGTTGCACGCACGCTCAGTGCGCCCGCTGCGCAAGCGCCTCGCGCCGCGCCTGCCACGCGGCCAGCACGGCGGTCAGCATCACCATCAGCAGCAGGATCGCATCGCTCACGGTGGGCACGGCAATAGCCTCGGCAACGGCCGCCGCGCTCACGTTCACGGTCAGGCGACCATTGCTGGTCTGCCCGTTCGCGTCGACGACGTAGAAGTCGAGACTGTAGTTGCCCAGGAAGGTCGGCGTGCCGCGCAATTCACCGTCAGCACCCAGTGTCAAGCCGGGGACTGGCAACGTGTACGCGACGAAGGTGTACGGCCCGGTGCCGCCACTGACGACCGGCGCGGGCGAGGTGAACGGCACACCGAGGAAGGCGTTGTGCGCAATCGGACTCGGCACGATCACCACGGGCGGCGTCGCGCCGCCAGCGGTGATGGCGTACCACGTGGCGCTGACGCCGCCAATGGTGAGTCTCACCGTCACCGCAGTGCGCGGCGTCGCGGCGGTCGTGCGGCGCACGCAGACAGTGTCGAAATTGCTTATGGTGCCCGGTGACGAGGTGAATGTGCCGCTGCAGCCGATCGAGTATTCACCGTCCACCACCGAGACCGGAGCGACGGTGTTGATGCCGCGGATGGCGATGGTTTCCGAGCGTTGCAGTGTGTTGACAGTCAGTCCTGACATCAACGGGATGTTGAATGCGTCCGGGGTGCTGTCCGTGCCACCGGCAGCGGCCGTGGTGGACGAGAAGGTATCGGACACGCCGCCAATCGTCAGCACGGTATCGACCCGCGTCAATGGTGTCGCGGCACTCATGTGGCGAACGCAGACCACGTCGTTCGGCGCGATGGTGGATGCGGTGCTGATGTAGGTTGCAGTGCAACCCACCGAGTAACTGCCGTTCGTGACACTGATGGGCACTGGCACTTGAAAGCCACTGACCGACATGACCTCCGAGGTTCGAGTGCTCGAAGTCGGCACGTCAAACTGATCAGTAAAGCTGAACGGGAGCGGTGTCATATCAACGGGCGTTGACTGGGTGGTACTGGTGAATACATCGGAAACACCACCGATCGTGAGCGTCGTGTTCACGGCTGTAGCGAGTGAAGCAGACGAGGTGTGGCGCACGCAGACAATGTCGCCATTCATGATCGTCGATGCGGTTGTGATGTAGGTGGCGGTGCAGCCGATCGAGTAGCTGCCACCGGTCACCGAAATCGGCGCAGGCGCGTCGATGCCGGAAATTGAGACCGGATCGGACGTCACCACCGTGCCCGGTAGCACGTCGGTCTGGTCGGAAAAACTGAACGCATCGGGCGTGGTGTCGCTGCCAGCAACGCCTGCGTACGAGAGCAACTTGAAACGCACCACGTTGCTGCTGTTTTGCGATTCGTAGACCACGTAGGCAGGCAGCGACGGCGTGGTGCGGCCCAGTGCGTGAACGGCGGCCACTGACGATCCACTGGTGAGCGTATCGACCGTGGTCGGTGCCGGAATCGGGCCGCCCGGCGTGTAGTCGATGCGGCGCAACGCCTGAGCGTTGTCCTGTCCGGCATGAAACACCGCGACTGATTCCTGTCCAAAGGCGACGAAACCGCTGGCGGCAGCGCGACGCGCGCCCGCCACAGCCGTCGGTGAGGAGAGCGCCTGATCACTGTAGGTCGGAGCAGCCGTTTCACAAGCGGCCATACACAGGGCAACCTTCGTGAGCACCTGATAGTCGGGGCTCACCGGCACCACGGCCTGATAGGTAACGAAATGATCGCCGGCTGCGGTGACTGCGATCGACGAAAACAGATTCATCGCCCTGGAATCGGTGACGCCGAAAATTGACGACAGGCTGTACGCCGGGCTCGCGGTATCGCATGCGCCGGTGCAACGCGCGACGCGAAGCTCGGAGCGTTGGACGTCGTTGCCAAAGTCGGTGTAGGCGATGATGGGTTTGCCGGCGTATGCCGTCATCGATATGCGGTTTTCGGTGGTGCGTCCGGTCTGGTTGTCGACTGTGGCGATGTTGTACGTGGCGCTCGCCGAGGCGCAACCCGTGACGCAGGTGGCGACGCGAAGCCGGCGCTGGCCCTCCGCCGTCTGGATAAACGCCACCGTTTGCCCGCTGCCGCTTGCGCCCGCATCGATCAGCGCGATCCGGTCCAGCGATCCCGACGCCAGTGTTGCGACGGGGTGACTGACGTAGCGTGGCCGTTCGCTATCGCATTCTGCGATGCAGCGCGCGACCATGACCGTGCTCGGGCTCGCGCCCGCAAACGAGACGTCCACCCACGTGATCATCGGATTGCCGTCGCGTGCGATAGCTGCCGCGACATACTCTCCAAAGACGGAGCTGGGCGCGTTGCTGATCACCCGATCTCGCCACACCGGATTGGCCGTGCCGCAATTGCTGACGCAATAAGTGATGGCGATTTCCTGCACCACACCACAACCGGAGGTGGCACACCGTTTATAGGCAATGAACGGTTCACCGTTGAAGAGTGTCGCGCTGGTGCTCTGTTTCGAGTACACCTCGCGATCAGCCGGGAGCAGCACCGTGCTGATGGTTTGCGCGTTGGCGGTCATGACGCACGCGCTGGCGATCACGGCCAGGGCTGCGCGACAAATTGCCCGACACACGGTGGAGAGTGGTGATTGCTTCATGGATTTCTGGAGGAGGAGAAACAGGGTGAACAGGGGCGCGGGTGTATCCGGCTCAGTGGTTGCGGCGGTCCGTGCAGGTCCAGGTGAGGACTTTGCAATCGTCACGACCGCAGCGATCCGTCGCCTGCTGTAGTGCAATGGCCTTGGTGGGGCCGCTGCCAGCGCCGTAAGTAATGCTGCCGACCGCGAGCGCGCCGCAACCATTGGCGAACCACATCATCGAACGGCACTGGCTGCCAGCGCAGCGCGCGACGGCGTCGGCTTCGGCAGCGGCCTGGGATGCGTGGTTGTAGGAGTAGCCGTAGGCGCGTGTCTGCTTGTTGAATGCGATGGCGCCGTACTGATTGCTGGCGTGGGCAGCGCCTGCGGTTAATGCTGTCAGCGTCGAAAGCGTCGTCAGTGCAGCCAGCGTGTGCTTCCAGCGGCGTGACGGCGTGTTGCGATGGCTTGATGGCAAATTCATGAGTCAATCCCGTGCGATTTGCGTGATGCGGTCACCCGCAGACCTGTGAGAAAGGCCGCAGCAGCGGCACGCGCTTCGCGCTAACAGGCAGGCGTCAGCAACGAAGCGCGGCCCCGCGACGGTTCGCCCACAGGCATTGGCGACGTGAGCATTGTTCGGACGCGCTGCGTCGCGGGCTACATGCGTTGCACCTACGTCTTGCCTACGTGGTGCCGCACGAGCCGCTTTTTCGCTTTCAGCTCTTGCGTGAAATGACCATTCCATGGGGGCTGGAAGCGCATTTATGCCTTTAGTCGACTTTTGCTGCGTTGCAGGCCCACGCCCCGTTAAATATGGGTTTCAGCGCAAAGTTGACTAGCCTTTTGGTGCTCGAAAAGCCCAGTCACAAGCCCATCTGCCAGTGCACGATCTCTACGACGGCGCGGGCGTAGAGTTGCTGCACGCCCCACTTCGCGGCGATGAACAGGCCGCCTGCGAGCACGAGCTTCCAGACTTCGCGCCAGCGCGTGACGCGAAAGAACTGGCGGAACGCGAACACCACGATCAGCGTCTGCGCGACACCCATCGTCCACGGCGACCACTTGCGGTGCCACTGCAAAACCTCGGGCGCGCGCCAGACGAGGAGCGGCAACTGGTTCACGATTTGCAGCGCGATGCAGACGGCGTGGATGTACACCGCGAGCGCGAGGATTTCGGTCGCGTTGTAGCCGAGCCGCTTGCGGAACACGAGCATCGCGCTCGCGTAGATTGCAATGATGCCGAGCGAGAACGACCATTTCGAGTACTCGCGCACCAGCGCAAACATGCGCTGCGCCTCCTCGCTCGCGAGCGTGGGCACGAGGTACTGCGTCTCGCCAAGCAGCACGACGAGCGCGCCGATCATCAGCAGCAGCAAGCCGAGCGGATGCATCTGCGCGCTGCGCTTGCCGAGCACGTAGTCACGCGCGAAGCCGCCCGGCGAGCGGATCAGTTTCCACACCGACTTGATGGCATCAAGTTCGAACCAGCGGAAGCGGCTCCACGCCTCCTTGCGTACCGTGCTGCCGCCGATGCGCGCGGCTTTCTTCTGGCCGCAAGCCGCGCAGTAAGCGCCCGTCAGCGGAACGCCGCAGTTCAGGCAGTCATCGCGATCGAAGTGGCTGTTGCTGACGCGCGCGGGCGAGTCACTCACCCGTGACGCTGTCGGATTCAGCATTGATTCACGTTGTTGCCACGGCCATCAGTTGAAGCGCAACGCATCGAAGCTGAGCGCGTTGAACTTGTTGTCCCACGGCTCGGCCGTGCGCAGCGTGAACTGGTAGGCCTTGCCTTCGGCGAGCTGCGTGGTCATCATCTTCTGCGCGTAGCCGTCGACGTGGATCAACAGGATGTCGCCGCTGCTGGTCTTCAGCTCGATGAGGTTGCCGCCCCTGACGCGACTGGCTTCGAGCACATGCTTGCGCCACTTTTCGGCCTTCTGCAGGGTGTATTCCTTCGCGCCATTGAGCGAGGTGACGACGCCCTGCACGCGCACCAGGCGGCGGAAGGTTTTCGACGTCGCCGGGTTGTAGGGGCTGCCGTTGCGATTGGCTTCTTCCTCGGCCTTGCGTACGGCGACATAGTCTTCGTACACCGGGTAGTTGATGCGCCACTCCCAGTTTTTTGCGGCGCGGCGCACGAAATCGGCAGCGTTGCCGACCTGTTCGCTCGAGCTTTCGCTGAGCGGCTTGCCCTTGCTGAACTTGAGGCCCATCTTGTAGAAATTGCTGAGCGGCTCTTTCAGTTGCGAGTTGATGCTGGTCTCGTCGATTTCCGCAGCCAGCCCGGCCCCCAGCGCGACGCCCACCGCTTCCTGTTTCGGCGCGACCACCAGTACCGCGCCGTTGCCCGTTTCCATCTTGCCAACGCGCAAGAGTCGCATCATCGCGTGGGCGTATTCGTCAGCGCTCATGCCGTGTGTGCTGTTGACGATGAGAGTCACGACCTCGACATCCTTTTCCTTCGCAAAGTCATACATCGCCTTGGCGATCTTCGCCTTTGCGTTGGGATGCACGAGGCCTGTTTCGTCCATCACGAAACGGTCAAATTTCGAGGGGATCGCATCCTTGCCGGGCGCCGGGATCACGTCCGCGCCATCGAGTTTCGCAATCGGACCTGCGGTTGGCTCGGGTGGCGACGACACCTTGGCGATCGGGGCAGCGGGCGCCTTGGCGCTGATGGACGGCGGGGGTGGCGCAGGCGGCTCGGATTTGCCGGCTACAGCAGCAGGCGGCGCGGCGGGTGCCGATGTCGGTGCCACTGCCAGCGCAGTGCCATCGCACTGATTCGACTGCTGGCGACAGGCCTGCTTCCAGCCTTCGGCAATCGCCGCGACGCGCTTGCGACGACCGGGGTGCGTCTGTCCGTCCTGCTCCGGCACCAGCGTTTCGATCGCCTTCAGCGAATCGGCGAGCGAGGCACCCATTTTGTAGAGCACGAAGCCGCTGAACTTGTCGGCCTCCAGCTCAATCGGCGGCTGGCTGCCGCCGGGCACGATGGTGTGGCCCGAGAGGTGATGCCCGATCTCGTGCGCCATGATGCTGACCGGTGCCCAGTTGTTGTTCTTCGTGGCACGCGTCACATCGCCCATGAACTGCGGGTTGTAGGCGATCACGCGACGCGGAATGCGGTCCGGCCCGGCCACGATCACGGCAGCGGCATTGGGCACCTGGCCGCGCACCACGTCGAAGTTCTGCGGCAGGCCGGTGTATTTCATGATCTCTGCCACCACGCGCGTGCCCTCTGCACCAGAACCCTGCGACAAATCAGGCGGCGCGAACTTGACCGGACTGCCGTCGTAGGAGCAGGCCTGCAACGCGGCGGCTAGATCGGCGGCGAGCTGTGCTTTAGTCGGCTTCGCGGCGGGTGCGGGCGGCGGCGCGGGTGCCTTGCTCTGCGCCATCGCGGGCACCGCGGGCAGGCTCAGGCTTGCACATGCGAGCGCACAGGCGATCGTAAGCAGCCGCAGGCGCGGCGGCGTGGGGGCGACGGCTTCTGCACGGATCGTTGATGCGGCGGAACCTGGATCGGACGGGAGAGGAGGAAAACATTGCGGCTTCATGGCCGCGATTGTTGTGGCGCGCGCGGCGCGCAGCCACCTGTGTCTGACCTACGCCAGACCTACGGGAGGGCGTTTTCCAGGGTTTGCAGCCGCAATGCGAGCTGCGCGGCAACGTCTGCCTCACCGGCCAGCTTCGCGGCGTCGATGCCGCGCACGAGCGCGTTGCGCACCTGCGTCCACACGCGGGTACGCTGCGCGGTAACTGCGTCGTCATGCACGGCCGACAAAACATGATCACGGTAAAGCGCGGCCACCTGCGTGGCGCATCCGACGTGCGCAGAGAGACCGGTGCCAGCCGTATCGGGATTGCCCGCGTCCAGCATCGCCTGAAGTGCCAGCAGATCGACATGAACCACCCCCTGGTTCAACGACAGTCGCCGCTCCGACAGACGCAGCGCGGCGTCATTGCCCAGCCGTTTGCGCAGGCGGTGCAGCGCCGCGTCGAATGCCTTCTGCGCGCCTTCGCGGCCATCGCCGGGCCAGAGCTTGCTGATCAGCGGATCAATCGGCGCCGGCTGCGGCAGGGCTGCGAGCACCTGTTGCAACAGTTCAACCGACTTGCGCATCGCACGCTCGTTGCCATCGCCATCGCGCGTCTCGATCTGTAGTTCGCCGAGGCACGCGATGCGCACCGCATACGGCCAGTTGGGTGGTGCGCCGGCAGGCGCTTCGAGCTGGCGATGACGAATCACGGTGTCGGCGAAGTCCGGCTCGATGTGGTGTCGCAGCGCGGCGGCGCAGAGATCGGCAACCGCCGATTCGGCACCGTGCATGACATCGCGGTAGTCGGTCTCGCGCAGTGCGGTGAACGCCTCCCGCAACAGTGCGACCGCATCGACATCGCGACGCGTGGTGGCGACGGCGGCACGGATCGCCAGCACGAAGGCATCGAGCCGCTTGCGACTCATGCCGCCCATGCCGGAGGCGAGCAAGGGTTGCAGCGACGCGAGCGCAGCGTCATAACGGCCAAGCATCAGCCGGCACACGCTTTGTCCAAGCCAGAGCATCGGACCCTGCTCGACGTTGGTGTTGGTTTCGTGATAGAGGCTGATCGCGGCGTCAAAGCGCGCGAGCGCCGCGTCGTACTGCTTGAGCGCAATGAAGAGATTGGCCTCGGCCCACAACAGCGTGGCGCGGATCAGCGGCTGCACGCGCGCAAAGTCCGGCTCGTTCGACAGCAGCAGCGGCAACGCCTCCTGCGCGCGGCGCTGACGGCTGCGCACGATGATGCGCCAGGCGTTGACGTGGCATTGCGATTCGAGATCGCCGAGTTCACTGGCGAGCTGCGCGGCGCGTTCGAGCACGGCATCGGCCTCTGGCAGGCGACGCTGATAGACATAGCCGATACTGAGGCCAACCAGCCACATGCGCTGCGCCGCGACACGCGCCTCGGGCAGGGCGCAGATGGCATTCGCCGCGACCTCGACCGCGCGGGCGCTCGCGAGATCGTTGCGGATATAGAACTGTTCGTGCAGGATCATCGCCACCCGCAGCCGGAAGTTCGCCGGACCATCGCGTTGCAGCGCGGCAAGCAGCCACGCCATGATTTCCGGCGGAATCTGCGTGCCGCGATTGAGCGTGGAGACCGCGCTGAGATACGCTGCCGCCGCGTAGATCGCAAGCGGTCCGGGAACGCGTTGCCAGTGGTTCAAGAAGTCGGTCTCGCAGCGTTCCGCAATCGCCATCGGTGCCTGCACATCAAGCCGCATGGCACGGTGCAGGCTCAACAGGGTCCCCGCCGCGAGAATGCGACCGAGCGCGGCGGCGTCGCCCGAGACGCTGGCAAACAGGCGCTCCGCGCTCAGCGCAGCGTCGCGCGCGGCGGTGGGCGTCGTCAGCGCCAGCGCTTCGCCGAGCCAGAAGTGCAGCCAGGGCCGTTCCTGCAGAACCGGCGAGGCGGCCGGAATCATCCGCACCAGTTCCACAACGGTGTGATCCTGCCCCTGGCGCAACAGCGCGAGCGCTTCCTGCTCAATCATGTCGGCAAGACGATCCAGTTGGTCGCCCTGCGCGTAAAGCGCGCCAGCCGCCGTCAATTGCCCGACGTCACGCAGCAGGTTGGCGCTTTGCAGTCGCAACTGTTGCAGCGACGGTTGCGATTGCCATGATTGTGTTGATGACAGCGCTGCATTGCCGTGCCCGAGGCGGCGTTGCAGGAAGGCGCGGAAAACCGGATGCACGCGGTAGTACGTCTCGGCACCGGCGTCGATCTCGACGAAGCCGTTGTGGCGGTGCAGTTGTTCGAGCAGCACGGCGCTGTCGGCGTCGCCCGACACCTGCGCCGCCTGCGCCGCCGTGAAGCGCGGCAGGAAAGCGGTGGCGCGCAGCAGTGACTGCTGCGCGGCGGGCAGATGATCGAACACATCGGCCGCGAGATAGTTCATCAGCGCCGGGGCGTCGAGCGAGGTCGCCGATGCTGCCGACGACGCAGATGATGGCGGTGGCGAGGCACCGGCGCGCCGGTCATCGTGGCGCAGCGCGTCGCTCGCGAACACCAGTCCCACAGCCCAGCCGTCAAGCTCGTCGCGGCAACGCGCGATGCTTTCGGACGGCAACTTGAGCGCGCGCTTGTCGAACAGCGCCGCTGTTTCGTCGAGGCTGAATTTGAGCTCGTCACGCGCAAGCACGGTGAGCTGCTGATGGGCGATGCGGCGTGCAAACCGCGCGCCCGGTTCGCTGCGGCTGATGGCGATCAGCGTGAGCAGCTCCGGCGCTTCGTCAATCGCCACATCAAGCAGCGTGTCGATCACCTCGGCGTCGACATCCTGCACGTTGTCGAGCACCCAGACCAGCGGTTTGCGCAAACGCGAAAACAGGGTGCGGAAGAAAAGCCGCGCAAAGCGGGCGAGCTGGTCGCGGTGCTCGGGGCCGTAGGCGAACGTGGGCGCGACGTCGCTGGCGTGCGCGGCGAGCGCATCGCGCAGGCGCGGCAACAGCACGCCGGGGTCGCTGTCCGCCGCATCGAGCCGGAGCCAGGCGGTGGTGCGCCGCGAGCTGCGCAGCCATTGCGCGACGACGGTCGTCTTGCCGGCGCCCGCCGGGCCGCAGACCCAGAGCGCACCATGCGCCGTGGCGTCGCGCATGCGCTGCTGCAACGCCGGACGGGCAATGACCGTGGCGGGCAGACGGGGCGCGGGGAACGACGATGGATCAGCAGAAGCGGGCGAAGCGGGCAAAACGAAGGTCAATACTGCAACGGAGGACTGCAATTATTGACGACGGCGCGATTCCGTCGATGCCGCTGTCATGGCAATTGAGAGGATCAGCTTTTTCCAGAAGCCCCATCCGTCCAAGCGTGGAAGATAATTTCTGTCGCAGTCGACTTTTTATAAAATAACAGCTCGTGCCCCGTTAAATATGGGTTTCAATGAAAAGCTACTGTAACCGAATGATCAGTCGGCGGTTCTGTTTACCCTTGTTTTCGACCTTCACAATCTTCACCGGGCCGATCTCGCGGGTGTTTTTGACGTGGGTGCCGCCGCAGGGCTGCAGGTCGACGCCATTGCCAATGTTGAGCAGGCGCACGCGGCCGGCGCCGGTCGGTGGCGCGACGCTCATGGTGCGCACCAGTTCCGGCTGGGCCGCCATTTCCTCGTCGCTGATCCACTGTGTGGTGACGTCGTGATTGCCGGCGATCAGTTCGTTGAGTCGCGCTTCGGTCGCGTCGCGATCAAAGGCAACGCCGGAGAGATCGAAATCGATACACGCCTTGGTCGTGTCAATGGCATTGCCCGTCGCGAGAATGCCGGGCAAGGCTGCGCAAATCAGATGCAACGCCGTGTGGTAGCGCATGTGCAGATGGCGGCGCGGCCAGTCGAGCGTGACCGTCACGCCTTCGCCCACGGCGGGTAGCACCGCGCCCTCGGCGAGCACATGCAGAATGGCGCCGCTGTCGCGATCACGCCGCGTGTCGATGATCGTGGCGCTGCCACCCGACCAGCTCAGCTCACCAGCGTCGCCGGGCTGGCCGCCGCTTTCGTAGTAGCAGACCGTCTGGTCCAGGACCACGGCGGGCTTCGGCGCCGAGCCGTCGCGTGGCGCAGTCTCGGTGACCGTCATCACACGTGCGGTGGTGCTGCGCAGATAGGCGTCGTCGCGAAACAGTAGCTGGGTCACCGACTAGCTCAATTCGTTCGGGCGCACCCAGACCCAGTCGGACCCTTCGCTGATCACTTCGCTGGCCTCGTAGCGGCGCCCGGAACCTTGCACTTCGTAGACCACACTGGCCTGATAGTCGACCGTGTTCATGATCCAGGTGGCGCCCATGATCGGTCGCCCGAAGAATGCACTCTTCAGGCGAATCGCCTTGAATACGGCGCTGGCCACCATGGTGGCAGCATTGTCGCGGTACAGACCTTGCCGCGAGCGCAGGGTGCGCAATTCGACCATGTCGATGTCGCGAGACAGCACCTGCAACCCAAGCTCAATGTGACCAGCAGGCAACTTCAGCAAACGGACAATGGTCGCCACCTGCCAGCCGGCGGCGGGCGCTTCCTCCGTCACCACAGCGATGTCGCGCAGCCGCAGCCGCTGCGTCGATGTGTTCGGCACCACGCAGCGAAAACCGGTGTCGCTGCGATCACGCAGATGCCAGAACTGCAGGTTGAGCCGGGCCGCGTCGGGCGGCAAATCGCGGCGCAGGCGCTTGAGGGTGGATGCTTTCAGGGTGCCGATGGTTTCGATTTCCAGCGCGTCGGCGTACTCGTAAGTATCTCCCTCGATGCTGGATGCCAGCAACGCCGGGTCGTAAGAGATGGCGGTCGCCACCTTGTTGACACCATACGTGGCAGCGACACGGCCGCGATCATCGCTGCGCTGGCTGGCACGAGCCAGCGGCTTGAATTCGGGATCAATGCGCAGCACCGCGCTGCGCAGTGCGAGCAGCGGGTTTTGCGACAGCGATCCGCCAAGGGTGACGTTGCGGCCGCCATCCTCGGCTTCGACCTGATCCAGCCAGGCCAGCGCCCGGGCGTGGATGGTGGTGGTGTCGCAATAGAGGTATTGCCCGCCCTGCGGCACCGAGTGGCGCGGTACGAGCCCATCGGTACCGGACAGATTGATGGCAAAGCCGCCATCCGAGGCCGGGCGCGCGGTCAGCCGGATGTCGTGCGTGAATTCTTCAATCTTGCGATACAGCGCGTGGATCTGTGACGGCGTATAGCCACCGGCATTGCCGACCCGCAGCAACAGCAGCACCGAGAACGCCCGCGCCGGAAACGTCGGTTGGCCGGCATTACTGATGTCATCAACGATGACGTGATCAACGCCAAGATCGCAGGTCTTGCGGAACACCTGGTGTGTCTCGGCCCAGATGCCGGGGATCCACTCCTCATGGCGATAGAGGCGGAAGCGGTAAGCCATCGTGCGGAACCAGAAAAAGCGTGCCGCGACGCGCGCAAATTCGGTCGCAGCGCGCCCCGCGACCGACGCCGTTTCCCGCATCAAAATCGCCCGGTAGGCGTCGGCGAAGCGCATGGCCCAGTCGTAGCCGGAATCCCACAGGCGCTCACGCAGCGAGTGCGACTGCAGTGAGGCGGCGAGATAGTCGCGCTCAAGTCGTGTCGTCGTCGCTTCCAGCCGGGCGTCCAGCTCAAGCAATGGCGACGCGGCAAGCGTCTCCTTGTGCTCTGCTTCGCTGATAAAGGCGCGCAATTGAGCGCAAACCACATCGGTCGCCGAGAAGATGTCGCGATCCAGCGATGCCGCGAACTTGCGGGCGCCACCAACCGAACCCAGCGGGCTGGAATCTGTCAAACTGGCTAGCCAACGAAGCATTGTGTCCGGTCAATCATCAAATATGTTCGGGTGGCCGGCGACTGCGAGCACCCGTTGGTCAAAACGTAGAATAGCGCTCCGTCTGGACGGCGGCAAGCAAAAGCGGGAAGCCCCGCATTGCCGAACGCTCCGCCGCCGACAGCAGCAATGTCAACTTGCACCCCTCGCCTCCGTTGGAGGTGCTTCCATGATCAGAGTTACACCGCTATGAAAGTCTCCATCCTAGTCTCCGCTCTTGCAGTTGCCATCTCCTCCACAGTCGTGATGGCCCAGACCCCGCCGCCGGCCGCTGCGGCTGCAGCGGCAAAGTCCGCCGCCCCCACCACACTGAAGATCATTGATCGCAAGGTGGGCGACGGAGCCCTTGCCGAAACCGGCTCGCCCGTTGCCGTGCATTACACCGGTTATCTGTGGGATGCCAGTGCGCCTGACAACAAGGGCAAGAAGTTCGATTCGTCGGCTGACCGTAAAGTGCCGTTTGGCTTCATTGTCGGTGCCGGTCGCGTCATCAAGGGCTGGGACGAAGGCGTTGCCGGGATGAAAGTGGGCGGCCAGCGTACGCTGATCATCCCCCCGGACAAGGGTTATGGCGAGCGCGGCGCCGGCGGCGACATCCCGCCGAACGCCACACTGGTATTCGACGTCGAGCTGATGTCGGTACTCGGCAAGACGCCGAATGCTGCGGTTACGCCGTCGCCTTACGTGCCCGCACCCAAGCAGTAGGAAACCCTCATGAAGCATCCGGAAAACGCGGTGATCCGTCGGAGCGATTACCGCGCTCCGGGCTTCCTTGTGGATCGGGTCGAACTTTGCTTCGATCTCGATCCCCTCGCCACCCGCGTCGAATCGACCCTTTCCCTGCGCCGCAACGGGGCTGCTGGCGACGTGACCGCCCCACTGGAGCTATGTGGTGCTGACCTGACGCTGGTCAGCCTGCATCTCAATGGCGAGCCGCTGCCGGCGTCTGCCTGGCAGAAGTCCGGGAACGGCGACCGGATCATCATCGCGGCTGCGGTTTTGACTGCCGGGGGCGAGCAACCGAGGCTCTCCATCGTCACCAGTTTCAACCCGACCGCCAACCTCGCCCTCGAAGGGTTGTACGTCACCAACGGCACCTTCTGCACCCAGTGTGAAGCAGAAGGATTCCGCCGCATCACCTACTTCCCGGACCGGCCGGATGTGTTGTCGGAGTACCAGGTCACTATCCGTGCGTCGCGCGATGACTTCCCGGTGCTGCTATCCAACGGCAATCTGGTCAGCGAGCGCGATCTCGGTGACGGTCGTCATGAGGCAGTCTGGCACGATCCCCACAAAAAGCCCTGCTATCTGTTTGCACTCGTTGCCGGCAAGATCGACCGGCTGCAGGACCACTTCATGACGGCCTCGGGGCGCAAGGTGCTACTCGAGATTTACTCGACCACCGCCAACCTGCCGCGCTGCACCTGGGCAATGGCGTGCCTGAAAGCTGCCATGCGCTGGGATGAAGAGGCGTACGGCCGTGAATACGACCTCGACCGCTTCATGATCTACGCGGCCGACGATTTCAACATGGGTGCGATGGAAAACAAGGGATTGAACATATTCAACTCCCGCTTCTTACTCGCCGATCGCGACACCGCCACCGACGCCGACTTTCAGACCGTTGACGCTATTGTCGCGCACGAGTATTTCCACAACTGGAGCGGCAATCGCGTCACCTGCCGTGACTGGTTCCAGCTCTCGCTCAAGGAGGGCTTCACGGTCTTTCGCGAACAACAGTACATGGCAACCCGCGCCTCCCCGGCGGTGATGCGCATCGACGAGACGGCGTTCATGCAGTCACGCCAGTTCGCGCAGGACGCGGGGCCGATGGCGCATCCGATCCGCCCCGATGAATATGAGGCAATCGACAATTTCTACACCGTGACCGTGTATGAAAAGGGTGCTGAAGTTATCCGCATGCTGCATACCCTCCTTGGTGCGGAGGCGTATCGCAAAGGCACTGATCTTTACTTCGCCCGCCACGACGGAACAGCCGCCACCTGCGACGACTTTGTTGCAGCAATGGAAGAAGCCAGTGGAATCGATCTCGCGCAATTCAAACGCTGGTACAGCCAGGCCGGCACGCCGCAGCTGCAGGTGCGCGACGAATACGATGCTGCGCAATCCCGTTACATTCTGCACGTCTCGCAAACAATGCCACCGACGCCCGGCCAGCTGGACAAGCAACCGATGGTGATACCACTGGCCGTAGCGCTGCTGCAGGAAGGCAGCGGAGTCACCCGTGAGCGCGTGCTGAATCTGACGGAAAAGACGCAGAGTTTCGCCTTTGCCGATGTTCCGGCACGGCCGATCCCGTCGCTGCTGCGCGCGTTCTCGGCGCCGGTCAAGGTGGCGTTCGATTATGGCGACGCCCAGCTCGCGGCGCTGGTGGAGCACGACAATGATGGCGTCTCACGCTGGCAAGCAGTGCGGGAGCTGTTCTTCCGTGCCTTCGACAAGCTGCGCGGCGACGGCGGCGCTGTTGCTGCGCTTGATCATGCCGTGGCGGCCTTGCTTGCCGACTACGCGACAGACCCGGCGCTGATTGCGCACATGCTCGCTTTTCCGTCGCATGGCGAGCTGGCAGACCGTGATGCCGAGATTGACCCGGCAGCAATTGCCTCGACGCGCGAAGAACTGCTGCGTCAGCTGGCAACCACCCACCGTGCCGCCATCATCGAACGCTACGGACATGAACGAATTGCGCTCTCCGGCAAGGCTTGGTCGCCGGACGTGACTGCCGTGGCGCATCGCGCCCTGGCCGGCACCTTGCTGGCGTTCGTCAACACCGCTGGCGACACTGAAACCCACGCACTCTCGCTCGCCCAATGGCAGGGCGCCGACAATCTCACCGACGTGATGAACGCGATGACTGCATTGCGCGACCAGCCTTGTCCCGAACGCGATCGCATGTACAGCGCTTTCCACGACCAGTGGCAACACGATCTGTCGATGCTCAACCGCTGGTTTGCGCTTGAAGCGGGCGCGCTACGCCGTGGCGCAACCAGCGCAGTGTCGGCGGTACGCGCCCTGCTCGCGCACGAGCGTTTCGACAGCAAGAACCCGAATCGCGTGCGCGCCGTAGTGCAGGCCTTCGCCGACCAGAACTGGGAAGGTTTTCATGCCAGCGATGGCAGTGGTTATGCCTTCATTGCCGAACAAATCCTGCGCTTTGATGCGCAGAACCCGTCGCTGGCGGCGCGCTTCTGCGATGCGTTCTCGCGCTGGTACAAGTGCGTGGAACCTGCCCGCGCACTGCAGGGCATGTATCTGCACAAGCTGGCAGCGCATGAAGCGTTGTCGCCCAACGTTCGCGAAATCATCGAGAAGACGCTGAAGGCCGGAGACACCGCCGCTCTCAGATGAAGCCCTCTGCCGCAGTCGCCCCCTATCTCGATTCACTGGTGCACTATGCACCGTTCTCCGAGATGAGCGAGGACGAGCTGGCACGGCTGTTTGCCCATGCGCGGGTGTCATACCACGCGGCGGGCGAGACGCTGGTCGCACTGGGCGCTACGGTGCAGGATTGCTGGCTGGTGTTGCAGGGTCGCGTTCGCGGTGAGCGCGGCCAGCCAGGCGAGAGCAGTGCGCTGAGCGCGCTTGAACTCACGGCAGGTGAAATGTTTCCGGTGGGCGCCCTGCTAACTTCACGTCCCACTATCAGCCGTTTCTTTTGCGAAGACGAAGCCTTCATCCTGCGCGTTCCGGCTGCCGACTTCGTGGCGGCGACGCGACATTCGGCGGTTCTCGCCGACTTCTGTGACCGTCGTCTTACCTTCCTGCTGGAGCGGTCGCGCCGCGCATTGCAAGCCAGTTACGCAGCCCATGAAATCGCCGAACAGCAACTGCCAAGGACACTGGCATCATTGATTCGACGCCCGCCAGTCAGCGCGACCGGCGGCGAGACAGTCCGCAGCGCCCTGACCCGCATGCAGGACGCAGCGGTGGGCTCGATCGTCATCGTCGACGACGCTCGCCGGCCAGTCGCGATTGTCACCGAGCGCGACATCATTCCGCGTGTTGTACTCGCTGGCGGCAACATCGACGCGCCGGTGTCGTTCATCGCCACGTCATCGGTGAGCACGCTGCCTGTCCACGCCACCGCCACCGACGCTGCATTGCTGATGGCTGAGCACGGCTTCCGCCATGTCGTTGTTGTTGACGGTGATGGTGCGCTGGCCGGGATCGTTTCCGAGCGCGATCTGTTCGCGCTGCAGCGGCACACGCTGACGGGTATCAGCGGTGCCATTGGCCGCGCGGGCAGCGTTGGACAGCTGGCTATCTGCGCCGCCGATGCACGTCAGCTTGCCCGCAATCTGATCGCGCAGGGCATTGAGGCGTTGACCATGACGCGCTTCGTCAGCCACCTCAACGACCAGATCACGCGGCGGCTGCTCGATCTGATGGCGCAGAAGCATGGGCTGAAGCCAGGTGACGGTTGCTGGCTGGCACTCGGCAGCGAGGGGCGACACGAGCAGACCATCAGCACCGATCAGGACAATGCCCTCATTCTGGGCGCCAGTTGCAACCGGGAGCGTGCGCTTGCCGCAGCGACAGAGGTCAACGCCGCGCTGGCTGAATGCGGTTTCCCGCTATGTCGCGGCAACATCATGGCAGGAAATCCGGCGCTTGCCCTCACGGTTGACGAATGGCGCAGCAAGTTTGCAAGCTGGATCGAACGCGGCGATCCGCAGAGCCTGTTGCAGGCCAACGTTTTCTTTGACCTGCGTCCGCTGTGGGGTGACGCCACCCTGGCCGAGACACTGCGTGCCGACGTCCTCGCCCGCGCGGCAGCCAACGAACGCTTTCTCAAACAGCTCGCCCACAATGCGCTGGCAGTCGAGCCGCCGCTCAACTGGCTGGGTAACCTGAGCGCTACCGACGATGTTGAGGGGCGCCGCGTGATCGATCTCAAGCGCTTCGGCGTGCGGCCTTTTGTCGATGCGGCGCGGGTGCTGGCGCTGGCGCACGCCTGCACCGCAACCAGCACGGTGGAGCGCTTGCGTGCGCTGGCTGCCGCCGGCAAATTGCAGGCGCGCGAGGTCACCGAATGGGCGGATGCCTTCAGTTTTGTGCAGGGGCTGCGCATGCGGGCACAGGAGCGCAGCCGTATCGCGTCGGCCCCCAATGCGGTTGCGATCGACGATCTGAGCCCGATGGACGCGCGCATTCTGAAAGAGTGCTTCCGACAGGCACGGAAACTGCAGCAACGCCTCGCTGTGGACTACCCCTGATATCCGATGTTCGACTGGTTCAGACGAGACAACCCTCCGGCTGTGTCCGGCGCCGACTCCCGCTGGGTGGTGCTCGATCTGGAGACCTCCGGGCTTGACCCGAAGCAGGACCGCATCGTGGAGATTGGTGGCGTTGCCTTGCATGACGGCGCGGTTGATCTGACCGATTACTTCCAGCGTATCAACGCCGAAGGCAGCGGCCTGTCGCATGAAAATCGTGCGCTGCATGGCGTGACTGCCGCAGAACAGCGCGACGGCGCACCGCTGGCGCGCGCACTGGACGACTTGCTGGCGTGGATGCGCGGTGCGCCGCTGGTCGGCTTTCACACCCGCTTCGATATCGGCTTTCTGCGTCCGGCGCTGGCCTCGCATTTCGACGGACGGACGGCACAGCAGTTCGGCGCCCGCCATCTCGATCTGGCGGTCATCGCGCCCAGCGTGTTTCCGCACATCAAGGCCCGCGGTCTTGGCGAGTGGACGATGGCGCTCAGGCTACCCGTCCGCCGCCAGCATCGCGCGCTGGCAGACGCGCTGGCTACCGCCCATCTGCTGCAACGCGTGGTCGCAGCGCTGCCCGCAGGCGAACGCCACTTTGATGCGCTCAAGGCGCGCGAGTCCGATCGGCGCTGGCTGTAGCCAATCCGGCACTGTGCCGGCGCCTAAAATGGGCGCATGAGTGCAGCTTCCCACCCCGCCTTCCCGTCGGTGCGCATGCGCCGCCTGCGCCGCGACGCCTTCAGTCGCAACATGGTGCGCGAGACGCAGCTATCGGCCGCCAATCTGATCTGGCCCGTCTTCGTCATTGAGGGCGAGCAGCGAACCCAGGTGGTGGCCTCCATGCCCGGCGTTGAGCGGGTGTCCATCGACATCCTCGTCGAGCGGGCAAAAGAGGCAGCGACCCTGGGTGTCGGCGCCATCGCGCTGTTCCCGATGTTCGAGGGACCGAAGACGCTGCTCGCGGAAGAGGCCTACCGGGAGGACGGGCTCATCCCCCGCGCGGTGCGCGCGCTGAAGGCCGCCGTGCCGGACATCGGCGTGATCACCGATGTTGCGCTCGACCCCTACATTTCGCACGGGCAGGATGGGCTGATCGACGACAGCGGCTACGTGATGAACGACGAAACGGTCGCCGTACTGGTCAAGCAGGCGCTCAGCCACGCGCGTGCCGGGGCTGACTATGTGGCCCCCAGCGACATGATGGATGGACGCATCGGGGCCCTGCGCGCAGCACTTGATGCTGAAGGATTTATCCAGACCAAAATCATCGCCTACAGCGCCAAATTCGCCAGCAGCTTTTACGGCCCGTTCCGTGACGCCGTTGGCTCCGCCACCAACCTTGGCAAGAGCAGCAAGGAAACCTACCAGCTCGATTTCGCCAACAGCGACGAAGCGATCCGTGAATGCGCCCTCGACGTGGCCGAAGGTGCCGACATGCTGATGGTGAAACCGGGGCTGCCGTACCTCGACATCCTCGCCCGCGTGAAGGACGAATTCAAGATGCCGGTAGCCGTGTATCAAGTCAGCGGCGAATTCGCCATGCTCAAAGCCGCCGCGGCCAACGGCTGGCTCGACTACAAAAAGTGTCTGCTGGAAACGCTGATCTGCTTCCGGCGAGCGGGAGCATCGGCGATTCTCACCTATGGGGCGTTGGATGCGGCACGGTGGATACGGGGTGACGGATCGTAACCGCCCGAAGCGCTAGCCGGAGTCAGCCAAAAACGCCGTCGCGGCCACTACGGCTTCGGTGCGGTTGTTGACGTTCAGCGTGCGGAAGATTGCCAGCAGGTGAACCTTGATGGTGCCTTCCGACAGGGCCAGTTCGCGAGCGATCAGTTTGTTTGGCATGCCTTTGGCGAGCAGCCGCAACACATCGAGTTGCCGCCCGGTAAGGGCGTCGATCCCCGGGTTTAGTGTGTCTTTCCCTGCCTCGCGGTTCGACGTCACCGCAGCATCGGCCGACAGCAATCGCGCCGGAGCGTAGGTGCCACCGGCCAGCACCAATCGCAGCGCCTGCAAAATCACGGCGGCGGAGTCGGTCTTCGGGATGAATCCTGCAGCGCCAGCAGCCAGCAGCTCACGCACGGTGGTTGGGTTCTCGGCACCGGACATCACCACCACGCGGGTCGCCGGATTGGCAGCGATGAGTGTCCGGAACCACGCAATGCCGGCGACCCCCGGCATGCCCCAATCAATGAGGGCCACCTGAACCGGCGCACCTGCAAGCGAACGACCCGCGAGCGCTGCCTCGGTGCTGGCAGCGTCATCTGCTGTGAACAGATCCAGCGCATCGGCCAGTGGCCGCAATGCATGCTGCAAAGCGAGCCGTACCAGCTCGTGGTCGTCGGCGATCAGTAGCGATATGCTGTCTGGCATGGAGAGGGATTGGGTGACTGGGCAACCGGGCAGCGCACGCAACGACGACGCAGCCGCCCCAGTGTTTTCGAGTGTAGCGCGGTCGCAGATCGAGGCGCTGGATCGCGCGGTGTGGCGCACCCGGTTCCGAGACCCGCTGGAGCTCAAGCAGGCGGCCGACGCGCTGGCGGCCAGTGCGCCTGCCGATAGCCTGGCCGCCGCTCTGGCCAGCTTTCATCACGCCTGGCACCGCCTTGCCCTGTTCGATCAGACTGGTGCCGGCGAGCTACACGCCCAAGCGCTCGCTGCATTCGAAAGGCACCACTACACGCCCGGCATTGACCGGCTGCGGGTTGTCAAGGCGCTCATCCTGCTGCGCGCCGGCGATAGCGGCGCTGCGCTTGCCACCCTCGATGAACCGACCAGATCAAACGAGGAAGAACCACTCGCCGAAGCGCGCTACGTTGCGCTCAACATTCGAGCGCTGTGCTACGGCGATCTCGGTGACCTGGACAACGCGATGCGCAGCTTTTCGGCCGCGCTGACGGCAGCCCGGCAAACGGGTATCCCCGTTTTCGCTGCCAACGCGCTCGGCAACTTCGGTGGTTTCCACGCCGACATCCACAATTTCGAAGATGCGGAGCAGATGTGCCGCGAGGCTTTTGCGCTCGCCGATGTGGCCGGTGCCCGTGCGCCGTGGGTCACGTCGGGGACCAACTGGATGCTTTCGCTCTTCTTTCTCGGGCGCCCTGCCGAAGCGCGGGATGTGGCCTTGCAGCTACTGGCGCGCGAAGCGTGGTTGTTGCCCGCCAAGCGTTCGGCCTACTTCACCAAGTTCGCAGCAGTCTTCCTGCATGCCGGAGATTTGGCGGAGGCGGCAGCGTTTCTCGATCGTGCCGAAGTTGTTGCCGACCCCGGCGTGACGCTGCGTACCGTGGAGTGGTATTGGGTTTGTGCCGAAGTGCGCAACGCGCAGGGTCGTCATGCCGAAGCATTCGAGCTCTGCCGGCAGGCAATCGAATCCGGGTCGGACTTCGACCAGGTATCACTGCCGACTGACCTGATGCGCCTGTACAACGCCGCCACACAGGCGGCCGAGGCGTTGGGAGACTTCCGCTCGGCGCTGCACTTCAAGAAGGAGGCGTTCGCCAAATATGAGCTGCTGGTCGGCCAGAGTGCGCGCGCCAAACGACTGGCGCTCCAGATGGAATACGAAGTGCAGCTTGCTGAGTGGCAGCGCGATGAAGCGCTCGCCGAACAGCACGCCGCCGAAGAGGAGCGTGGCCGTCTGGCCGACCTCAATCGGGCGCTGGCGGCGATCAACACCGATAAAAGCCGCTTCCTGGCCGCAGCAAGCCATGATCTGAGGCAGCCTGTGCACGCTATCGGCCTGTTCGCCGACACGCTGGTCGAGCAGGTGGCGGCCGGCCAAGCGCGCGACATGGTGACACGCATCCAGCAAAGCATGCGCACCATGAACGGCATGCTGTCGGAGTTGCTCGACATTTCCAGCCTCAACGCCGGGATCACCCATGCTGCCGTGACTGCAATGCCCGTCACTGATTTGCTACTGCATATTGACAACGAATTCGGGTCTGTAGCGCGTGATCGGGGGCTGAATTTGCGACTGGCGGCAGCAGACCTTTGGGTACAAAGCGACCCGGCGCTGCTGAAGCGGATTCTGCAAAATCTCGTCGCCAATGCGCTGGCCTATACCAAACAGGGTGGTGTGCTGGTCAGTGCCCGTGGTCGTGGCGAGATGGTGTTGCTCGAAGTGTGGGACACCGGCATCGGCATTGATGCGACGCATTTGCCACGCATCTTCGATGAGTTCTACCAGATCGGTAATACGTCGCGCGACCGGCGCAAGGGGATGGGGCTGGGGCTCGCCATCGTGCGTCGGCTCGCCGACTTGCTTGCGCATCCGCTGGAGGTGTCATCGCGACCTGGCAAGGGAACGCGATTCCGCCTGCAACTGCCACGCGTGGCGATGGCGAGCCTGCCGGAAAATCGTCCGATTGCCAGCCTCGCCGACTTGACTGGTAAGGTAGCGCTGATCATCGATGACGAACCTGATGTACGCGACAGCATGGCAGCTGCTTTTGCCGCTCGCGGCTGCAGCGTCATCGTCGCCGGTAGCGCAGCAGCAGCCCTGGCCCAGCTGGAGGACGTGACGCTTCGCCCCGACTTTGCGGTGATTGACTACCGGCTCGAGTCAGAAACCGGGCTGGTTGCGTTATCGGCGTTGCGCGCCAGGCTTGAAACGTGGCTACCAGCGTTGATCGTCACGGGCGATACCCTCGCGACCGATTTGACGCAGATTGACGCGGCGGGTGAGGCCTGGCTGATCAAACCGGTTTCGGCTGATGCGCTGCAACTTGCAGTGACGCGACTGCTGTCGGCATCTTCGGCGGCGGCGAGCTGAGGTATGAACGTCACGCACGCAACTCTGCACGAACGCCTGGCGGCGCTCGATCAGCAGGCGTGGCTGGCGCGCTTCCGCAGCCGCAATGAGTTGCGTCGACTGGTCGACGACATGCTGCGCCTTGCTCCCCCTGGCTCAGCGGCAGAGGCGAAGGGGCACTATCACTGTGCGGTATGGGCGTGGCAGGCCAATGAGCGGGAACAATCGCGTACGGCACGCGCTCGGGCGCTCAGCATCTTCGAGCAACACGGCGACATTGCCGGCATCGCCAACTGCCGCGATCTGGAGGCACTTGCCGAGCGGCTTGCCGGCAATCTCCAGCACGCCGCCGAACTCTACAAAATTAACCGCGATCTCCCCGAGTCGGCGCGCGCTGCGGCCGAGCATTGCATGACCTGCAGCGGCGAGGGTGCCGTACTGTTGGCCACGGGACAACACGACGCTTGCCAGCGCGTGTGGTCCATCGCGGTGTCGCTCGCGCAACGGGCCAGCAATCCCGGGCTTGAGGTATCTACCCTGTGCAATCTGGGTGCCTGGAATATTGCTGTTTGCAATTTTGAAGATGGTCGGCAGCTCAGTCAACGGGCATTCGATCTTGCCGAGCAGGTGTTTGATCTGGCGCATCCGGAGGAACTGAACAGCGGCTGGTTCAACAGTGGCATGAACCTGCTGGTGGCCCTCGACTGCCTGTCGCGCCAAGCCGAGGCGATGGCAGTGGCGTCGCGGTTGCTGGAAATGGAAGCCCATTTCCCGTCGTCGCAACGGGCGAATTACTTCGTGACCTTTGCCAGTGCCATGTTGCATGCGGGCAATGTCGACCAAGCCGGACACTTTTTGCAGAGAAGCATCGCCGCCGGCGGCGTGACACCAGACTTCGCGCTGGAACAATCAATCGTGCAGGCAGAAATATGGAATCGGCTTGGCGAATACGGCCGGACGCAATCGCTGTGCGCGAAATTGCATGACGATGCGTCGGTGCGGCGTAACGATGTGTCCGCGCACGACCTGATGCGTTTTCACAATGCTGCGACTTTCGCCAACGAAGCGCTGGGCGAATTTCAGGTGGCCCTCGCGCATCAAAAGATCGCTTTCGACAAATATGAAGAACTGGTGGGGAAGAGTGCCCGTGCACGCCGCCTTACACTCGAGATTCAGACCGAGTTGCAGCGCACCGAATGGCAGCGCGATCAGGCCTTGAAGCAGAGGCGTGCGGCCGAACTCGAGCAAACGCGGCTGGCTGAGCTCAACGCAGCGCTGGCCGCAGCGAACACCGCCAAGAGCGGGTTCCTTGCTGCGGCCAGCCACGATCTGCGGCAACCTGCTCACGCCGTCAGTCTGCTCGCCGACACACTGGCGTCGCAGCTAAACGGTGCGCCACAACTTGAGCTGGTGTCACGCATTCAGCACAGCACAGCGGCGCTGCAGCGACTGCTGAGTGAATTGCTGGACATATCGGAGCTGGATGCCGGCGCCACGATTGCACACCCACGCGCAATTCCGGTCAGTGACTTGCTCGTTGAAGTTGACGCCGAGTTCCGCGAACTGGCGGTCAGTCGCAATCTGCAATTGCGTCTTGCCGCGACCGACGCCTGGGTGGTCAGCGATACCGGGCATCTGCGGCGCATCATGCGCAGCTTGCTCACCAACGCGCTCAACTATACGGAACGCGGTGGTGTGCTGGTCGCCGCGCGCACGCGGAAAGGTGCGGTGCTTCTGGAAGTGTGGGACACTGGCGTTGGCATCGCTGCCGAGCACTTGCCGCATCTCTTCGATGCGTTCTATCAAGTTGGCAATCGCGCCCGTGACCGTAGAAAGGGTCTCGGTCTTGGCTTGGCCGTGGCCAGGCGGTTGGCCGGGTTGCTCGGCCATCCGCTGGAGGTTCATTCACGGCCGGGCAGGGGAACCGTGGTGAGACTCACTTTGCCGGGAGCGACGCGGCTCATCGACTCGCAGGCTACGTGACCACCTAAGCTCGCCGGCGTCTCGTACACACAGCGGCGATGCCAAACGTCATTACGACCAGTGCAAGCAACGCCCAGCCATCCAGTGTGGGTACCGACGTGGGTGTCAACGCGACAAAGGTCGCCGTTACGGTGCAGTCTGCAGCCAGCGCAGATGTGGTGTATGGATTTGACTGCGACGCGGCACCGCAGCCACTGGTCGTGAAGCCGCTGAATCGGTATCCCGACGTCGGCGTCGCCTGGCAGACGCTGGTACCGTTGACGCCTGTCAAAGGCGTGCAACTAACAGTGCCTGCACCGAGCGGACTCGCAACACCGGTGGCCACTGGCAGCGACAGCACGTTCGCAAATGCAGCGAGATACGGCGCGGGACTCCCGGCGAAAAGCACGTTGGTCAATACGACAGGCGCTGGCGAACCGACCCAGAGATAACCGGCTGGAGCATTCGGTCGCGTTAGTTGCGTGACCGTACATGTATTCGGCATCGTCGGCATGTTGGCCAGACTGTTCGAGGCGCTGGCGCCCAGTTGTCCGTGTATCGGTGTCGCAGCCGTTATCGTTCCACTCGCTGCGGGCTGTGACCATAAGTAGGCAGGGCCGCTGGGAGCGGTGCAGGAAATGCCATACGAGAATGCCCCGCTCACCGTGGGCTGCACCGTCGGCGTGGGCGTCGTCGTGACTGTGATGTCCACCGTGATGTTTGTGATACCGGCATGCGCAACCGATGCAAAGTGCGCCAGGCAAAGGAGCGCTACGCCAGTGAGTGTGGCCAACAGGCGGGATATTCGTGTCATGTTTTTCCTTGGGGACTGGATCGAAATCAGAATTTGGCGAGTGCGCCGGGCTGCAGCTTTGATGACCTGAAGGGCAACATCAGACAGTCGAGAACCGTGAGCGAAGGTGTCCCGCGAGCCCGCTTCGATGAAGGCAAACCCAACCGGAGATCAGGGGGCGATGCTCGATACGTCCGAAAGAGGCGATCCCACCACGCAAACACGGCGGCGTAGTTGGCGTTATGAAACTGCACTCTCGCGTCGTGATGAACACCATGCATGGCGGGGGTGACCACAAACCCCTTGACGAGTCGTTCGATACTTCCCGTCGCCGAACAGGTGGAGTGCTGCCACAGCTGCAGTGCGGTACTGATGACAACATAGAAGATCCAGCTTGCCGCCGGAATGCCAAGTAGCCACAGTGCGGGTAGTTGCACCAGCGTGACAACGAGCATCTGCCCCGGATGCTGGCGGAAGTGCGTGCTGGCGTTCATGTGCTCGTCGCTGTGATGCACCTGATGAAACCGCCAAAGCAACGGGACGGAGTGCATTGCGCGATGAATGACGTACATCAGCAGATCGAGAAGCAGCACGCCAGCGAGGACGCACAGCAAATATGAAATTGCAGGTATGTCCAGCGCGTTGAGCAAACCGGACCGTCCTGCCAGTGCCTTGCTGAACGCGGGTGAAAGCCAGGATGCAAACATCCAGGAGATCGCGAGCGCGCAGGCGAGCAGTGCGATGTTGACCCTCCAGCTGTATGCCCACGCGTCGCGACGACGCCGAGACTTTGCGGCCGTGTGAGGGAGTAATTCGAAAACAAGCGCCAGCGATGCAAGCAGCAGTACAACTGCCGTGGCGTGATCGTTCAGCCACTGTGCCGACGCAACCAGCAATTGCTCAACGGACATGGGCTGCAGACCAGTACGGGTGCGTAGCCGCCATCGCCATCACCACCAGCCCCATCAGCCACGAAGGCATGATGGCGATGAAGCCGCCACGATGTGCGGACCACCAGCGGCTGTCTGTTCCGGCAGGAAGCGTCAACCTGTTGCGACACCAGACATCAACGCACAGCATCACGACGCCGGCGATGGCGCCACTCGCCCGTTCACTGCCGGCGAATGGCAGATGACTGGTACCGACGCCCACCATGCCGGCCAGCAGCAGCATCAGGAACACCATGCCATTGAGGTGAAACACGTTCCGCTATTTGCTGCAAATCACTGCCGTGGTCGATGCCGACGACGAGGAAACGGTGTGAACGAGCGTCTTGCCCACCCAGATGCGGTCACCCGGCTCCAGGGAGTGCGTGGTGCTGGAGCGTGCGGACAAACTTGTATTGGTCGTGCTGCCCTTTTTCTGGATGGTGTACTTGGTTGTCTCACCGCACTTGTTCTCAACCTTGACCTGGATGTTTGAAGCTGCGAAAGCAACAGAGGTCAAGGCAGCAGCTACCGCCGCCAGAATTTGATAGCTAGTTTTCATGTGTGTAGACGTTGTCAGGAAATGAAGGGGTCGTCGCAGTGCGACGGGCGTCGGGGCAACGCGGCCATCTGCCTCAAGCGGGGGCTTGTCGAAGCAGACAACCGCGTTGTAGTGCCCACAGACAAAACGAAGTCTAGGCAGCGCCATTCACGCTGACCATTCAACGGACGGCTTAATGCGTTTGGTGTAGATCGAAGCCTGCAGTGACTGCCCTGAGCGCGGCCGCACCTGTGTGACGGCGCAACGCAGTGCACCCGAGCCCAAGGCGACCGCGACGTTGATGTCTGCGCGTGTCAGCACGTTGCCTACGAGATACGTGCTACCTGTGTACGTCGCGCTGACAACGTCCAGCTCAATGAGTTCGTAGAGCGCCTGCAATTGGGCGGCGCGGGATCAAGCCATCGCTGATGGGGTGTTTTCAGTGCGGGAACACCACGCTAGTAGCCGCATTGCACGGCCACCTCCATTGCAACGCACCCATCGGCAGTGACGCGCAACGACTGCGTTGGCGCTGTGGTCTGCGTCGGCGAACATGGCTGCGATGTGCGCCAACGCCATTAACTTGGCTTGCCGGTCGGGGCGAAGCCACTCCAACAAAACAAAAGGGCCGCAGATCGCGGCCCTTTGCAACGGATTGCCGTCGCGCGCATCAGTCGAAGCGGGAGCGATTGCCGGTTGTGCCGGGGTTCCTCTCGCGTTCGACCTTCCGCTTCTTGTTACTTCCCGTCACCCGGCACTTTGCCTTCCACGCCCTTGACGTAGAACTTGATGCCGCCGAGGAATTTGTCGTCAGCCTTGGCGTCCTTGGCGAGCACTTCCTTGCCGTCCTGACCGACGATCGGGCCGGTCCACGGGTGGAAGGTGCCTGCTTTGAGGCCGGCTTTGACTTCTTCGAGCTTCTTCTTGGCGTCTTCCGGAACGTCGGCCGCGACCGAGACGAAGTCAATCGCGCCTTCCTTCACGCCCCACCAGCTCTGGCCGGTTTCCCACTTGCCGTCGAGCACATCACGCACGGCCTTGATGTAATAGGGGCCCCAGTTGATCACCGCCGAGCCAAGGTGCGCCTTCGGGCCGTAGGCCGTCATGTCGCTGTCCCAGCCGAAGGCGCGCTTGCCCATCTTTTCGGCCGTCTGCAGCACGGCGGAGGAGTCGGTGTTCTGCATCAGCACGTCGGCGCCACCGTTGATCAGCGCGGTGGCGGCTTCGGTTTCTTTCGGTGGGTTGAACCATTCGTTGACCCAGACCACCTTGGTCTTGATCTTCGGGTTGACGCTCTGCGCACCGAGCGTGAAGCTGTTGATGTTGCGGATGACTTCCGGGATCGGAATCGAGCCGACCACACCGAGCGTATTGGTCTTGGTCATCTTGCCAGCAACGACGCCGGCCATGTAGGCGCCCTCATAGGTGCGGCTGTCGTAGGTGCGCATGTTGGGCGCGGTTTTATAGCCGGTGGCGTGTTCGAACTTCACGCCCGCGTTGTCGCCGGCGACTTTCAGCATGGGCTCCATGTAGCCGAACGTGGTGCCGAAGATGACCTTGTTGCCTTGACCGACGAGATCGCGGAACACACGCTCGGCGTCGGCGCTTTCCGGCACCTTCTCGACAAATGTCTTGGCATCGACCTTGTCACCGAATTCCTTCTCGACCGCCTTGCGGCCATTGTCGTGTGCAAAGGTCCAGCCGCCATCGCCCACCGGGCCGACGTAGGCGAAGGCCACTTTCAGCGGCTCGGCCTTCTTCGGCGCTTCGGCGGCAGGCGCCGGCTTGGCGGCCTCGGCCTTGGGTTCTTCCTTTTTGCCGCAGCCGGCCAGTGCGGCGACCAGTGCGGCTGCCACGCCGGCGGCGAGCAGGGTGCGTTTGCTATTCATTGGGTTTCCCTCTTGGTGTGAGATTTCAGTTGGAAAGACGGACGACTCGAAACAAAAACGGTGGCACAAGCCACAATTCTAGGAGCCCGGATAGAACGGCTTGCCGATTGAAGCCGGCATGTTGATGCGAATCCAGGTTGGGTTACGCGAAATCAGTGCCAGCACCACGATGGTGGCCACGTAGGGGGCCATCGACAGAAACTGACTGGGTATGTCCACCCCTTGGCTCTGCAGGTGAAACTGCATCATGGTGACACCGCCGAACAGATAGGCGCCAAACAGCACCCGCAACGGCCGCCAGGTGGCGAACGTGGTCAGCGCCAGCGCGATCCAGCCCTTGCCCGCGACCATGCCTTCTACCCAGAGCGGCGTGTAAATCACCGCCAGATAAGCGCCCGCCAACCCGCACATGGCCCCGCCAAAAAGAACCGCCAGCAACCGGATGCGTCGTACCGGATAGCCCAGCGCGTGCGCCGATTCGGGGCTTTCACCCACCGAGCGCAGCACCAAACCGGCGCGTGTGCGGTAGAGGAACCAGATGATGCCGACTGTCAATACGATGGCGAAGTAAACCATCGGATGCTGCTTGAACAGGGCCGGCCCGATGAAGGGAATATCGGCCAGACCCGGCACCGCAAAGTGCGGCCGTTCCGGCAGCTTTTCCTGCACGTAGCGGGTGCCAACGAACGCCGAAAAACCGGCACCGAACAGCGAGAGCGCAAGGCCGGTGGCGTACTGATTGGTGTTGAGCCAGATGACCAGCAGCGCAAAGAGTCCGGCCAGCAAGGCGCCAGCGCCCATGCCGGCAGCAAACCCCAGCCAGTCGTTGCCGGTATGCACGACCGTGGCGAAGCCGGCGATGGCGGCGCAGAGCATCATGCCCTCGGCGCCGAGGTTGACGATGCCGGATTTCTCGTTGATCAGCAGGCCGAGTGCGGCGATGGCAAGCACGGTGCCCGCATTGAGCGTGGCCGCAATCAGGAGCGCGTACTGTTCCATTATTTCGCTCCTCCGGCTTTGGCGGCAACGGTGCGCCTGATGCGATAAGCGATCAGTGTGTCGCAAGCCAGCAGCGTGAACAGCAGCAGGCCCTGGAACACGCCGGTCAATGACTTCGGCAAACCAAGCCGCGATTGCGCGAGCTCACCGCCGATGTAGAACATGCTCATCAGTACCGCCGAGAACACAATGCCAACCGGATGCAGGCGGCCGACGAACGCGACGATGATCGCGGCAAAGCCATAGCCCGCCGGCACATAGGGCGTGAGTTGCCCGATCGGTCCGGCCACTTCGATCGCGCCGGCCAGCCCAGCCATGCCACCAGACACCAGCAGCGCCGTCCACAGTGCGCGGCGTGACGAGAACCCGGCGTACTTCGCCGCATGCGGCGCCAGCCCACCCACCTGCAACTGAAAGCCGATGTAGGTGCGAAACATGTAAATCCACATGCCCGCCACGCCGAACAGCGCCACAAGCAGGCCCACGTTCACCCGCGAGCCGTCCATCAAGCGCGGAATCTGCGTCACTTTCTCGAACGTCTTGGTCTGCGGAAAGTTGTAGCCGTTCGGGTCTTTCCACGGCCCGTAGACGAGATAAGCCAGCACCAGTTCGGCCACGTAGACCAGCATCAGGCTGACCAGAATTTCACTGGCATTGAAGCGGTCACGCAGCAGCGCCACCAGCGCCGCCCACAACATGCCACCCAGCACGCCCGCCAGCACCACCAGCGGGATGATCCACGGCCCGGTTGATTTGTCCGCCAGCAACGCCACGCCACCGGCAGCAATCGCGCCGACCACGAACTGCCCTTCGGCACCGATGTTCCACACATTGGCGCGATAGCAGACGGCAAGCCCCAGCGCAATGAGCAACAGCGGCGTTGCCTTCACCGCCAGCTCCGACAACGCGTAGGCGGATTTGATCGGTTCCCAGAAGAACACGGTCAATCCCTTGACCGGATCCTTGCCCATCAGCAGGAAGATGCCGATGCCGATGATCACCGTGATCGCCAGCGCCAAGAGCGGCGAGGCGATGCCCCAGAATTTTGACGCCTGAGGGCGGGCTTCGAGTTTCAGCATGAGGGCATCCTCCGCCCGACCCGATCATGGTGAGCTTGTCGAACCGCGAACGCTTTTAGTCCCCTCTCCCTTGAGGGGAGAGGGCTAGGGAGAGGGTGACGGTGACGGTCGGGTTCCGAACACGAGCAATGAGTACCGCCAGCGCGCTTTGTGGCCGCGCGGGGCCAGTCCCTTTCTTTGCTTCGCCAAAGAAAGGAACCAAAGAAAGGCGACCCCGACGATTCGCCTGTTTCCTGCGGTGCTCGCGTCAGGCGGGCGTCGCAGAAATCGCCCGAAAGTTGCGCTGACGCGCAACCGGTGGACTCACACTGCGCCGCTTGGACCGCCTGCCGCTGCGCTCCTCGGGGCGAATCCACGGGGACCCGTTCGAATCGATGCTTGATCGCTTCGCGATGGGTCGCAAGGACGCGGTGGCGAGGGACGACGTTGCGACTGCTACTTGCACTGCACATCGCCGCTCACCTTCGGAAAAGCTTCTGTTCGTCCGGTCGTCGGCAAAAGGCCCAACGCTGGTCTCCCGAGTGCGTTAACGTTAACGAACCACAACCCCCGGGAAAGTCTGATTTCACTCAGGCCGTTGCTGCACACTTCTCGCGCTTTATTCAATACGTATTGCTCCATTTCCTCGAAGCTATTTACGAGCGGCGACCCTTGGAACTCGATGTAAGTGCGGTCATCTGGCATCTTGCCAACCAGAAAACCGAAGGGCTGCCTTGCTCCGTCTTGTTGCTGTGAGTACGGTACTGGAGCTACCCCGACGGACGCGCAAGCCGACAATGTCAACGTCAGAATTGCGCCACAGCAACGACCGAGAATCAGTATCGCCTTTTGACCAACGCCTGCTGTGGTGTAGTCCAGATGCCCAAATCCGGGTTTGCTGACGCTCATCGCGAAGCAATCATTTGTTGCGTTGGTTCGCCCCTTTACCCCGCCCCGAAGCGCGCAGTGTTGCGCGGTCCAAGCCGAAAACCATGAGCCCACTGGTTGCGCGTCAGCGCAACTTTCGGGCGATTTGTTTTCGGCCCGCGCAACGCGAGCACTGGAGGAAATCGGCGGGGTGCAGGGGCTAGCCTTTTGGTTACTTTTGGGCAATGCCAAAAGTAACTCGGCCGCCGGGCCGAGACCCGGCTTGCTGGCACCAGCGAGCAAGCGCAGGTTCATGCCGCCACCCCTCCCCACAATCCACTCATCCACTCGCCAATCTTCTCCACCGTCGCCTCGTTCGTCGCGATCGAGGGCGACAGCCGCCCCTTGGCGATCACGTGCATGCGGTCGCACACTTCAAACAGTTCATCGAGCTCTTCGCTGACCACCAGCACGGCGCAACCAGCGTCGCGCAGTTCAAGCAGTTCGCCGCGAATCTGCGCGGCGGCGCCGACGTCAACGCCCCAGGTGGGTTGCGAGACGATCAGCACTTTCGGCTTCGCGCTGATCTCGCGGCCGACGATGAATTTCTGCAGGTTGCCGCCGGAGAGGCTTTTCGCTTCCGATTGCGGGCCACCGGCCTTGACGTTGAACTTCTGGATGATGTCGGCGGCGAGCGCGGCTGTAGCCTTCGGCGATACCCAGCCGAGCGGGGGCCGGCCGACGAGCTGGCTGGCACGCGAGAGCAGTGTGTTCGACGCCAGCGAGAGCGTTGGCACCGCGCCACGACCCAAGCGCTCTTCGGGAACAAAGTGCAGGCCACCGGCCCGACGCACACGCGGGTTGCGGCGGGCGATGTCGTTGCCGAACAGGCGGATGCTGCCGGCCGGGGCGCGCGTGCTTTCGCCCGAGAGCGCAGCCAGCAGCTCCTGCTGGCCGTTGCCCGACACACCGGCGATGCCGACCACCTCACCAGCACGCACTTCGAACGCGATGTCACTCAGCGAGACACCAAACGGGTCGTCCGTCGCGATGCTGAGGTTCTGTGCCGACAGCGCGACAGCGCCGGTGCTCACCGCGCGGTGATTGAGCTTGGGCGGCTCGGCGCCAATCATCAGGCGCGACAGCGACGCATTGCTCTCGTTGCGCGGATCAACCGTGCCGGTGACTTTGCCGCCGCGCAGCACCGTGCAGTTGGTGCACAGCTCGCGAATTTCGTCGAGCTTGTGACTGATGTAGAGGATGCTGCAGCCGGTCGCCGCGAGCTGACGCAGCGTGACGAACAGCGTGCGCACCGCCTGTGGCGTCAGCACCGATGTCGGCTCATCGAGGATAAGCACTTTCGGATCGGTTAACAGCGCACGCACGATCTCGACGCGCTGCCGCTCGCCGACCGACAGCGAATGCACCGGGCGGTCGGGTTCAAGGTCGAGGCCGTATTCCTTCGCCTTGCGCACCGTGCGTTCGCGTACATCCGCGAGCGAGAGCGATTTGTCGAGGCCGAGCCAGATGTTCTCGGCCACGGTCACCGTCTCGAACAGCGAAAAGTGCTGGAACACCATGCTGATGCCGCGTGCACGCGCTTCCTGCGGGTTGCGAATATGGCTCGGCTTGCCGTCGAAGCGCACCTCGCCTTCGTCCGGCTTGACGGCGCCATAGATGATTTTCATCAGCGTCGATTTGCCGGCGCCGTTCTCGCCGAGCACGGCGTGAATTTCGCCGGGTGCGACCACCAGGCTGACGTCACTATTGGCCACCACGCTCGGGTAGCGCTTGGTGACGTTTTTGACTTCAAGGCGCGGGGTGCTCATCGCCAAGCCTTGTTGACGACGGTTGCAGCCTGACAACTCTGTGCTGCAACCCTCATCAGCACGGGGCTAGCAAGGAATTTTTGGCTGAAGTCGACTTTTGCCATTTTCACGCTTCAGCCCGCATTGGAATGTGGGTTCGCGGCAAAAGCTGCTGCCGTGCAATCAGTTCGGACGCGACACTCACTGCAATGACCCCCGGATGTTTGCTGGCTGCCCAGCGCTGAGCTGCTGGCGTGACGGCTGCGGACCGCGCCGCGGGCTGACCGATCGGCGAGACCATGCGTGCGATCTCATTGTCCGACAGGCCGCGAGCGGCAAGGCGTTTGCGAAATGTAGCTGCTTTCGTGCCAGAGCCGATCACGCCGACGTAGCCAAGGTCGTCGCGACGCAGCAGTGCCAGCGTGATGTCGAAATCGAGCGCGTGCGAATGGGTCAGCACCAGCACGTCCGCAGCCGCCGGGATGCGCGCGGCCTCGCGCGCAGGATCATCGGTGGCGACCAGGCGCACGCCCGCCGGCAGCGCAGCCGGAAACGGCTCCTCGCGTGAGTCAACCCAGGTGACGCGGCACGGCAACGCCGCCAGCACCTGCACGATCGCCCGGCCAACATGCCCGGCGCCAAACACCCAGACATGCCACGGCGTGAACGCCAGATCGAGCGCTGCAACGCCGCCACTGTCCAGCGGCAGTGACCACTGGAAGCGTCCGCCGCGCTCGGCGGTGTCAGCCAGCCGCTGCCAGTCGGCACGATCAGCGGCCTGCACCGGTACAAAGGTCAACTCGACGGCGCCGCCACAGCATTGCCCCAGCGCCGGCCCGAGCGGAAAGTGGCGCCGGGTTGCCAGCGTCTGCCGCGCAGCTATGCATTCGCGCGCAAACTCAATGGCCTTGTATTCGAGATGCCCGCCACCGATGGTGCCGCTGGCGTCGTCCGCCGTGACCAGCATCGCGGCGCCGGCTTCGCGCGGGACCGAGCCACGTGCACTGCTGATGCAGACCCAGATGGCGGGAACCCGGCCGTCGAGTGTCGCCACAATTTGTGCGGCAACGCTAAGCACGGCCCGATTCCAGACGATCAAGATACTCGTCGATAGTGGTGCCGTCCGGGAAGATCATGCCGCCTATCGTCGTCCACCGTGCCATCCTGGCCTTGACCTCGTCAACTGCGCGCAGAATCGCCTCCGCCGTTGCGGGCGCAGTGAGTTGCGGTGCAGCGCGATAGTCGCCAGCGGCACTCACCGCATCGCGAACTGCGTGGTAGACGGCAAACGCAAGCATGAACGGCGGCTCACCCACCGCCTTGCTGCGATAGATGGTGTCTTCGCGGTTGGGCGAGTTCTCCACCAGCCCGACATTGAAAATTTCCGGCACGTCGGCGGCGGTCGGAATCTTGTAGGTGCTCGGCGCATGGGTGGTGAGCACGCCCTTGGCATTCCACACCAGCTCTTCGCCGGTCAGCCAGCCCATACCCTGAATGAAGGCGCCTTCGACCTGCCCCTTGTCGAGCGCCGGGTTGAGCGAGCTGCCGACGTCGTGCAGAAGATCAACGCGCTCCACCTTCATCTCACCGGTCAGCGTGTCGATCGCCACCTGCGCGCAGGCGGCGCCATAGGCAAAGTAGTAGAACGGCCTGCCCTTGAAAGTCTTCACGTTCCAGTGAATCTTTGGCGTGCGATAAAAGCCCTGCGCCGACAATGACACGCGACCGAACCAGGCCTTGTGCGCCAGATCATCAAAGGTCCAGCGCTGCAAACCGTCCGCAGTGTCGGCCTCGACACCGTCCGCCACAAAACGCACGGCACCAGAATCAACGCCCCACTTCTGCGCCACGAATTCCGCCAGCCGCGCACGCAGTTTGCGGCAGGCATCTTTGGCAGCCATGCCGTTGAGATCGCTGCCACTGGACGCTGCCGTGGCGCTGGTGTTGGGCACCTTGCTGGTGTCGGTCGCCGACACGCGCACGCGCGCGGGCACCACGCCCAGCTCCTCGGCCACCACCTGCTGCACCTTGGTGAACAGGCCCTGACCCATCTCGGTGCCGCCATGGTTGACGATGATCGAACCGTCGGAATAGATATTGACCAGCGCACCGGCCTGATTGAGGTGCGTCGCGTTGAACGAGATACCGAATTTCACCGGCGTCAATGCAATGCCACGCTTGACGATCGGGCTCGCGTCGTTCTGGGCGCGCAAGGCGGCGCGACGCGCGCGATAGTCACTGCGGCGCTCCAGCTCGGGCACGATGTCATGCAGGATGTTGTCTTCGACCGGCTGACCGTAATGCGTTTCGTTGCGGTCAGCGAGGCCGTAGAAGTTGACAGCGCGCACATCAAGCGGATCGCGGCCGAGTGCGTGAGCGATTTCGTCCATGATCTGCTCGATCAGGAACATGCCCTGCGGCCCGCCAAAGCCACGGAACGCGGTGTTCGAGACTTTGTGCGTTTTGCACAGAAAGTTGCGGATGCGCACATGCTCCAGGTAGTACGCATTGTCAACGTGGCACACCGCGCGCGCATTGACCGGGCCCGAGAGATCGGCCGAATACCCGCAGTCGGACGCCAGCATGAAGTCAGCGCCGAGAATGCGCCCACGCTCGTCGTAGCCGACGTCGTACTCAAACTGGAACGGATGCCGCTTGCCGGTGATGATCATGTCGTCATCGCGGTCAAGCCGCAGCTTCACCGCGACGCCGAGCTTCGACGCCGCAATCGCCACCAGCGCCGCGAACAGCGCGGGTTGTGACTCCTTGCCGCCGAAGCCACCGCCCATGCGACGGCATTCGACGCGAATCTTCGCGTCCGCCACGCCCATCGCACGCGACACGATGTGCTGCACCTCGGTCGGATGCTGGGTTGAGCAGTGAATGTGCAATTGCCCGTCTTCCAGCGGGATGGCAAGCGCGACATGACCTTCGAGATAAAAGTGGTCCTGCCCGCCGTGCTGTGTTTTGCCCTGCAGACGATGCGGTGCGCTGGCCAAGGTAGCATCGGCATCGCCACGTCCGGTGGTGACCGGATCGAGCACGTAACTTTTCGCGGCCAGTGCGTCGTCGATACTGAGGATTGGCGTGCGGAGGTCGAGATCCCATTTCGCCAGACGCGCAGCCTTGCGGGCCTTGAGATGGCTGTCGGCCACCACAAGGAATACCGGCTGGCCGTGATACTCGATCAGATCAGTGGCGAGGATGGGATCGTCAAGCTTGATGCCGCCGTAGTTGTTCACTGCGGGCACGTCCGCCGCCGTGAACACAGCCACCACACCCGGCGCCGCGCGTACCGCCGCCAGATCGACATTGCGTAGCCCGGCGTGCGCTGCGGGCGCGTAGCCGATGACGGCGGCGAGCGTACCGCGCGGGGCTGCGATGTCGTCGGTGTAGACCGCCTCGCCGGTGACGTGCAGATGCGCGGACTCGTGGCGCTGCGACACCGCGATGGCACCGCCTGCGAAGTCGATGTTCTTCTGGACGGGATCGGTCACGGTGTTCATAAAGCCCCCTGTAGGAGCGGCTCCGCCGCGACCCTGTCTGGATGACCGCTGCGCTGTCGCGGCAGAGCCGTTCCTACAGTTGTTTGCCCGACATCAACACACCCGCACCTCTGTCCTCTTGTCGCTTGCTTCGAGCCAGAAGCGCAGCAGCAGATTCTGTGCGATCTGCATACGGTACGCCGCCGTCGCCCGCATGTCAGACATCGGCGTAAAGTCGTGCGTCATCGCCTGCATGGCCGCACGCACGGTCGCTTCGTTCCACGGCTGGTCAATGAGCGCACGCTCGGTAGCGGCGGCGCGCTTCGGAATACCTGCGACACCACCGTAGCCGATGCGGGCGCTCGTCACGACGCCGCCGTCGATCATGATGGCATACGCCGCGAACACGGCGGAGATGTCCTGCTCGTTGCGCTTTGAGTTCTTGTAGGCAGCGACCACAAACTCGCCAGTCGCGGGTGACGGTCGTGGCGGCAACAGGATCGCTTCAATCCACTCGCCCGGTCGCCGTGACTGCTTCTTGTAGTCAACGTAAAGGTCTTCCAGCGCAATGGTTCGCGTTTCCTCGCCGCGTCGCAGCACCACGCGCGCACCCAGCGCCATCAGCGCGGGCATTGAATCGCCAATCGGCGAGCCGTTGGCGACGTTGCCGCCGAGCGTGCCGCTGGACCGGATCGGGCGCGATGCGAAACGCGTCCACACCTGCGCCAGCTCCGGGTAGACGCGGTTCATGGCGCGGAATGCTGCCTCCAGCGGCGCCGCTGCGCAAATACGCAGGCCGTCCGCCGTCTCGTCGATGACTTTCAGCGCAGCAACTTCGCCGGTGTAGATGATCGTCGCGCTGGTCTGTAGCGCCTTGGTGATCCACAAGCCAATATCGGTGCCGCCACCGAGAAGCCACGCGTCGGGATGCGCCAGTACCACCTCGGCCAGTTCGGGCACGCTGCGCGGCGCCAGGAAGTTGCCGCGGGAAGATGTCAGGACAAGCGCTTCGCTGCGCTGCAACGCGACCAGTCGCGCTGCAAGCTCGGCCTCGCCGGGCATCGGCTCGCCGCCCCCCGCCGGTGTCGCCGGCGCGAATCGCCAACGCTCCGTTTCGCTACCGGCGCTTTGAGTAGCGAGTTCCGCCTGCTGGTACATCACCTGCGCGGCGTCGAGAATCGGCCGGTAGCCGGTGCAGCGGCAGAGATTCCCGGAAATGGCCTCGCAGACGGCCGCGCGCGTGGGCGACGCCTCCGTCTTGAACACCGCGAACAGTGACATCACGAAACCCGGCGTGCAGAAGCCGCACTGCGAGCCATGACAGTCCACCATCGCCTGCTGCACCGGATGCAGCGCACCGCTGGCGGCCTTGAGGCCTTCCACGGTGAATACCGCCTTGCCGTCGAGCGTGGGCAGCAGGCGGATGCAGGCGTTGATCGGCGCCAGTTGCACACGGTCGCGACCGGCAGCGTCCTTCGCCAGCTCGCCGACCACGACGGTGCATGCACCGCAATCGCCCTCGGCGCAGCCCTCTTTGGTGCCAGTGCGGTGCATGTCCTCGCGCAGCCAGTCGAGCAGCGTGCGATGCGGGTCGACACCGGTCAACTCAACCAATGATCCGTTCAGCAGAAAGCGCAGATAGTTGCCCGATGACGCCATGAAAACACAGTGCATGCAAATTTCATGCACTATAGCCGCACGTTATCGCCCGGCTGATAAGCTTCGCCTTATTTCAGGCATCAGCGTCGGGACAGGCGCACGCCGGGGCGCGACGGGGACGACATGGCCGAGCCGCTGGACACCCATCTGTTGCGGGTGCTGTATCTGGTGCTGCAGGAGCGCAGTGTTTCGCGCGCCGCCGACCGACTCGGCATCACACAGCCCGCCGTCAGCAGCGCCTTGAAACGGCTGCGCGAAATCACCGGCGACGAACTGCTGGTGCGCACCCGCAACGGCATGACGCCCACCGAACGCGCGGAAGGCCTGCTTGGCCCCACCCGTGCCGCGCTCGACGCCATCGACAGCATCCTCGTGCAGGCCGAGCCCTTCGAGCCGGCGAAGTCAAAGCGGGTCTTTGGCGTTGGTGCGCCTGACTACTTCGACGCCTTTTTCCTCTCCAACCTGATCGAACGCTTCCGTCGCGCGGTTCCCAATGGCCGTCTGAACGTGCGGCCACTGTCGCTGGATGTGGATTTCGAGCGGCTGCTGGAAGAAGGTGAGCTGGACGTGGTGATCGGCAACTGGCCGCGCCCGCCGGAATATCTGCGCACTACGCCGCTGTTCGACGATGAAGTGGTCTGCATGGTCTCGGAGCGGCATCCGCTGGCAAAGAAAGAGGCCATCAGCGCCGACGACTATCTGGGTGCGCAACACCTGGCGCCGGTGCGCTATGCTGGTGGCGTGCGCGGTGCCATTGACGACCACCTGCACAAGCTTGGCGTGAAGCGCGACATCCGCGTCTCGCTGCCGTACTTTCACGTGGCGCCCTACGTGCTGATTACGACCGATCTGATCTTCACCACCGGTCGCCGCTTCGCCGCACACTACGCCAAATTCCTGCCGATCCGCATCCTGCCGGCGCCGTTGGACTTCCCGCCGCTGCGTTTCTATCAGCTCTGGCATGAGCGCACCCACACGGCGCCCGCCGCACGCTGGCTGCGCGAACAGGTGGCTTCCGTGGCGACAGCCTGAACGCGACGTATCCTGCCGCTCGTTCAGACGGCAAGGGGAATGGGCTTTCCGGCACACCAATTGCTCACCCATCACCGACCGCGCTTTGATTGGCGCCCAATCTTGCAAAGAAAGTTCATCATGAAGAGTTTTGCCCGCTGTCTGACCGTCGCGCTTGCCACCGTCGTCGCTGCTGGCGCGCCGGTAGCCCACGCCCAAACGGCCCTTGACGACATCCTCAAGGCAAAGGAAATCAAGATCGCCATCCCGACCGACTTTCCGCCCTACGGCTTTGTTGGTACCGACCTCAAACCACAGGGGCTCGACATCGACATGGCGAATTACATTGGCGGCAAGCTCGGCGTGAAAGTTGAACTGGTCGTCGTCACCAGCGCCAACCGCATCCCGTACCTGCAAACCAAAAAGGCCGATCTGGTGATCTCCACGCTCGGCAAGAACCCCGAGCGCGAGAAGGTGATTGACTTCACCGCCGCGTATTCGCCGTTCTTCCAGGCCGTGTTTGGCCCGAAAAACGTGACCGTCAAGGGCGCGGCTGACCTTGCTGGCAAAAGCATCGGCGTCACCCGCGGCGCCATCGAGGACATGGAGCTGACCAAGATCGCCCCCAGCGGCGCCGACATCAAGCGCTTCGAGGACAACAACGCCACCGTCAGCGCCTTCGTCTCCGGCCAGACCGTGCTGATGGCGACCGGTGCCTCGGTCGCGGGCAACATGATGGCGCGTAACCCGAACCTCTCTGCCGAATACAAATTCGTACTGAAAGATTCGCCGAACTTCATCGGCGTCGCCAAGGGAGAAGACAAACTGCGCCTCAAGGTGAACGAGATCATCGCAGCCGCAAAAGCATCCGGCGACATCGACAAGATGGCGCAGAAATGGCTCGGGCGCCCGGCGGGGGAGTTGCCGAATTAGTCGCGCTTTGCGCGACAGGACGAAAGACCAATGACGAATGACGAAACAGTGAGTGCCTACTTCGCGCCCTGTCGAAGGCTTTTTGCTTTGCTTCGCATGTCGACTACGCGATTGCTATACGTCACTCGTCCTTCGTCTTTCGTCCTTGTTTCACCGTCCTTCGTCATTCGTCTCTCGTCATCCGCGCCAAAGGCGCGGCACCCATGAAAATCGAACTCGACTTCCTCGCTGTCCTCGCGCAGTGGCCGCTGCTGGTCAAGGGTGTGGCGTGGACGCTTGGGTTGACGGCGCTTTCCGCCGTGCTCGGCGGCATCGTTGGCGTCGTCTGCGCATGGGCGCGTGCGTATGGCGCAAAGCCGCTGGCACGGATTGCCGCGACCTATGTGGAACTGGTGCGCAACACGCCGTTCATCGTGCAACTGTTCTTCGTGTTTTTTGGCCTGCCAGCGGCAGGCGTCAAGCTCACGCCAGAGATCGCCAGCATCATCGCGATGGTGGTCAACCTCGGCGCTTACGCCACCGAGATCGTGCGCGCCGGGCTGGATGCCACGCCGCGCGGGCAGTACGACGCGGCAAAGGCGCTCGGCCTCAATCGCCTGCAAATGTTCCGTCTGGTCGTGCTGCCGCCCGCGCTCGCCAAGGTGTGGCCCGCGATGGTGTCGCAGATCATCATCGTGATGTTGGGCTCGGCCGTCTGTGGGCAAATCTCCACTGAGGAGTTGAGTTACGCCGCCAACCTGATCCAGAGCCGCAACTTCCGTGCGTTCGAGAGCTTCATCATCGCCGGCGCGATCTATCTGCTGCTGGCGATTGCGGTGCGCCGCGTGCTGACCTGGGTCGGGCCGCGATTCCTGTTTGGTGCGTCGGCAAAGGCGGGGGCACGCTGATGCTTTCCTATTGCCGTCATTCCCGCGAAGGCGGGAATCCAGACCGTGTTCCGTCGAACGAAGCGAGCAGTCTCCATGGTTGATTTCTCCATCTGGGACATCGTCCGTAACCTCCTCATGGCCACTCGCTGGACCATCGTGCTCTCGCTGGTGGCCTTCATCGGCGGCGGTGTCGTCGGCTTGCTGCTGCTCTACGCACGGGTGGGTGGCAACCGCATCGCGGACCTCGCTGTGCGTGGCTACGTGCAGGTGTTTCAGGGTACGCCGCTGCTGATCCAGCTCTTTCTCGCCTTCTTCGGTATCGCCGCGCTCGGCGTTCCGGTGTCACCGTGGATTGCCGCATCGGTCTGCCTGACGCTCTACTCCAGCGCCTATCTCGCCGAGATCTGGCGTGGCTGCGTTGACGCGGTACCGAAGGGCCAATGGGAGGCGGCGAAAAGCCTTGGTCTTTCGTTTGCGCAGCAACTGCGGCTGATCGTGCTGCCGCAGGCGGCGAAGATCGCGATTGCGCCCACGGTGGGCTTCATGGTGCAGGTGATCAAGGGCACGGCGCTCGCCTCAATCATTGGCTTTGTCGAGATCACCAAAACCGGCACGATGATCACCAATGTCACGTTCAAGCCGTTCCTCGTCTACAGCTTCGTCGCGCTGTTCTACTTTGCGCTCTGCTACCCGCTGTCATGGTGGAGCAAGTGGCTGGAGCTGCGGCTGGCGGTGGCGGGGCGGTAATGTCTTCCCTCTCCCTTGAGGGGAGACGGCCAGGGAGAGGGTGATGGTGATGGTGGAATGCGGCAGACAGCCAACTTCCCGTTCGCCCTGAGCTTGTCGAAGGGTCTGATGAATCAAGGAACGGTCACCGCCCTGACATAGACTTTCACCTATGTCGAACGCCACATCCTCCCGCCCGAAAATCGTCATCATCGGCTGTGGTTTCGGTGGACTGGAAGCCGCGAAGGCGCTGCGTTCCGCAGCTGTTGAGATCACTCTGATCGACCGCACCAATCATCATCTGTTTCAGCCGCTGCTGTATCAGGTGGCGACGGCGGGGCTTTCCGCGCCTTCGATTGCGGCGCCAGCGCGCTTCCTGTTCCGCCGGCAGCGCAATGTGACGACGCTGCTCGGTGATGTGGTCGACATTGACGTTGCGCAGCGCGCCGTGGTGCTTGAGAACGGGGAGCGCGTGTCGTATGACCATCTGATCGTCGCCGCTGGCGCAACGCACAGCTATTTCGGCAACGATCAGTGGGCCACGCATGCACCGGGCCTCAAGACGCTGGAAGACGCGTTCGAGATTCGTCGTCGTGTGTTGCTCGCGTTCGAACATGCGGAGCGGAACGCCAATTCGACTGCGCCTGAAGCGAACACTGCCACGCGCGAGCCCTGGCTCACCTTCGCCGTGATCGGCGCCGGGCCAACGGGCGTCGAGATGGCCGGCACCTTGGCCGAAATCGCACGGCACACACTACCCGAGGAATTCAGGCGCATTGACTCACGCAGGGCGCGTGTACTGCTAGTGGAAGGCGGTGACCGTGTGCTGCAGGCGTTTCCGCCGGAGCTTTCAGCAAAAGCGAAGTCGCAGCTGGAAGCGCTAGGCGTTGAGGTGCTGCTCGCGCACAAGGTCACGCAGATCGACGATGAAGGCATCCGCGTCACCGTCAACGGCACCGAGCAGATGATCGCCTGCAAAACCGTGGTGTGGGCGGCAGGTGTCGCGGCATCGCCGCTGGGCCGGCTGCTCGCACGCGCTTGCGCCTTGCCCGAGGGTGCGGTGGATCGCGCTGGGCGCATTGCGGTCGAACCTGATCTCACCCTCGCGGGTCACGCGGAGATTTCCGTCATCGGCGATCTCGCGCTGGCCAAGAGTCACGAGAAAGACGGCAGCAGCAAACCCGTGCCCGGTGTCAGCCCCGGCGCCAAGCAGATGGGCCGCGTGGCCGCAAAGAACATCCTTGCGCGCGTCGGGGGGCGCGCGCCGCAGGCGTTCCGCTACATCGACTACGGCGCCCTCGCCACCATCGGCCGCAAGTCCGCCGTCGTCGATGTGCCGGTGCCGCTAGTCGGCCACCTGCGCTTCAGCGGCTATTTCGCGTGGCTGTTCTGGCTGTTCGTGCACGTCTACTTCTTGATCGGCTTCCGCAACCGCTTCGTCGTGCTGATGGACTGGGCGTGGTCGTACATGACGTTCAACCGCACGGCTCGGGTGGTGGCGGGGAATGAGGCGTTCGACAACAAAGCGTCAGCGCGGTAATAGGCCGTAGGCTGGGTTGGAAACCCAGCATTGTTCGTCTCTGCGATGGTGCTGGGTTTTCAACCCAGCCTACGCACTACGCGCTTGCGAACTGGGCATGGTCGTACATGACGTTCAACGGGACGGCGCGGGTGGTGGCGGGGAGTGAATCATTCGAACCGAAATCGGAGCGCAAACTGTAGGAGCGGCTCTGCCGCGACCAACGGGTTGTTCAACAAGGTCGCGGCAGCGCCGCTCCTACAGACGCTGCCTGAAAATCGCCTGTGGCTCACCGAATTCGATGATTTCCTGCTCCATTCGGAATCCAAGGCGCGAGAGTAGCCGTCGCGACGGCAAATTCGCCGCCTGTGTCTTGGCGACCACTTCGTAGCCGTTGAACCTGTCGCGTATCTTCTCGACGACGGCCGATACCGACTCAGTCGCGTATCCATAACCCCACGCATCGACGTTGAACAGATAGGAAACCTCAAGTTCGAGCGGACGCACTTCTTCGAGAACAACGCATCCGATGATACGGTCGTTCCCGTACAAGCGAACTGCGCAGAGTTGTCCTGCCGCTACCCGCGAATCAACGCGGGCAAGCGCCTCATCTCTGCTGATCGATCCGCCAAGATATCGCCGCACATCCGCATCCGCCCAGATCGCAGCCAATGCCGGCATATCCGGACTCTTGGCCTTGCTGATCAGGAGTCGTGCGGTACGAAGTGCAAATTGGGTGTCGAAAATGGCGAATTCCGGAAATTCGTGCGGAGGCGATAATTCTGCTATGAACCCCGTCCACACCTCCCAACTAACCTCCCTCCCACTTCTCGCGCGCGGCAAGGTGCGCGACAACTATGCGGTGGGCAGTGACCGCATCCTGATGGTGGCGTCGGATCGCATCAGTGCGTTCGATGTGATCATGGGTGAGCCGATCACGGGCAAGGGGGCGCTGCTGACGCAGATGGCGCTGTTCTGGTTCGACAAGCTGACCGGCATCGTGCCGAACCATCTGACCGGTGACGAGCCGGAAAGTGTGGTGACCGACGCCGAGCGCGCGCAGGTGGCCGGCCGCTCGATGCTGGTGAAGCGGCTGAAGCCGCTGCCGGTGGAGGCCGTGGTGCGCGGCTATCTTGCCGGGTCGGGCTGGGTGGAGTATCAGCAGTCGCAATCGGTGTGCGGCGTGCCGCTGCCGGCGGGGCTCAAGAACGCGAGCAAGCTGCCGGCGCCGATCTTCACGCCCGCGACCAAGGCCGAGATGGGCGAGCACGACGAGAACATCTCGTTCGCTCGCATGTGCGAGATCGTGGGCGAGCCGCTCGCGAAGCAGGTGCGCGAGGCCGCGATTGCGCTCTACACACGCGCCGCCGATTACGCGCTCACGCGCGGCATCATCATCGCCGACACCAAGTTTGAATTCGGCCTCGACGAGAACGGCACGCTGACGCTGATGGACGAAGTGCTGACGCCGGATTCATCGCGCTACTGGCCGGTGGAGGGCTACGAGGCCGCGTTTGCTGCGGGCAAAAATCCGCCGAGTTACGACAAGCAGTTTCTGCGCGACTGGCTGGAGAGCGTGCGCATCGATGGCAAGCCCTGGGGCAAGAAGGCGCCAGCGCCGACCTTGCCACTCGAGGTGATTGCGCAGACGGCGGCGAAGTATCAGGAAGCGTTTGACCGGTTGACGCGGTAGCGCGTCGCTTCAGCTTTTTTGTGAAAGCCGCGTTCGCGTTGGGCTAACTGGGGGTTTTTCAAGAAATCGACTTGGCGCCAAAATTGGCGTCGTGCCGCTTATGGCCGCCGATTCAGCAGAAAGCTACTCACGGTGAGCGATTTGCTGGTCATGCAGCCAAGCGCGTAACGCAGGCACCGGCGCTGGATCGTTGAACAACGCTGACGCGCTGGCGGTGATCGCCGCACGCAGCCCGGCACGGAGGGCGCTATCCGTCAGTAGCCGCCGGGCGCGCAACACGTAGTCCGCAGCATCGGTAGCGAGCAGCGCCGAGGAAACGCGCTCTGGCAGGCAACGCAGCATCGCCATCGTCTGCCGGCCGCGCATGAACTCGCCCGGCAGCGTGAGCACCGGCAGACCGACTGAGAGCGCATCCAGACTGGTGTTGCCGCCGGAAAAGCCAAAACTGTCGAGCGCGAGATCGCTGTGGGCGAGCACGGCGAGGAAGTCGGCGCGGCTGCGCTGCGGCAGGCGCAGCACGCGGCGCGCGATCTCGACGCCCAGCGGTGCGAAGTGATGCTGCAAATAGGCATCGAACACCCGCGAGCGGCTTGCGATCGGGCTGTCGAACACCAACAGCGTTGCCTCCGGTGACGCCACCAGAATCTCGCCCACCGTGCGTGTGAACTGCGGGCTCCACTTGAACGGCGATTGCGCGCAAATGGCCAGCGTGCCGGTGGCCGGCAATCCGAGCGCGGCACGCGACAAGGCCGAAGCGGCGGGTGGTGTCGGATAGCAGGTGCCCAACCCCGGCAGCAAATGCAGCCGCTCACGATAGTGCGTCACGGCGTCGGCAGGCTCCAGCGCGGCTGCGCTGACGAACACGTCAATCGTCGGCAATCCTGTCGTGACCGGATGCCCCCACATTGCGCACTGCAGCGGCGCCAGGCGCATCGCTGCGAGCTTTTCGATCAGCGGCTCCATGCCGATCTCGGGGTAAATCAGCACGTCAGGCGCATCGGCGGCAATGGCGCCAGCGATGGCCAGCAGGGCAGCATCGTCATCGGCGAAGTGCCGCAAGGTGGCACGACTCGCGACTTCATCGGTGAAGGCATCGCGATCGCCACAGGCGTAGACAAACACCTCGATGCGTCCGTCGGCAAGATCGGTGAAGAAGCGCTTGAAGTAGTGGCCCACCGTGCAGTCACGCAGGTGCTTCGAGGCGAAGGCCACGCGCAGCTTGTCACGCGGGACAGGTGGCGACAGGGACGGCGGCGTCAGCGGCTGCATCAGCATTGCCAGCAAATCGCCACGTAGCGTTTGCAATGCACGGTCGTCGCGCCCGTGATAGGCGAGGCGGAATGCGGTGTGACGAACCAGCCCGGCGCGTTGCGGGTCGGTCAGTGTGGTCTGCGGCAACCGGTCAAGAATCGCCCGCAGACCACTGCCATAACGCTCACGCCACCGATCTATCGCCGCATCGTCAGGGTACTGCTCCGGCACGACCAGCGCGGCATCGACGGCGTCGGCGTCGAGCGTCGCCTCTCGTGGCAGCGCTTCCAGCGCACGGGCCGGCGGCGCTTGCAGTTCGCGCCAGGCATCAAGTGGTGCCTCATCCACCAGCCGTCGCAGCCAGAGCCAGCGCGCAATGTTTGATTGTGGATGTCGCACTGCCGTGTCACGCCCAAGCGTAAGCGCCTCCGCCACCGCGCCGGTATCCATCAGTGCGCGCGCCGTTGCCCTGGCGACATGCACGTCGGCACTGGCGTCGAGCGACGCCGCGCGGACCAGTTGCAGCGCACGTTGTTGCGACAGCGGCGTGGTGGCTGCGTCCCACAGGAAGCGCCAGAACGCCATCTGCTGTGGCAGCAGTTGCACCAGCGCCTCGAAGTGCGGAAACGCCTGCTCTGGCTGCTTGCGGTCGAGCGCGATGCGTCCGGCCAGCGCGCGCGTGGCTGGTTCCAGCGGTGGATAGCGCAGCGCGCGCTGGATGGCAGCATCGGCTGCCGTCAGGTCGCCACGCTGCGCCTGCGCGGCCGCCAGTGTGCGCTGCGCGGCTTGTGTGTTGCGTGTAGCAGCCGGGGCCGACTCGATCGCGCGGATGGCGGTGTCAACGTCACCGGTACGCAATGCCTGCAGCGCCCGATCAATGATCGCTGCGCTCACCGCGACCTCGCAATGGCGCAGTGAACGAGCAGGGGCGACAAAGCGACGGGCATGCGGCATTTTGTCATTGCCGGGCAGTGGTGCCACAATCGCGCCGCCATGAACCCGAAGCGCCTGTCGCACTTTCTCAAGACGCTTTACTCGCAGGTCACCCGTCTGACCTGGTGGTCGCTGCTGGGTGCGTTCACACTGCACTACGCGGTCTCGGCCAGGCTGATGTGGCTGTTCGAGACTGGTGAGATCACGGAGATCGTCGCGTTTTTCTATTACTACATCACCACCGTCACCACGGTCGGTTATGGCGACATTTCGCCGAAGACCGTCAGCGGCCGGCTACTGGCGTCGCTCTGGATCATGCCGGGCGGCATCATCCTGTTCACCACCAGCATCACCAAGTTCGTTCACTATCTTTCGATCCAATGGAGGCGCCGCATGTGTGGTGAAGCCGATTATTCCTACCTGGGCGGCCACATCGTCATCCTTGGCTGGCAGGGAATGCGCACACAACGCATGGTGGAAGAGATCATCCATGACATCGGGCGCGCCGAACGCGAGATCGTGGTCTGCTCGACCAAGGATATCGAGAACCCGATGCCAACACTGGTCAAGTTCGTCCGCGACACGGCACTGTCGGAGAAGCGCCTGCATGACCGGGCGGGTACAGCGGGCGCGGCGGTCATCATCGCGCTCGGGCATGATGACAACGACACGCTGGCAGCAGCGCTGGCTGCGTCGGCCTACAACCGCGACGGGCATCTGGTGGCGCACTTCCAGCAACAGGCATTTGCCGATCTGCTGGTCGCTCATTGCCCGCGTGCGGAGGCAATGGTCAGTGCCGACACGGCGATGCTGGTGCGTGCCGCGCAGGACCCTGGCAGCTCCCGCGTGCATCACGATTTGCTGTCGGTGATGACCGGCAGCGCGCTATTCAGTCTGAAGATTCCGGACAACGCTGCGCTGACGACGTATGGCGAATTGATGAGCGACTACAAGCTGCGGCACAACGCCACCGTGGTCGCCGTTGCCGATGACGCGCGTGGCAACGGCCTGTCGCTCAATGCGCCGGCCAGCAAACACGTTGGACCGGGGCAGGTGGTGTACTACATCGCCGAGCGTCGCATCAGCTGAACTGCGTGCGCTCAGCGCTGCCTACGCGGACTTTGATCGCTGATAGTTGAATGGACCGCCGGTGAACGGCGCAAATCCGCAACCGAAGATCGCACCGGCATCGGCCAGGTCACTGTCAGTCACTACCCCTTCAGCCAGGGCTTTGTTCGCCTCGTTGAGCATCGGCGTGATCAGGCGCTCGGTGAGTCCTGCCGGCACCGCGCTGGCGCTGCCTTTCTGCGGCTTGCCGCTGACCCAGGTGTAGAAGCCCTTACCGGTCTTCTTGCCGAGTTCCTTCGCTTCGAGCTTCGCGGCGAGTTTCTTCGGCGCGTTCCTGAGCGCTTCTTCACCACCCACGACCTGACCCACTGCGGCGCAGACGTCGAGGCCGACCACATCAGCCAGTTCCACCGGCCCCATCGGCATGCCGAACGCGAGCGCGGCTTCGTCGAGTGTCTCGGGCGTGATGCCTTCGTCGAGGCAGCGCATCGCCTCGGTGAGGTAGGGCGCAAGAATGCGGTTAACCCAGAAGCCTGGCGCGCTCTTGCAGGCGAGCGGCAGCTTGTCGATCTGATCGACAAAGGCGGTGGCGTTACGCGCCACGTCCGGATTGGTCTGTGCACCGCTGATGATCTCCACCAGCATCATCTGCGCGACCGGGTTGAAGAAGTGCACACCGACGAGGCGCGCCGGATTGGCAAGCGCCGTGGCAATCTGTTCGAGCGGGATTGATGACGTGTTGGTGGCGAGAATGGCGTCCGGGCGCGCTTTCGCCTCAAGTTCCGCGAACACCTTCTGCTTGACGCCGAGGTTCTCGACGATCGCCTCGATGATCACGTCGGCTTTCTTCGCGCCGTCGCCGGTCACGTCCGGCTGCAGACGGTCCATGGCGTCGCGGATTCGGCGTTCGTCGCGCAGGCGCTTCCTGTACATGTCGGCCGCACGCTTGATCGCGGGCGCGATACGGGCCGCATCGAGATCCTGCAGCGTGACAGTGATGCCGCGCAGTGCGCACCACGCAGCGATGTCACCGCCCATGACCCCGGCGCCGATCACGTGCACATGTTTTGCCTTGAAGTCGATACCCTTGGCCTGCGCCTTGAGCTTTTCACGCAGGCCGAACACGCGGATCAGGTTTTTCGCCGTGGAATGCGACAGCAGCGACTGCATCGAACAGGATTCGGTCGCCGCAGGTTTGTGCACATCACCGTTGTACTTCTGCCAGAGATCGATGATCGCGTACGGGGCCGGATAGTGCTCCGGGCGCGCACGCTTGGCGACCTGCTTCTTCGCCTGCGAGGCGACGTAGCCGCGCAGGAAGCCGTTGGTCATGAGGTTTTGTGCGAAGGGCAGGGTGCGCGGCGTCGGGGAGGCAGCGAGCACGCCGCTGGCCGTGTTCCACATGATGCGCGGCGGCACGGCTTCGTCGGCGAGGCCGAGCTTCTTTGCCTTCTTCGCGTCAACGGTCTTGCCAGAGAGCATCAGGTCAAACGCGGCCGGCGCGCCGACCAGTTGCGGCAGGCGTTTGACACCACCCCACGCCGGCAGGATGCCAAGCATCACTTCGGGCAGACCCATGCGCGTGCCGGGATCGTCGACCGCCACACGGTAGCGGCAGGCCATTGCCAACTCCAGGCCGCCACCCATGCAGAAGCCCTTGATCAGGGCAAGGGTCGGGTATTTCACGACCGCGAGGCGGTCGTAGAGGTCGTAGCCGGTGAGGATCAGTTTGGTCGCTGCGGCAACATCGTTGGTTTTGCCGATAGCCTCGAACTCCTGAATGTTGGCGCCGGCGATGAAGCCGGAAGACTTCAGCGAATGGAACACCACACCCTTCGGCGGCTGCGCGTCAAATTCGTCAAGCAGCCTGGCCAGCTCGGCCAGCACCGGCGTGCCCATCGTGTTGACGTTGCTGCCTGCCACGTCGATGCCGACCCAGACGATGCCCTGCTCGTCGGTACGGAGTTTGAAGTTTTCGTAAGTCATGTCAATTCCTGTGTGTCGCAGTTTTGCTCCCTCTCCCTTGAGGGGAGAGGGCCGGGGAGAGGGTGACGGTTGATATCCCGCTCGCGCTGGCCATTTCGCCACCGCCCCCTCTCCCCTACCCCTCCCCCACGAGGGGGAGGGGTTCTAGGCAGCCTCTACCAACATGGCGCCGCCCTGCCCGCCACCGATGCAAATGGTCGCGAGAGCGCGCTTGCCCCCGGTGCGCTTGAGAGTTTTGAGCGCATGCAGCACGATGCGGGCGCCGGAGGCGCCGACCGGGTGACCCAGCGCTACAGCGCCGCCGTCAACGTTGAGCTTGTTCATGTCGATCGAACCGAGCGCACCATCGAGGCCAAGCTCGTCCTTGCAGAACTTCTCATCCTCCCACGCGCGCTTGCACGCGAGCACCTGCGCCGCGAAGGCCTCGTTGATCTCGATGCTGTCGAGGTCGTTGAGGCCGAGCCCGTTGCGCTTGAGGATCGGCGTGGACGCGTACACCGGGCCGAGGCCCATCTGCGCCGGGTCGCAGCCCGCCCACTGCGTGTCGGTGATCTTGCCAAGCACGGAGAGGTTGTTCTTCTCTACAGCCGCCCTGGTCGCCAGCAGCAGCCATACGCCACCATCGGTGATCTGCGAGCTGTTGCCCGGCGTCACGTTGCCGTACTTCTTGTCGAAGAAGGGTTTGAGTTTGGCCAGTTTCTCGGGCGTCGAATCGCTGCGAGCACCGTCATCTGCTGCATAGACGTTGCCCTTGCCGTCAATCAGCGGCACCAGTTCGTCCTTGAAGCGGCCCTCCGCTTGCGCCGCCAGCACGCGCTTGTGGCTCTCGGCGGCGAATGCGTCCATCTCGGCGCGGGTGATGCCAAAGCGGAATGCGATGTTCTCGGCGGTCTGCCCCATCAGCAGGCCCACCTTCGGATCGGTCAGGCCCTTCATCAACGCGATGACCGGCGACAGCAGCGCGGCAGGTGACAGTTTGGCAAAGGTACCAACCTTCTGGCCCATGGTGCGCGCACTGGCGAGTGCGGCGAACCAGAGCACCATCTTTTCACTGTAGAGCAGCGGCGCCCGCGAGAGGGCGTCAACGCCACCGGCGAGCACCAGTTCGCTGCGGCCCGCGAGCATGTTGTTGATCGCCGAGTCGAGCGCCTGCATGCCGCTGGCGCAGTTGCGCATCACCGTCCAGCCGGTCACCTTGTCACCACAACCGAGGCGCATGGCAACGTAGCGGCCAATGTTCACTTCATCCGGCGACGGGTTGGCGCAGCCGAGAATCACCTCGTCCAGCGCTTTGGGATCGACCGGTTGTCGCGCCAGCAGCGCACGACCGGCGGCGACGGCGAGGTCGGACGCGGAGAACGGCCCCGGCGCGTTCTTCGCCTTCAGGAACGGCGTTCGGGTGCCGTCAACGACGTAAATGGGTTCACGAAGGGCGGATGCCATGCTGAATCCTTGTCTGTGTTTCTTGAGTGTTGATCACGCGAACGCGAGCACCGCGCGGATGGCACGGACCTGGGCGTTCTGGTTCACGCGGGCGCGCAGGGAGCCGGCGAGGAAGGGTGCAAGGTGGGCGAGCACGGCTGCGTCTTCCTCCAGCGCGCCGTTGCTGGTGCTGGCGAGCGTGGTCATCAGTTTGCGCGCGTCTTCGCTGGCGAGTGTGGATGAAATGGCGTCGAGCACGAAGTGCAAGCGCATGGTGAGATCCTGTGGCGCCAGGTCCGGCAAGGCCTTGGCAAACGCCTGCACGAAGCGGGTGTCCTGCGCGGCATAGCGCTCGGCCAGCAGGTCACGCACGAAAGGCGACGGATCGGCGTAGGCGCGGCCGAGCAGTTTGAGGAAGTCACTGCCACCGCGCTCGGCGTCGCGCGCCAGTTGCAGGGCCGGCAGGAACATCACCGTGATCAGTTGCTCCACGCTGTGCGCAGCGTCGGCGCCGGCGGCTTCCAGTGCATCGAGCAGGCGCACGCGTTCGAGATTCAGCACGTCAAGGCGGGTGGTGAGCACCAGCGCGAACAGTTCCTCCTTGCTGCCAAAGTGATAGTTCACCGCGGCCAGGTTGACCGCCGCCTCGGTGGTGATGGCGCGCAGGCTGGTGGCGTCGTAGCCGTGCTGGATGAAGAGTTTTTCGGTGGCGGCGAGGATGCGCGTCTTGGTCGCGACGCGACCATCGTTGCGTGCCGCGCCGGTCTGCCGTTCGCGGATCTTCAGTGCCGGAAAGTTGCTATTCATCAGCATTTCGAACGCCATGGTGTCCCCCTTGTGACGTGATGCGTTACCAGTGTGTTGCGGGGTTGCCGGACGGCCAGCCAGTTCACCGGCCGCCGCTTGGGTTATCCGCGCTTTGAATCGATTGATTCAAACAATTGTTTGATTCTGCCTGAAAGTTTGGCGAGATTGCACGAAAAATCGATAGAAAGGTGGCTCTAGTGGCCTGTCTGCGCTGCCGTTGAGACAAGCAGCTTTTTGATGAAATGGCGTCGGTACAGGGCAAAGAAGGGAGAAACGCTGGAAACCGACTTTTTGCATTTCCGGTTGCTGAGCCCAGATGGAATGCGGGTTTTACTGAATAGTTGCCTCCGTATGCCCGGCCGAAATTTGTGGAGCCATCGGCTCCATGCGGGTGCCACAATGCGGCGTTCAGTCTGTCGTGGAGCGCCCATGCACGCCGTTCTTTCGCTATCGAACCAATCTGTGCGCCACGCCACGGCCCACCGGTTTTTGCTGGCGGCTTTTGCCGCCACGGGCCTGAGCGCCGGGCTTGCTGTCGGCATCGCCAGCGCGCAACCGGCGCCGACGCGCCCGGCCGCAACCGCCGATGCAGTGACCGCCGCGCCGTGGACGCCGCCGCAACGACGCCGCATCTATCTGCTGCGGCACGGCGATGTGGTGTATTTCGACGCCCAGGGCAAGCCAGTGGCTGACCCGGATCTGGTGGTGCTCAGCGAGAAGGGCCGTGCACAGGCCGATGCGGCGGGCAAATACCTCGCCGCGCTGGGTGTGAAGAAGTTCGACCGTGTGTACGCCAGCACGCTGCCGCGCACGCAGGAGACGGCCTCGCGCGTGCTCGCTGCCGCAGGCGTCGCCGGCGAACCGGCCAAGGTGGAGGCCTGGCGCGAAATGAAATCCGGCGGCACCAGCGGCATCGCAACGGCCGACCTGCCGCGTGCCTTCCTCGCGCTGACCGAGCCCAGGGTCGGCCCCGACGGTCGCTTTGGCAACGGCGAGACAGTGCGCGAAGTGCAGGAGCGGGTGCTGCCGAAGCTGCGCGAGCTGCAGGCCGACCCAAACTGGGACAGCGCGCTGCTGGTGCTGCATGGGCTGGTCAACAACGTCATCCTGTCGCACGCGCTCGGCGCCGGCAACGACTATTTCGGCCGCATTGAGCACAGCCCCGGCTGCATCAATGTGCTGGACGTGGGGCCGAACGACTGGGTGATCCGCGCCATCAATCTCTGCCCGGATGCCGGCAACTACGCCGACAGCGGAGCACCTTCCCGACTGAACACACTGGAGAAGCTGCTGGCAGGATCCTTACGCTCGCGCGCCCTGCAGGCGCAGCAACCAGCAAGGACTTGGTGACGGCTACTTCTCAGGCTTCACCATCAGCGCATTGAACCGCCGCTCGGGCCGGTGGGTGACCTTCAGGCCTTTCTTCGCAGCGTAGTCGAAGATCGGGTAGAAAACCGGGATGAAGGCCTGATCCTCGATGGCCACCTCGATCGCCTTTTCCAGCCAGGCGCTGCGCTTGGTCTCGTCCATCTGCATCAGCGCCTCGCGTGCCAGCGCGTCGACCTTGCTGTTGCTGTAGCGGGTACGGTTGGCGGTGCCAGCGCCGATGGCCGGGTCCGGCGTCATGATCAGTGCTCGGATACCTGATCCGGCCTCCTCGGACCCGTATTGCGCGGCGAACGCGCTGAAGTCCTGCTTGCTGGCGCGACCGAAGAACACGCTGCCCGGGATCGCCTCGACCTCGGCCTTGAGTCCAAGTTTGGTCCACATCTGGGCAATCGTTTGCGCGATGGCAGCATCGTTTGGATAGCGATCGTTGGTGGCGGTCAGCACGATGCGGAAGCCGTCGCTCCACCCGGCTTCTTTCAATAGCGCCTGCGCTTTGGCCAGATCGAAAGCGTCGGGCTTGAGCTTCTGGCTGGTCCCGGGATAGGTGGTGGGCACCAACTGCGAGGCCGGCACGGCACTGCCTTCCATCAGGCGCTCGGTAATGGCGTTGCGGTTGATCGCGAGTGACAGCGCCTTGCGCACACGCGAGTCTTTCAACGGATTTTTCGCGAGCGGCTTGCCGTCTTTCGCGGCCACGTTCGGCGAGACGTCGCGCGCCGAATCCAGCGCGATGTAGTGCACGAGGCCAGCCGGGCCCTTGCTGAGCGTGAAGCGCTTGTCGTTGCGCAGGCGCGGCAGGTCGGCAATCGCGGGCAGGTCGATAGCGTCGACCTCGCCGGTCAGCAGCGCCGCGACGCGGGTCGGGTCCTTGGCAATGACTTTTTCGGTGACTTTTGCCCAAGGCTGCTTGCCCGCCCAGTAGGCGTCGTTGCGCGTGAGCACGAGTCGGTCACCGTTCACCCATTCGCTGACCTTGTACGGTCCGGTGCCAATTGCGGCCCTGGTCGAATTGAAATCCGCGGTCGTTGCGCTCCTGGCAATTTTCGCCGGCACGATCAGCACCCGCGACAGCTCGAACGCGAGCTTAGGGTTCGGCTGTTTCGTACGGATGACAAGCGTGTCATCTCCCTGCTTGCTGATGCTGGCAATGCCACGTACAAACTGCGCAAACGAGTTCGGCGAGTTCGGCACGTTGGGCACGCGTTCGTAGGTCGCTATCACATCGTCAGCGGTGAAGTCACTGCCGTCATGAAACTTCACGCCCTTGCGCAGTTTGAATTCCCACGTCGTGTCGTTGACAATCTTCCAGCTGGTTGCGAGCGCCGGTTGCAGCTTCTGGTTTTCATCGTTGCTGACCAGCGCCTCGTAGATCGTCGAGTGCGACGATCCGGTCGGGAAGGCGTTAAAGAAGTGCGGATCAAGCGTATTGAGCTCCAGTTTCGTGCCCAGCGTGAGAGTTTGTGCGCCGCTCCACGTCGACAGCACGCAGGATAGAAACGCGAGCGCAGCAGCAACAAAACGAATACTCATAATCTACAAGTCCTGACCAATAAACCGATTTGACGTCATTCTCGCCGCAGGCGGGAATCCAGCCGGTCACGGGGAACGCGGGGTACACCTCATGAGGAAACACCGACCACTGGATCCCCGCTTCGCGAGGATGACGGCAATAGGAAGCTACAGCATTCAAGATGAACACCGAGCAAAAAATTCCACCTACCGCCAACCCACGTGTCGCCATCGGCAGTTTCATGCTCGAGTCGAATGCCCATTCCCCGGTCGCCACCCGCGAGGAGTTCGCGCAGAACGTACTGATTGAACCCAATGCGTTGCTGGCCGATCTTGCCAGCGAGCATCCACGCTCACCAGGCTGTCTGGCCGGTTTTCATAACGAGATGCAGCGGACTGGCGCGTGGACACCAGTCCCAATGATCGCAGCGGCGGTGGGCGCCAGTGGCCCGGTCGATCAGGCGTGGTTTGATGCGATCATCGCCTCCACTGTCGCCTCGCTGCAAACTGCGCTCGCTGAGGGGCCGCTTGATGCGGTGTTCCTCTCGCTGCATGGTGCCGCCATAGCGACCGTCGAGCCCGATCCCGACGGCGCAATGCTCGCGGCGGTGCGCGCCGTCGTGGGCGATGCTGTGCCTGTGCTGGCCACACTCGATCTGCACGGCAACGTATCCGCGGCCATGGTGCAGCATGCCGACTATCTTGCGGCCTACCTGACCAATCCGCATATCGACACGCACGAGCGTGGTGCCGAGTGTGCGCAGGCGTTGCGTGAGTCGCTGGCGAGCGGTCGCCGCTGGCATCGCGCGTTTGTGAAGCTGCCGTTCATTCCGCCATCAGTCACCCAGAACACCGAGCGCAAGCCGGGCGCGAGTACGCCGTACGGCGACATCATTCACTACGGTCAATCACTATTGAATGACGACCTGCGTAACGTGAGCGTCCTGTCTGGCTTCACACTGGGCGATACGCCGAAAGCGGGCATGAGCGTGATCGTGTGTGCACAGACGGCCGACGCTGCACGCGCCACCGCGAAGGAGGTTGCGACGCGCGCGTGGGCAGATCGCGCGCGCTACGTGCCGCGCTTGACTGCGCTCGCCGATGCGACGCAACGGGCACTTGCGGTTGCGCGCGATACAACGGCACCGGCGCTGCTGTTTGCCGATGTAGCTGACAACGCAGGCGGCGGCGGACGCGCCAATACCGTGTGGATCCTCAAGGCGTTTCACGAGGCTGGCGTCACCGGTTGCACGCTGGCGATTTTCTACGATCCGGCGCTGGCGGCCGAGGCGCATCAGCTGGGCGTCGGTACGCGCTTTCATGCGCGGTTCAATCGCGACGAAACGCACCCACTGTCGGGTCACTTCGAGGCAGAGGCGACCGTCGCGCAGTTGCACGACGGTGAATTCATCGGCCGTCGCGGTATTGCAGCTGGTCACGCCATCAGCCTTGGTCCTTGCGCCCGGTTGCGGGTCGGCGGTATCGACGTGATCGTCGTCAGCGTCCGGCAACAGGCGAAAGACCCGGTGTTCATGGAAGCGCTCGGCGTCGATATCCGCCAGCAGCGATCGCTGATCATCAAGTCACGCGGCCACTTCCGCGCCTGGGCAGACGAGTTTTTCCCCGATGCGCAGATCGTCGAGGTTGACGTGCCGGGGCTCACCACACCCGTGCTGAAGAATGTGCCGTATCAGCATGTGCCACGGCCGATCTACCCGCTGGATGATGACTGGGGGTGGCAGGTGGGCGAGCCGGCGGTCTTTGCAGCTCGACAATGAAAAACGCCGCTGTCGCGGCGTCTTGAATCTGGTGGCGCTTCAGGGACTCGAACCCCGGACCTGTGGATTATGATTCCATCGCTCTAACCGACTGAGCTAAAGCGCCGTTTCACCAGCGCAGCGCACTTTTGTGGCGCCTGCTTTGCGAAGCCTTGTATTTTCGCCAATTTCGGCCTGCTTGTCAAAACGTGACCGGGCGCTGGCCACCAGGGAATATCGGCCCCGCGCCCCAATTCGCTCAATCAATCATTTGCCATGGCCAGCAATGCGCGAACGGATGCGCCTGCCAGCCAGGGTTGCGAGCGTCGCGAGCATAAGCACCAACAACGCGAGTGCGAGTGGCGACAAGGCCGGAATCACACGTGTATCGGCAACGAAGATAACCGTTGGATTGTTGCTGCCCACCTGTCGCGGATCGTTGCTCAAGGCCGACGATTCGTTGCTGCCATTGCCATCGGCATCGAACGCAGCCGTTGCCTGATTGGAGACGGAAGCACCATTCGCGGCGGGCAGGATCGTCGCAGTGATGGTGATCGTTACCGACCCACCGGCCGGGATGGACCCGTTCCATGTGACCGTATTGGTCGGAACGCTTGCCACCGCTGTACCGCTGCTGGCAGTTGCGGAAATCAGCGCCAGCGTCGCTGGCAAGACATCGGTCAACTCGTTGCCAGGGTTGTCACCTTGCGGGCCGGGGCCAGCGTTGCCCAGGATGATCGTGTAAGTGACAGTGCTGCCCACCACAAAAGTACCCGACGCTGTTTTTGTGGCCGTCACTTGGGAACCAACCACGGTGTCGACGTCGGTGGCCGAGTTGTTGCCTGAGGTCGGGTCCGTGACGCCAGCGGGAGCGGCGACGGTCGCCGTATTGCTTATGTTGCCGATCGCTGTCGCCGACACAGCGCAAGTGGCGGTGAAGGTGACGCTGGCCCCGGCGGGCACATTGACGCTGCTGGCAATGTTGCCGCTGCCAGATGCAGGGCAGGTGCCGCCACCGGCGCCAACGCAAGTCCAGGTGCAGGTAAGGGAAGCCGGGAAGGTGTCACTCACGGTGGCGCCGCTGGCGTTGCTGGGTCCGGCGTTGCTGGCGGTGATCGTGTAAGTCAGCGATCCGCCCGGTACGGCAGTAGTTACGCTGTCGGTCATGGTGATCGCGAGATCGGCGCTGCCGGCAAGTGCGTCTGTGTCAGTTGCAGCGTTGTTGGCGGGAGCGGGATCGCTCACACCACCCGGCGCGGCGACGGTTGCCGTGTTGCTCAGCGTGCCCGTGGCTGCTGCCGAAATTGCACAACTTGCCGTGTATGTCGCGCTGGCGCCAACCGGCAAATTAACGGTGTTGTTGATGTTGCCGGAGCCGTTGGCGGTACAGGTGCCGCCACCAGCGCCGACGCAGGTCCACGTACAGGTGAGACTTGCCGGGAACGTGTCGGCGACTGTCGCACCGGTCACGTTGCTCGGTCCGGCATTGCTGGCCGTGATCGTGTACGTGACAGAACCGCCAGGTGTTGCGGTTGTCACCCCATCGGTGATGGTGATTGCCAGATCAGCACTCGCCGACAAGGTATCGGTATCGGTTGCCGAGTTATTGGCGGGAGCGGGGTCGGTCACGCCGCCAGGGGCGGCGACGGTTGCCGTGTTGCTCAGCGTGCCTGTGGCCGCAGCAGAGATCGCACAGCTTGCTGTGTAGGTGACGCTACCACCGGCCGGCAGGTTAACAGTGCTGTTGATGTTGCCGGATCCGCTGGGCGTACAGGTGCCGCCACCGGCACCTACGCAAGTCCACGAGCAGGTGAGCGAGGCCGGGAACGTATCCACCACCGTTGCACCAGTCGCGTTGCTCGGTCCGGCATTGCTCGCAGTAATGGTGTAAGTCACCGATCCGCCCGGCGTGGCCGTTGTCACTCCGTCAGTTTTGGTGATCGCCAGATCGGCGCTCGCAGCGAGCGTGTCGGTGTCAGTTGCCGAGTTGTTGCCCGGTGTTGGGTCAGTGACGCCGCCAGGCGCAGTCACTGTTGCGGTGTTGCTCAGTGTCCCGGTCGCGCTCGCCGAGATCGCGCAACTCGCGGTGTAAGTCACGCTGCCACCCACAGGCAGGTTCACGGTGTTGCTGATGTTGCCGGAGCCACTTGCAGTGCAAGTCCCTCCACCGGCACCGACACAGGTCCACGTGCACGTGAGGCTTGCCGGGAACGTGTCGGCCACAGTTGCACCGGGTGCGTTGCTCGGTCCATCGTTGCTCGCAGTGATGGTGTAGGTCACCGATCCGCCCGGCGTGGCCGTTGTCACGCCGTCAGTCACCGTGATCGCCAGATCAGCGCTGGCAGAGAGCGTGTCTGTATCGGTTGCCGAGTTGTTGCCCGGTGTTGGGTCAGTAACGCCGCCGGGCGCAGTCACTGTTGCGGTGTTGCTCAGCGTCCCTATCGCGCTCGCCATGATCGCGCAGCTCGCGGTGTAAGTCACGCTGCCACCCGCTGGCAAATTCACCGTGTTGCTGATGTTGCCGGAGCCGCTGGCGGTGCAGGTGCCACCGCCAGCGCCCACGCAGGTCCAGGTGCAGGTGAGACTCGCCGGGAAAGTATCGGCAACCGTCGCGCCAGTGACTCCGCTGGGGCCGGCGTTGCTGGCCGTGATGGTGTAGGTCACTGATCCACCCGGCGTTGCCGTCGTCACCCCATCAGTCACCGTGATTGCCAAATCAGCGCTTGCCGAGAGGGTGTCACTGTCAGTCGCGCTATTGTTTCCCGGTGTCGGGTCGGTGACACCACCAGGTGCAGCGACGGTCGCGGTATTGCTAAGCGTCCCGGTCGCACTCGCGGAGATAGTGCAGCTCGCCGTATGGGTCACGCTACCACCCGCCGGCAGATTGACTGTATCGCTGATGTTGCCTGAACCGCTGGCCGTGCAAATGCCGCCGCCGGCGCCAACGCAGGTCCACGTGCAGGTGAGGCTCGCCGGGAATGTATCAGCGACTGTCGCGCCGGGCGCGTTGCTCGGGCCGGCGTTGCTGGCAGTGATGGTGTACGTGACCGAGCCGCCTGGCGTCGCAGTCGTCACGCCGTCCGTCTTGGTGATCGACAAATCGGCCTGCGGCGTCAGCGTGTCAGTATCCGTCGCGCTGTTGTTCGCCGCATTGGGATCGCCGGCAATGGTGACGGTCGCGGTATTGCTCAACGTGCCAGTCGCGGCGGCAGAGATTGCACAAGCCGCGGTATAGGTGGTGCTGGCACCCGCTGGCAAATTGACGGTGTCGCTGATGTTGCCGGCGCCGCTGGCCGTGCAGGTGCCGCCGCCAGCGCCGACGCATGTCCAGGTACACGTCAGAACAGCCGGGAACGTATCCGCCACTGTAGCGCCAGTGGCTGCGACCGACGAAGCGTTGGACGCGGTGATGGTGTAGGTGACAGATCCACCCGGCGTCGCCGTCGTGACGCCGTCTGTGACGGTGATGCCGAGATCAGCGGCTTGAACGCTAATGCAGCCGTTGGCCGTCACGCTTTGTCCATCGGGATTGGTGATCGTGACATTTTGCAAACCGGAGGCCAGCGCTGTGATGTTGAGCGTGACTTGGGTCGGTGAGTTGTAGGTGACGCTGTTGACGGTCGCGTTGGTGACCGTTGCACTGATGTGACTAAACGGCAATGCGGGTGGGGGCAAATTGGCGCCCGGATCGTAAAAACCGGAGCCTGCTGTCGATGTGGCATTGATGACAACATTGCCGGTCGGACCGGTGAAAGTGATCGGACTGCCCGAGCAGGTCGGCGTCGCTGGTGGCCGTGAAAGCAGCTTGCCAACGCGGACTGCGTAGCTGTTCAACGCCTGGTTGTACTCCTGCACGGTGTAGATCGTCATGTCGTCAATCGGATCAACGACGGTGTAGGAGTAGTCACCCCAGCGGCGGCCGGAGCCGCCACCGGGATCCGCAGCCGGGTTGTAGTTGGACGTGGTGGTGCCAAAAGTGGTCGCTGCGGTGGTGGGCGGTGCGTCCATGGTGCCGAGCGTGTCACCGGCGAGGCGGCTGGCGTAGGCAGGGGTGGCCCCCACAACGCCCGCCATGCTGAAACCGACAACCGCATGGCCCTGTCCGCTAGCCGCAATTGACGGAATCCAGTATTGCCTGGCTGCCGCACGTGTGGCAGCGTTGTCGAACACAGTCCCGGACTGAACGAGGGTCGGCGTAGTGGTCAGGTTCTGCACCTCATACCAGCGGACAGCGTTGCGAGCCGCGGCTGCGGTGCTGGCGACGCCCGCAGCACTAACGCGAAAATTGTGCGCGGTCCACAAGCGCCCATTGCGAATCATCGCAGCGTACAGGCGGTCATCCAGGCTATCGAGATTGCCATTCGCGCCGCCAGTATTGCCGGCATGTTCTACACGGTTCGGAAACGTGGTGGTCGGCACCGTCATGCTGATGTTGGCAGAGATGGTGGGCGTGGCCGATCCGGGATTGCTGATCCGACGGAACATCAGGGTGCTGAACGTGGCGTTGTCAGGGCCGACGAAGTACCCTTCCGTGGCTGTGGCGTCGTAATTGTCGACACCCCTTGGTGCAAATGGCCCGGAGCCCGCACCACCCGACACCATATTCGCAAACATGGTCACTGTGATAGGCCCGGCACCGAGAATCGATGACTTGCGAATGACGTAGCCGTTCGTGCCCTGGAAGGAGCCGGCATTGCTGAACATATTGCAGCCGACGTAGAGCGCGTTGACATCAACGCCCAGTGAAGGGTAGTCACAGAAATTGGTGCCGGGATCCGGATCGGCCTGAAACTGAAAGAACGACCAGATCGTGCTGCCGGAAATGGTGCCATTGTTGCTGACTGCAAGCAGCCAGCGGTTGGGCGCCGTGGTCGTACAGGTAGCGTTGGTGCACGGGATGTCGATGATGCTGATGTACCACCGCCCCGTAAAGCGGTCGTAGCGTATCTGTGGGTCGCTGGTGAAGTTGAGAACCACGGCGCCCGCGACCGGCGTCATGACCGACGCAAAGAACACGTTCGGATCGACGTCGAGAACGCTGTCGGCAACGCCTGCCTTGGTGAACGATCGGATGCGACCATTGGTTGCCGCGATGAACTGCGTCGGGCCGACCGTCCCCATTGAGTCGGGCGGGAAGTTGCCTGTATCAGAAAGCGTCACTGCATCGAACGAGAGGCCGGTCGTATGCGATGCCTTCCTTACGTCGGACGCCTTGGGAATATCGCCGCCCGATATCCCCGAGGTTGCAGGCGCGGCAGGATTGTCCGGCAATTGGCTGCGATCTGGGTATTGCAGCCGGAGTACGGGCCTTGGTCCGGCGGGTGGGGTCACCGCAGCGCGTGCCATGATGCTGGCAGTGGTCTCAACCTGGCCTTTGCTGCCGGCGAGCGCCAAGCCAGGCGCATCAGCCGCAAACGCGGTTTCACACATCGCAGTAGCGGCTACACAGCAAACACTGACAATGATGCGAACGAAACTGCCGCACCGCTCAACAACGCGATTCATGGAGGCCCCCGGAGAAATTGAGCGTGCCGCGACTGCAGCGCGCACTAGGCTATTTACGAATGAGATTTTGGCACCGCACGCTGGAGAACGCCGACGCAGTTTCATTGCGACAACGACATCAGTGGGCATCATGCCAATGTCTTGAATTTCCCGCTCGCTGTGTCAATTGGCCGCAGCAGCCGCTGCCGCCACAAACTCGCGTCTCACCAGCTCAACGCGGGCGCGGTTGACGCCCAGATCGCTGCGCCCAAGCCGGGACGCAGAGCGGACGTGAATGACGTGCGCGACAGGGTCGATGCGCGCTTCGAAATCATCAACAAAGCGCATGGTTTTGGTTCGGCACTCGGCGTATAGATAAGTCGGTTCGACCCGGATCAGGGTCACGCCGCCCAGGCGCTGCAGCACGCCGCCGAGTCGTGCCATCGCGACCGAGGAATCGCCGCTGTAGGTGATGGGCGCGACATACGCGGGATGTGCCGGGTCAATGCCTTCACTGACCACGCTGTTGGGCGTGCTTTTGGGCGGTGCTAGCTTGCCGTCGCGCACCCCCAGCGTGCCCGGTCTACCGCCAAACCAGCGCGAGTTCTCGCGACCGGCGAGGTTGACAAACATTATCCAGAGCATGAAAGCCGAGACCACCCCAAGCAGCAGCAATGCAGCGACGCGCAGCACAACCATCATCATTGGACTCCGATGCGGCGGGCCGCGAGCAGGTGATTGGCAAACTCGACGAAGCCCGCACCGCAATCTCGTGAGCACAGCCATGCCGGCGCAACCGGAATTTTCGCCAGCGCCGTCTGCACATTGGCAACGCCCACCGACAGCGGCACTGCAGCAAACAGGGAGGCATCGTTCGGGGAATCACCGATAAACGCCGCGCGCGCGTGCACATCGTCACGGCTGAGCCCAAACGCCTGCTGCATCAACGGGTAGACGCCATCGGCCTTTTCGTTGGCTGGATAGTAGGCGTGAATGTGGATGCTGCTTACTGCGGTGAGGTAGCCCTCTGCGCGCATCAGCGTGACGATCTGTCCAACGATGTCGTCCGCCGCCCGCGGCACCTGCTCGGCATAGTCGATCGCGAGATCGGTGAGGCGATAGGGTTGATCAGCGCTCACCTTCACCTGCGGGAACCGCGTAGCGATCCGCGCGCCGAACTGCCGCAATTTTTCGATGTAACCCGTGCCGCGATGTTCCTCGTGAATCACACGCTGGATGGCGCGGCCACTTTCATGATCCTTCCACGAGATGACGCCACCGTTCTCGGTGACGCAGGCTTCGATGGGCCAGGTGGACAGCATGACATTGCCCCAACCCGAAGGGCGCCCGGTCACCGGTACGGCGGTGATTCCCGCATCGCGCAGCGCGAACAGCGTGGCATAGGTCTCGGCGTGCATCAGGCCGTGCGTGGTGAAGGTTTCGTCGACATCGAACAGCAGATAGTCGACGCGAGCGAGCGCCTGTTTGTCCAGCGTCGCGAGCGGTTGCAGGCGTGGCGTCGACGTCATTTCAACGCGGTCGCGATGGCCGCATGGATGCGTGGCAAGCTCTCGGCGCTCGCCAGCAGATTTGTCTTGGTGCGCCGCTGCAACATGGAATCGACAGAACGTGACCACTCATGGTCACGCAGATGCGGAATTTCGGCTTCGCTGAATGTGTCGTCAAATATCTCGCCGGTACCTTGGGCGATCACAGATTCTGCGGCGAGGCCATAACGATGCATCAGGCGATTGGCGTACGCCGCAGTGAGTCCTCTGGATTGCAATGCTTGAGCGACATCCGCCAACGCGTCGGGCGTTGCGCCGGCTTGCAGCGGCGCATGCGTCCACGATGCGCGGCTGGCATTGGGAAAGAATGGCAGCAGCTTTTCCAGCGCGTGTTCAGCGAGTTTGCGATAGGTGGTGATCTTGCCACCGTAGATGTTTAGCAGCGGCGCACCCGGTGCACCGGCGCCCTGTGAATCCGCTTGGGCGTCGAGCTTCAGCGTGTAGTCGCGAGTGATCGCGGACGGGTTGTCGTCGCCGTCGTCGTAGAGCGGTCGCACACCGGCGTAGGTCGCAACGATGTCGTCCCGCGTGAGCGATTTGGCGAGGTAAGTGTTGGCGAGATCGAGCAGATACTGTGTTTCGTCGTCAGTGATCGCGGGCGTTTCGTATTCAGCGACGGGCACGTCGGTAGTGCCGATCAGCGAAAAGCGTTCAAAGTACGGGATGACGAAGACGATGCGGCCGTCACTGTTCTGCAGAATGTAGGCGTGCGGCGATTCGTGCACGCGAGGCACGATGATGTGCGAGCCCTTGACGTGTTTGACCGTTTCCCTGGTCGTCGGCGTGTCGATGCTCGACAGCAACGCCTTGACCCAGGGACCGGAGGCGTTGACGATCGCGCGGGCGTGAACTGTCTCACATGCGCCAGTGGCCACGTCCTCGATGGTTGCCTGCCAGATCGAACGTGCATTCGCGCCTTCTGGCGCCGGCACACGCTGCGCGCCTACGAAGCGCACACCGACCCGAACATCAGCGCCACGTGCCCTGGCGTCTTTCGCGTTCTCAACGACGAGGCGAGCGTCGTTGACCTGTGCGTCGGAGTAGACAAAGCCGTCGGTGAATTTCGCCTTGAGGCCGGCGCCCCAGTTTGACTCAGCGGTTTTCCGGAGATTCGCAGCGAATGACTTCGGCAGCGTCTGCTTCTGGCCGCTCCAGCCACCCAGCCGGTCGTAGAGAAACAGGCCGGCGCGGAGCATCCACTTCGGCCGCAGATGCGGCTCGTGTGGCAGTACGAATTGCAGGGGGCGGATCAGATGCGGGGCGACGCGCAGCAGCACCTCGCGCTCGGCCAGCGCTTCGCCAACGAGTCGGAATTCGTAGTTCTCCAGATAGCGCAGGCCACCATGGATGAGTTTCGACGACCACTGCGAGGTGTGCGCAGCTAGGTCGTCCTTCTCAACGAGGAGGACCGAAAGGCCGCGCCCAATCGCATCGCGCGCAATGCCGGCGCCGTTGATGCCACCGCCGATGACGAGGAGATCAACGGGGGCTTGCTGCGAGTAAGGTGCCGACTGCATACCGCAATGGTAGCGAACGCTGGCGGCCCTACGCTGCAAGCGTGCCGTCATTCCACAACCGCAAGCACAGGTAGTCGCCAGAATCGCCAAAGAAAAAGGCGACCGCAGTCGCCTCTTTTCGACCGTAGCGTTCGCTTACTTTCGGCGCAGCTTGCGGATGGCCGCGAGTTGTGCCACGGCGGAAGCCAGTTCGGCCTGCGCGGCAGCGTAGTCAATCGCCGCATCCTTGTTGCGCAAGGACTCTTCGGCGCGTTGCTTGGCTTCGTTGGCCTTCGCTTCGTCAAGGTCGTGGCCGCGGATCGCGGTGTCGGCGAGTACCGTCACCACGTTCGGCTGCACTTCGAGGATGCCGCCGGCGACGAAGACGAACTCTTCGCTACCGTCGGCTTTCTCGATGCGCACAGCACCCGGCTTGATGCGCGTGATCAGCGGCGTGTGCTTGGGCAGGATGCCCAGCTCGCCCGATTCGCCTGGCAGCGCGACGAACTTCGCCTCGCCCGAGAAAATCGAGGCTTCCGCGCTGACGACGTCTACGTGGATGGTTGACATCAGCTTCTCTTAGTTAAGAGTTTTCGCTTTTTCGAACGCTTCTTCGATGGTGCCGACCATGTAGAACGCCTGCTCCGGCAGGTGGTCACATTCGCCATTCACGATCATGTTGAAGCCGCGGATCGTGTCCTTGAGCGACACGTACTTGCCTGGTGAACCGGTGAACACTTCGGCGACGTGGAACGGCTGCGACAGGAAGCGCTGGATCTTGCGCGCGCGCGCAACGGCCAGCTTGTCTTCGGGAGCCAGCTCGTCCATGCCCAGAATCGCGATGATGTCGCGGAGCTCCTTGTAGCGTTGCAGCGTGGCCTGGACGGAACGCGTGCAGCTGTAGTGCTGTTCACCGATCACGAGCGGATCGATCTGGCGCGACGTCGAGTCGAGCGGATCCACAGCCGGGAAGATGCCCAGCGCGGCGATGTCACGCGACAGCACGACAGTGGCGTCCAAGTGCTGGAAGGTGGTCGCAGGCGACGGATCGGTCAAGTCGTCGGCAGGCACGTACACGGCCTGGATCGAGGTGATCGAGCCAGTCTTGGTCGACGTGATGCGCTCCTGCAGGCGGCCCATTTCTTCGGCCAGCGTCGGCTGGTAGCCCACGGCTGAAGGCATACGGCCGAGCAGTGCGGACACTTCGGTACCGGCCAGCGTGTAGCGGTAGATGTTGTCGACGAAGAACAGGATGTCGAGGCCTTCGTCGCGGAATTTCTCGGCCATCGTGAGGCCAGTCAGCGCGACGCGCAGACGGTTGCCCGGGGGTTCGTTCATCTGACCGAACACCATCGCGACCTTGTCAAGCACCTTCGACTCTTCCATCTCGTGGTAGAAGTCGTTGCCCTCACGCGTACGCTCACCCACACCGGCGAACACGGAGTAACCACCGTATTGCTTCGCGATGTTGTTGATGAGCTCCATCATGGTCACGGTCTTGCCCACGCCGGCGCCGCCGAACAGGCCGATCTTGCCGCCCTTGGCGAACGGGCACACGAGGTCGATCACCTTGATGCCCGTTTCGAGTAACTCGGTGGTCGGCTTCAGGTCTTCCATCAGCGGTGCTTTTTGATGGATCGCGCGACGCTCTTCGGTCGGGATGGCACCGGCGTCATCGATCGGGCGACCGAGCACGTCCATGATGCGGCCCAGCGTGGCCTTGCCAACCGGCACCGAGATCGCGGCGCCGGTGTTGTTCACGGCCATGCCGCGGCGCAGGCCGTCCGACGAGCCGAGCGCAATGGTGCGCACCACGCCGTCGCCCAGCTGCTGCTGCACTTCGAACGTCAGACCGGCTTCGACACCCGAGTGGGTGGCCGAGGCGTCCAGCGTCAGCGCGTCATATACCTTGGGCATCGCGCTGCGGGGGAATTCGATGTCCACCACCGCGCCGATGCACTGAACGATACTGCCTTGATTCGTGCTCATCGTCTTGTCCTGTTTTTCAATCGCTAGTTCTTTGGTTCCGGCTCATCAGACCGCGGCTGCGCCGCTGACGATCTCGGAGAGTTCTTTGGTAATGGCGGCCTGGCGTGCCTTGTTGTAGCTAAGCTGCAGCTCGGCGATCACATTTTTGGCATTGTCCGACGCGGCTTTCATCGCCACCATGCGCGCCGACTGCTCGGACGCCATGTTCTCGGCAACGGCCTGATACACGAGGGCTTCCACGTAGCGGACCAGCAATTCGTCAACGACGGTTTGCGCATCCGGTTCGTAGATGTAGTCCCAGCTGTAGGCGCGCTTCTCTTCGGCGCTCTGCTCGAGCTTGTCGGACGTAAGCGGCAGCAGTTGCTGCACCACGGCTTCCTGCTTCATGGTGTTGATGAACCGGGTGTATGCCAGATACACCGAATCCACTTCACCCTTTTCGTAGGCGTCGAGCTGCACCTTGACGGCGCCGATCAGCTTTTCGAGATGCGGCGTGTCACCCAGACCGATCACGTGCGACACCAGCGTGGCACCCATGCGGTTCATGAAACCGAAGCCCTTGTTGCCGATCGCCGTGACTTGCACCTTGTTGCCGGCCGCTTCCAGTTCCTTGAGCTTGGCGACCACCGCGCGAAGGATGTTGGTGTTGAGACCGCCGCACAAGCCCTTGTCGGTCGTCACCACGATCATGCCGGCCTTGCTGCTGCCGCTGCGCTTGATCAGGAACGGATGACGGTACTCGGGATTGGCCTCGGACATGTGCGCCGCGATGTTGCGCACCTTGTCGGCGTACGGACGAGCCGCACGCATCCGCTCCTGCGCCTTGCGCATCTTGGATGCGGCGACCATTTCCATCGCCTTGGTGATCTTGCGCGTGTTTTGCACGCTCTTGATCTTGGTTCTAATCTCTTTTGAGCCAGCCATTTTTTGCTTTCGCTGTTTTTACTTGGCGGGAGGATTAGTAGGAACCGTTGGCTTTGAAGTCTTTCACCGCAGCATGCAGCGCGGCTTCGTCGTCTTTCGAGAGATCCTTGGTGTCTTCGATGCGCTTGGTCAGGTCGGCGTACTTGGTCGCCATGTACTTGTGCAGCGCCTTCTCGGCAGCCAGTGCCTTGGCAACAGGCACGTCGTCGAAGTAGCCATTGTTGACGCCGAACAGCGTGAACGCCATTTCCGATACCGACAGCGGGGCGTATTGCGCCTGCTTCATGAGTTCGGTCACCAGACGGCCGCGCTCCAGCTGCTTGCGGGTCGCTTCGTCGAGGTCGGATGCGAACTGTGCGAAGGCCGCGAGTTCGCGGTATTGCGCGAGCGCGAGGCGCACGCCACCGCCAAGCTTCTTGATGATCTTGGTTTGAGCAGCACCGCCGACGCGAGACACCGAAATGCCGGCGTTGATCGCGGGACGGATACCGGCGTTGAACAGATCGGTCTCAAGGAAAATCTGGCCGTCGGTAATCGAGATCACGTTGGTCGGAACGAATGCCGACACGTCGCCGGCTTGCGTTTCGATGACCGGCAGCGCGGTCAGCGAGCCGGTCTTGCCCTTGACGGCGCCCTTGGTGAACTTCTCGACGTAATCTTCATTTACGCGAGCGGCGCGCTCGAGCAGGCGGCTGTGCAGATAGAACACGTCGCCCGGGAACGCTTCGCGGCCCGGCGGACGGCGCAACAGCAGCGAGATCTGACGATAGGCCACGGCCTGTTTCGACAGATCGTCATAGACGATCAGCGAATCTTCACCACGATCACGGAAGTATTCGCCCATCGTGCAGCCGGCGTAAGCCGACAGGTACTGCATCGCGGGAGAGTCCGACGCCGAGGCAGCGACCACGATCGTGTAGGCCATGGCGCCAGCTTCTTCGAGCTTGCGCACCACGTTGACGATGGTGGAGGCCTTTTGACCGATCGCGACGTAAACGCAGATCAGGTCCTTGCCCTTCTGGTTGATGATGGCGTCGATTGCGACGGCGGTCTTGCCGGTCTGACGGTCCCCAATGATCAGTTCGCGCTGACCGCGGCCGACCGGCACCATCGAGTCGATCGACTTGAGGCCCGTTTGCACCGGCTGCGACACCGATTTACGTGCGATCACGCCCGGCGCGACCTTTTCGATCACGTCGGTTTCTTTCGCATTGATGGGGCCCTTGCCGTCGACCGGCTCGCCGAGCGCGTTGACCACGCGACCGATCAGTTCGCGACCGACCGGCACCGACAGAATGCGACCCGTCGACTTGACGACGTCGCCTTCGGTGATGTGCTCGTAGGCACCCAGCACCACGGCGCCAACCGAGTCACGCTCGAGGTTCAGCGCGAGGCCGAAGGTGTTGCCTGGGAATTCGAGCATTTCGCCCTGCATCACGTCGGCAAGACCATGCACGCGGCAGATACCGTCGGTCACCGAGACCACCGTGCCCTGGGTCCGCACTTCGCTGCCAACATCGAGGTTCGCGATCTTGGCCTTAATCAGTTCGCTGATTTCAGAAGGATTCAAATTCATTGCTTACTCCAGCACGGAGGTCTGTTCTTTTGGTGGTTACGCCTTGATCTGGCGTGACATCTTGTTGAGTTGGCCGACGACGCTGCGATCAATCACCTGATCGCCGACGAGGATGCGGGCGCCACCGAGCAGGCTGGCGTCAACTTCTTCGACCGTCTCGATCTGGCGACCGTAACGCTTGGCGAGTGCGCCCTTGAGCTCATCGCGCTGCTGATCGGTCAGCGGAAAGGCCGACACGATGGTGGCGCGGGCCACGTTGTCGTTGTCGCGTTTCAGCGCCTGGAAGTGCTCGTTGATCTGCGGCAGCAGTTTGACGCGATCAGCCTCAAGCAGCACTTTGACGAACTGCGTGGTGCCGGCATCGAGCTTGTCGCCGAGCACCGTGGTGAATAGCGACTGCTTTTGCGTGGACGAGAGCTTCGGGTTGTCGACGGCGCCAGCGACCTTCGGGTCGGCGACGACGGCAGCCAGCAGGCTCATCGTCTCGGCCCACTTCGGCAGCGCGCCGCCGTCGCGGGCGAGCGCGAACGCGGCCTCGGCGTACGGGCGGGCGATGGTCGCGAGTTCAGCCATGGTTACAGCTCAGCCTTGAGTTGCGCCAGCAGATCGGAGTGGACCTGCGGATTGATTTCGCGCTTGAGGATGCGCTGCGCACCCGCCACCGCGAGATCAGCCACGCGGTCGCGCAGCTCTTCTTTGGCCTTGACCGACAGCTGCGCGATTTCGTCTGCAGCCATCTGCTTTTCACGCTCGCCGGCGGCCTTGGCGTCGGCTTTCGACGCTTCGATCGTCACGTTGCGCTGCTTTTCAGCCTGCGCGACGATGTCAGCCGCCTTGGCCTTGGCCTCCGCGATGAGCTTGTCGACTTCTTTCTGCGCAATGGCGAGCGAGGCTTTGCCTTTCTCGGCTTCGGCCAGACCATCAGCGATCTGGCGGCGGCGGCCTTCTACAGCGTCTGCCAGTGGCGGCAGCACAAACTTGTAGACGACAAACAGAAAGATGAAAAAGCCGATGCCTTGCAGCAGGAGTGTCATGCCGAGATTCATGCGGCGACTCCGTTCAAAAAGTTTGAGTGGCCGTGATTACTTGACGTTGAGAACGGCGTTCAGCAGCGGGTTGTTGGTCGCGAGGAACATCGCGATACCGACACCGATAATGAACGACGCGTCGATCAGGCCGAGCAGCAGGAACACTTTGCCTTGCAGTTGCGGGATCAGTTCCGGCTGGCGGGCGGCCGATTCCAGGAACTTCGAGCACATCACGCCCACACCGATACAGGCGCCGAGCGCGCCGAGGCCGATGATGATGCCGACGGCGATGGCGGTGTAGCCCTGAACCGAGGCCAGCACCATCATTTTTTGGATGACTTCCATTTTGTTTCCTTTCAGTAAGTAGTAGTAAGTAGCTAAGTGAAAACCGTTAGTGCGGCGCTGACGATACCTTAGTGGTGTTCGTGCGCCATTGCCAGATACACACCCGTCAGCATCATGAAGATGAACGCCTGCAGGGGCACAACAAGAATGTGGAAGATGGCCCAGCCCGCGTGCAGCAGGGCGCCGCCGATCACGCCGCCGATACCGGCCGCGGCGAGCAGCGAGATGAGCAGGAAGATCACTTCGCCGGCGTACATGTTGCCGAACAGACGCAGCGCGAGCGACAGCGGCTTCGACAGCAGCTCAATCATCTGGAACAGGAAGTTGATCGGGAACAGCACGATCTTGGCGATGATGTTGCCACCATGGAACGGCGTCATCGTCAGCTCATGGATATAGCCACCGAGGCCCTTGGCCTTGACGCTCTCGACCATCACCAGCAGGATGACGGAGAGCGAGATGGCGAGCGTGGTGTTGAGGTCAGCAGTCGGCACAGGCTTCCAGTTATGCAGGTGCAGCACGTGCTCGGTGAACCAGGCAATGGCGTCCACCGGCAGGAACTTGACCGAGTTCATCACCAGAATCCAGACGAACACCGTGAAAGCGACGGCAACGATCCAGCGGCGGTTGCCGTGGAACATGTCTTTCACCTGACCGTCGACGAAGTCGTACAGCAGCTCGAAGAAAGCTTGCGCTTTGCCCGGAACGCCATCCTGTTTGACACCGCGCGAAAGCACAAACAGCAGACCAAACACGATGGCGCCGAGCCCCCAGCCCATGATGACCGAGTCAAGGTTGATCTGATTGCCACCAAACGTCCCCTGCAGGTTGGTCAGGTGGTGCTGGATGTATTCGGTCGGCGTGAGAACCGCGGAGCTGGCTTCAGACATGGCAGGGTGCAGTCAGGTCAGTATTGAGCAGGTTGAAGTAAGGCCGAAGCCGGACGTCTTGTTTCTTATTGTTTGCCGGCACCGGTGAGCAGAGTTGCCCGCCACGCCAGCAAAGTCACCAAAAATGTCGCGAACATTGCTGGCACAACCAGCGCATCGTAGAACTTGAGAATTACACCGAGCTGAATGGCAATAAACACAAGCTTTACGAGTTCCGCCCGAAGCAGAGGCCAGAGCCCGGCACCGTTCGAGTGGCGTAAACCAAAGTTGGCCACGAACACAAAGATCAGCGAGGCGAAGACGTTAGTCAGCCCGCCCAGTGTGGCGGAGACGGCTCCATGCTCCCCCGAGATGAATCCTGCGATCACAGCGAATCCGACCGTGATCCCGAGCTGCAGATACAGCATCCGGGTGATGGTCGGGTTTTGCAGACTGATGTCGTTCAACATGCGGCTGGACGATACGGGGGTTCCATGAAGGCCGCCGCGACAACGCTGCGACGACCGCTTCCTGTAGTTTCCTGTTGCCAGCGGCAGTTGCCTGACGCCAATCGAACAAAGCCCACAATTATAGTCAGTTAGAAGACTTTTGTGCAACGCACAAACGGTCATTATTGACCGTCAAGCGGCACAGCACAGGCAACATCTTTCTGGCGAAACGCCCATTTAATCTGGGCGCGTAGCCAGAAACAATCATAAGTCGATAATTAGCTTTTTAGGCGCTACGCCCACAGCGAATGGGGGTTACAGCAAAAAAGCTGCTCAGTTCCAGTGATGCGGCAGGCGGACCAACCCGAGCTCGCGCGAGTCGCCGGCGACCGTGAAGTCGCGTTCCACGGTGTCGTAGACGCGCATGCCTTCCGGGTCGAGCGCGTGAGCGCGCAGACGGTACGCGCCCGGCAGCAAGCGCCAATCGGAGAAAGTGAGCGCAAACTCAAAGTTGCCTGCAGCGGTTTCGTTCAGCACCGCGCCGTCGATTTCACTGGTGGTACCGTAGACCGGCGTGCCGTCAATGCGCACCACGCCCAGCGCCACATGTGGCCGCCGACCGTCGCGGCTTTTGAGGCTGCCATGCAGGCTGAGGCCGTCCGCATCGCAGCGTTCGATGGAGAGATCAGTCACCGCGTATTGCCCCAGCGCAGCGGAATCCACTGCCGCCGCGTCAGTCTTGGCGTCGGCCTGCTTTGCCTCGTGAAACGCCTGATAAGCGATCGCCACCTCGTGGCTGGCGCCGATCATGCGCAGGCGGCCGTGGTCGAGCCACACTGCGCGCTGTGTCAGTTTTTTGACGTGATACAGCGAATGCGAGACCAGCAGCAGCGTGCCGCCGTCCGCGAGGTAACGCTCCATCCACGCAATGCATTTGTTCTGGAAGGACTCATCACCGACCGCGAGCACTTCGTCGGTGATCAGCAGGTCGGGCTTCAGCGCCGTCACCAGCGCGAAGCCCAGCCGCACCACCATACCGCTCGAATAGGTCTTGATCGGCGCGTCGATGTGCTCGCCGATGTCAGCGAAGGCGATGATCTCGTCGAGTCGGGCGTCGAACGCCGCGCCGGTCAGCCCCTGCAGCGCAGCGGCGAGTTTGAGATTTTCGCGGCCGGTGTATTCGGGATGAAAGCCGGCGCCGAGCTCGAGCAGTGCGCCCACAGAGCCCACGCGGTCAGCGCGACCGGTCGTCGGTTGCAACACGCCGGCGATGATCTTCAGCAGCGTTGATTTGCCGGCGCCGTTTTCGCCCACCAGCGCCAGCGATTCGCCGCGACGCACCGTGAAATCGATGTCGGCAAGCGCGACGAAGCCGTCCGTCGCCGGCCGCGCCAGCAGCAGCCGCGCCAGTGCGGCCACGCCAGCCCCGTGACGCCCGATGCGCGGGTAGACCTTGCCAACGTGATGGATGCCGAGCAGGACTTCACTCATAGGTAGTCATCCACATGCGGCGCCACGCGGCGGAAGAAGGCGTAACCCAGCAGCGCGACGAGCGCAGCGCCCGCCAGCAACCACGCGTCCGCCAATGCAGGGCCTGCGCCCGCGAGGTAGGTGTCATGCAGGCGCGCAATCGCATGCGTGAACGGATTGGCGAGCACCGCGTCGCGCCATGCCGCCGGGATCGAATCCAGTCCGTACTGGATGCCGCAGACGAACGACAGCAGCATGAACAGCGGCCCCAGCATGCCTTCGACGTCACGCACCAGAACCTGCGCCGTCGAGACGACCCACGCCAGACCGATCGCCGTGAGACCAAGCGCGAACCAAGTGGGCAGCGAGAACAAAATGCCGCTGAGGTGCACCGAAAAGCCGAGCAGCTTAAACAGCAGCACAATCACCGTCAGCGCCAGCCAGTTCAGCGCGAAGGTCACCAGCACCACCGACAGCGGCACCCACGCCCGCGGCAACGCCGTCTTGGTAATCAGCGCAGACTGCGAAATCAGCGCAGTGGCACTGCGGGTAACGCTCTCGGCAAACGCCAGCCAGGGCCACAGCCCGACGGCGAGGTAGGCAACAAAACTGTCGCCGTACTTTGCCGGCACCGGCGAGCGCATGAACAGCCCGAACACCAGCGCATAGACGCCCAGCGTCAACAGCGGCTGCGCCAGCCACCACACCGGCGACAGCACGCCGCCAAGAAAGCGATTCTTCAGCTCGCGTTCAACGAGGGCGCGGAAGAGGGGGTTCATCTGCGTCAAGGACGAATGACCAATGACGAATGACGAAAATGAACCGGCATCACGCTGTCTCCAGCACCCGCAGCACTTCATCTGCCAACGCCCGATTCGCTGCAGCGACGATGGTGCCGTCGCTCGCCAGCGTCAGCGGCTGGCCAGACCAGTCGAGGCAGACGCCGCCGGCCTCTTCGATCGGGTTGATGAGCGCGGCGAAGTCCACCGTCTTCAAACCCATCTCGACCACAAGATCAACGTGCCCCGAGGCAATCAGCGCGTAGTTGTAGCAATCGCCGCCGTAGTAAACGCCCTTGCAGGCCCGCTTCAGCCGCTCGAACGCGGCAGCACCGGCGCCGGTGAACTGGTCTGGCGTCGTCACCAGCACGATAGTCTCGGCGAGCGGTTTCACCTGCGCGTTCGCGCGCACAGGCTGCCCGTTGAACCACGACCCCGTGCCCTTGACACCAGCCCAGCGTTCCTGCGTGATTGGCTGATCGATCACGCCCACCACCGGCACGCCGCAGTGCGTGAGCGCGATCAATGAGCCAAACTGCGGTTTGCCGCAAGTAAAGGCCTTGGTGCCGTCGATTGGGTCGATCACCCATACCCATTCAGCGCCGAGGTTGACGCTGTCGTGCTCCTCGCCGAGGATGCCGTGCGCCGGGTAGACAGCCGCAATCTCGTCGCGCAGCCGCTGTTCAATGGCCATGTCGGCCAGTGTCACCGGTGTGGCGTCCGGCTTGTCGATCGTGCCCAGGGTGGCGGCGTCGGAACGGAAGTAGTGCCGGGCAATGGGCCGCGCCAGCTCGGCAAGGCGTTCGGCAAAGGCCTTGAACTCGGAAAGGTCATTCATATCGACTATGATTTTCGTTGATTTGGGGCGCAGCGCGCCATGACGATTGACCAATGACGAATGACGCAAGTCATTTCTCACTGATCGTCACTCGTCCTTCGTCTTTCGTCATTTCCTGAAAGGAATACTCATGACCATCAAGATTGGTGACTCGCTCCCCGCCGGCACTCTGGTTGAATCGATCGGCTACGACGACGGCAAGAACTGCCCGATGCCGCCGCAGCCGGTGGACATTGCGGCCCTCTGCGCCGGCAAGAAAGTGGTCATCTTCGGCCTGCCGGGCGCGTTCACGCCCACCTGCTCGGGCTCGCATGTGCCGGGCTACCTGAAGAATTTTGACGCGTTGAAAGCGAAAGGCGTCGACGCCATCGTCTGCATGGCGGTTAACGACGGTTTCGTGATGGGCGCCTGGGGCCGCTCGCAGAACGTCGGCGACAAGATCCGCATGCTGGGCGACGGCTCCGCCGCCTTCACCAAGGCACTCGGCCTCGAACTCGACCTTACCGCCAAGGGCATGGGTGTGCGCTGCCAGCGCTTCTCGCTGCTGGTCGAAAATGGTGTTGTGAAGCAGGTCAACGTCGAAGGCGTCGGCCCAGCCAACTGCTCCTTTGCGGAGAACATGCTGGCGCAGCTCGGCTAGGCCACGAGTCACCCGCAAGGCCCGGCACGCGCCAGCGTCCCGGGCTTTTTTCATATTTAGTTCTGGACAAGGCTTTAATCTAGGCTTTTGGTTCGTTACATCCTTTGCAATTCACGAACATCCGAGTGCCTAACAATTCTTCAAGTGATGATTGATCTACCCAGTGAACGCGCCAAGGCACGCATGAGCTGTTGCTCGCCGCAGCGGAAAGCCGTACGCTGGATTTCAAGCGCATTGGCAAAGGGCAGGCCACGCGAATGATGGAAACCGTCTGCGCCTTTGCCAACACCGACGGCGGCATCATCGCTATTGGCATCGGCGATGCGAAAGACCTGAAACCTGGGGCACCGCCGAGTGCACGGCTTTTCGGCATCGAGGAAAACCCTGAAGCGTTTGACGATTTGCAGCGCGAAATCATGACGCGCTTTGAGCCCGCGATGGGCGGGCTGCGCTGGCTGCGCGTGCCTTGCACGTTGCACAATGGGCAACCGGGCCATATCGTGATGCTGCGCGTGGAGAAGAGCGACAAAGTGCACTCCATCGTGGGCAAGGGCACATGGACGCGCATGGATGCCAGCAACCGCGAGATGAGCGCCAGCGAGATTGGCGAGCTGCAGTACCAGCGCGGCACGCGCAGCGCCACCAGCGAGCCGATCGCCGTGGATTTGCGGCTGCTCGATACGCCCGCGTGGCGACTGTTTTTGCAGGGGCGCGGCTCATTGACCGGCAGCTTCGCCGAGCAACTGTTCAAGATCGGTTTGGCCAAAGAGGTGGGCGGCGAAATGGTTCCGCTGCGTGCAGCGGTGCTGCTTTTTGCAGAAGAACCAGGCAGCCTGCTCGCGGTGCACGACGCGCGGGCCGATGTGCGGGTGATGGTGTATGACGGCAAGGCGGTGCTCACCGGCGCCACACCAAACTTTCGCAAGCCACCGAGAACGGTGCGCGGCCCGCTTATCGAGCAGATCGACGCGACGGTGGCACTGGTGCTCAACGAGATTGCACAGGGCGTCACGTTGTCTGGCAGTGGTTTTCGTGCCAAACACGCCTACCCGGAGCGGGTGGTGAAGGAGGCGGTTGTGAATGCCATCCTGCACCGCGACTATCGGCTGAATCGCGACATCTTCGTGCGCATCTTTGACGATCGTATTGAGGTGGAAAGCCCCGGCGTGTTCCCCGGCAACATTACCCCCGCCACCATTGGCCGCGCCGGAAGCAAGGCGCGCAACCCCTTGCTCGCGAAAAACCTGCGCGAGTTTCCGCTGCCGCCGAACATTGATGCGGGTGAGGGCGTAAAGATGATGTTCACCGAAATGGACGCTGCCGCGCTCTATCCACCTCAATACAGCGTGAGCACTGACGTGGCGGTCGAAACTGTGACGCTGACACTGCTGAACGAGGAACGCCCGGCGGCCTGGGCTCAGGTGAGCGACTGGATTGACCGCAATGGCCCGATTGCCAACCGGCATTTGCGTGACATTGCGGGCGTGGACACGCTGGAGGCGTCACGCATGCTGCGCAATTGGGTGGCGCAACGCCTACTGGTGGCGCTACCAGCGGCATCGCGCCAGCAGGCGCGTTATACCAAACCACAAAAGCCGCCGACCGAGCCCGATTCATTATCAAACACGGTTGATAATGAATCGGGGAATTCTGAAAAGTCTTTGTAAAACAATTGGTTGCGATGCGGTTCATTATCCTGCCGGGGGCATGTTACGGCGGTAACATGCCCGCGACCTGAGCGACTACCGACCGCATGACGCGCATGCATGGTCGGCGGCGGGCTGGCAGCGTTAGTCATTATTGGCTCCGAAAAATAATGAATTCTCGCCTGGCCGATTCGTTCGATAAATCAAATAGTTAGCGCGCTACTCATTATCGAAATGCTGGGTACAAACACAGTCATCTGGTCACTCGAGAAGGACTCGGTGCCGCTGCATGGGGTGGGTGACGCCGGTTTGCTCGCGCAGCCTTTGACCGCTTTTTTTGCGTCCCGCCGTTGCCCCGGCACGGCAATCCGGGCGGGCACCGACTGGGCGCTGGCGCGAGCACGTGCGGGGCGCGCGGTGGTGAGCGGCTTTCACTCGCCGCTGGAGCAATCGGTGTTGACGCTGCTATTGCAAGCCCGGTGCCCGGTGGTGGCGGTGATTGCACGCCCTCTGGCGAACGCGCGCCTTGGCGCCGGGTTCGATAGCGCGTGGCAGGCTGCTCTGGCGGAACAACGCATGGCGGTGGTGACATCACACACTGCCAGCCAGCGCCTGACCGAAACCCTCGCTGTAGAGCGCAACGACTTGGCCGCGCTGTTGGCAACGCGCATTGTCATTGCCCACGCCGAACCCGGCGGCACACTGGATGCGGCGCAAGCGCGCTGGCAGGCAGCCGGCAGCGCCGTTGAGTTGCTGACCACGCCTGCCGGATAATCAGCCGACCTACCAGAGACACCCCATGCACAACACACCCGCCGCCGACGCCCCGCCGATTTCGCTGCCGACCGACAAGGAGGTGGCGCTGCGGGTGATCCCGATGCCCGCCGACGCCAACGCCAACGGTGACATCTTTGGCGGCTGGATCATGTCGCAGGTGGACCTGGCGGGCAGCATTCCGGCGGTGCGCCGCGCCAAGGGCCGTATTGCCACGGTGGCGGTGAACCAGTTCATCTTCAAGCAGCCGGTGCAGATTGGCGACGTGGTGAGCTTCTACGCGTCGGTCAAGCGCGTGGGCCGCACCTCAGTGACGGTGGACGTGGAGGTGTATTCCGAGCGCAATCGCGGCACCACGGTCGTGAAAGTGACGGAAGCCGAGTTGACCTACGTGGCGATCGGTGCCGACCGCAAGCCGCGCGAGCTGCCCCCGGATAGTGCAACCGTGCTGGTGTAGCGCTGCTGATCGTCGCTGATTGCGATACCAGACGGCTCACGTCACAGCACCCGCCAGCACAACCGCCGCAAACCGGGCTTCGCCCCCTAGCCTTCGAATCGTCCTTTTCAACAGGAGATTCGCATGTTCTTCTTTCTTCGTGCACTGCGGGCGCTGCTCGTCAGCGCAGCGCTGCTGGGCGCAGCTGCCGCCTGCGCTACTGCACCACAAACCCTTGCCGCCCTTGCACCGTCACTCGCCGTCGGTGACATTGTGTTCACCCGCATTCCGTTTGCGCCGTTCACCAAAATCACTGAGGTCACTGGCGGCTGGGCTAATCATGTTGGTGTCGTGATCGACATTTCGGGCGACGAGCCACTGATTGCGGAAAGCAAGGTGCCGCTGTCAAAGATCACGCCGCTGTCGTCCTTCGTGCGGCGCTCGGATCATGGCCGCGTTGCCATGTTGCGACCAGCTACGCCGCTGAGCAGCGCACAGCAGGCACGTTTGCGCGTGGCCGTGGATGCCCGGTTGGGCCGCTTCTACGACACCGGGTTCAACCTCAGCTCCTCGCGGCAGTTCTGCTCGCGCTTTGTGCGCGAGGTGCTCGCTGAAGCCACCGGAACGGTCTATGGCGACGAGCAGCGCTTCGCAGACTTGCTTGCAAGCAATCCGCAGGCGGATCAGCGCTTCTGGCAGCTCTGGTTCTTCGGCAACATTCCCTGGCAGCGCATTACCGTGACGCCGGAATCGATGCGTCGTGATCCACGCCTGCATGCGGTCTTCGACGGTCTGGTTCTATGATTGGCCGTCGCGCCAATACGACGTGAGGCTTGAGGAAGCAAAATGCGCAGAAACCAGTGTGTGGGGCAAACAATCGCAATGCTCGTGGCGGGTTCGTTACTGGCTGCGGCGCACGCCGAAGACGTGAAGATCCCGGCGCCGCATATCGGCGAAGAGAAGACGCTGCGCGCACAGTGGTTCAAGCCATCGGCCGACGAGGCCACTGGCGCGGCGGCGATCCTGCTGCATGGCTGCGGTGGTCTCGGCGCCAATCGCAAGCTCAATGCGCGGCACGCGGCGGCGAAGGATTGGCTGCTGGAGCGTGGCATTGCCGTGGTATTCCCGGAAAGCTTCACCTCGCGCCGTTTTGAAGAAGTCTGCACGGTCAAAATGCAGGCCCGCACCATCCGCCAGATTGATCGCGTCGAGGACGTGATAGCGGCGCATCGCTGGCTGCGCGAACGGCCCGGCGTGGACGCGAAGAAGATCGTGCTCTGGGGCTGGTCGCACGGCGGCTCAACGGTGCTCAACACCATCACCCATAAATCCGCGACGCTTGATCGCCAGTCGGCTCCGGGTGACTTCAGCGACGACGTGAAGTTCGTCGAAGCGATTGCCTTCTATCCGGGCTGTTCGCCCTTTGCCAAAGACAACGCCCCGGCGAAGATTTCATCGCCGCTCACCATCCTGATGGGTGATGCCGACGACTGGACGCCGGCGCCGCCGTGCAGCGCATTCGCCGCGCGACTAAAGAACAACGAGCAGCCGGTCAGCATCACGCTCTACCCCGGTGCGTATCACGACTTCGACAACCCCGCCGGCAAGCTGCGCGTGCGCAGCGAAGTGCCCAACGGCGTCAATAAGGACAAGGGCGTCACCGTCGGCCCCGACCCGAAAGCGCGTGAGGATGCAATGGCGAAGATTGATGCACTGCTGCGCAAGCGCGGGCTCGCGCGCACGGTGACGTCGTCGTAATTGTTGATTGTTGACGCAGGAGAAGCATCAACTTTTCGCCGAAAGCCCATCTACGTTGGGCTTGGCGGCCGAAAGTCACGCAAGTCGACTTTGCCAAAAATGTGCCGTCAAGCCCCATGTAGATCCGGCTTAGCACATATTGTTATATGCCGCTGCCAAGTTTCTTGCGCACGATCTCGTTGACCTGTGCCGGGTTCGCCTTGCCCTGGCTCGCCTTCATGACCATGCCGACGATGCTCATGAGTGCCTTTTCCTTGCCGGCCTTGAAGTCGGCAATCTGTGCGGCGCTTTTCGCCAGCACCTCATCGACGATTTTTTCGATGGCGCCGCTGTCGCTGATTTGGCGCAGGCCCTTCGCGTCGATGATGGCATCAACACTCGCTCCGTCACCTGACCACAGCGCCTCGAACACTGTCTTGGCTATCTTGTGGCTGATGGTTCCGTCGCTGATGCGGGCGACAAGGTTCGACAGACGCACGGCGTTAACCGGCGACTGCTCAATGGTCTTCTCTTCACGATTCAACGCAGCCGCAACCTCGCCAAGCATCCAGTTGGCCACCAGCTTGGCATCCGCGCCGGCCTTGACCGCAGTCTCGAAGAAACTGGCGGTCGCACCGTCCTGTGAAAGCAGCGTCGCGTCGTATTTCGACAGGCCGTACTCGCGGATGAAGCGATCGCACTTGGCCGCGGGCAGCTCGGGCAGCGCGGCCTTGATGCGCGCGAGGTCCTCGTCGCTGACGACCAGTGGCGGCAGGTCGGGGTCAGGGAAGTAGCGATAGTCCATCGCGTCTTCCTTGGTGCGCATCGCGCGCGTCTCGCCGGTGTCCGGGTTGAACAGCACCGTGGCCTGCACGATCTTCTTGCCGTCCTCGATCTGCTCGATCTGCCAACGCACCTCGTAGTCGATGGCCTGCTGCATGAACTTGAAGCTGTTCAGGTTCTTGATTTCGCGGCGGGTGCCGAACTCCTGCTGGCCGATCGGGCGCACCGAGACGTTGACGTCGCACCGGAACGAGCCTTCCTGCATGTTGCCGTCGCAGATGTCGAGATAGCGCACGAGGTTGTGCAGCGTGCGCGCGTAGGCGATCGCCTCTTTGGCCGAGCGCATCACCGGCTCGGTCACGATCTCGAGCAGCGGCGTACCGGCGCGGTTGAGGTCAACCCCGGACTGGCCGTCGAACAAATCATGCACGCTCTTGCCGGCGTCTTCCTCGAGGTGGGCGCGGGTGAGCTCGATGAACTTGGTAGCGCCGTCGTCGAGCGTGATGGTGAGGCCACCGCCCTGCACGATCGGCGTCTCGAATTGCGAGATCTGATAGCCCTTCGGCAGGTCAGGGTAGAAGTAATTCTTGCGCGCCATGATCGAGCGCTGATTGATCTTCGCGCCGATGGCGAGGCCGAACTTCACAGCGCGCTCGACAGCACCACGGTTCATGACCGGCAAGGCGCCGGGCATGGCGAGGCCTACGACTCCAACCTGGGTGTTCGGCGCCGCACCAAAGGCGGTGCTGCAACCACAAAAAATCTTCGACGCCGTGGTCAACTGCACGTGCGTTTCAAGACCGATGACGATTTCCCACTGTGCCATGTTCGTGCTCAGATGGACGGATGGCGCTTGTGCCAGTCCGTCGCCAGTTGAAACTGATGCGCCGCGTTCAACATGCGCGCCTCGTCGAGATAGTTGCCGATGACGTGCATGCCCACGTGCTGACCGTTGTCGTCGGTGCCGCACGGATGGCTCATCGCCGGCTGTCCCGTAAGGTTGGCACAGATGGTGAAGATGTCGTTGAGGTACATCTTGACCGGATCATCGCTCTTGGCGCCGAACTGGAACGCGCTCTCGGGTGCCGTCGGGCCCATCACCAGGTCGCACACCTCGTAGGCGCGCTTGAAGTCCTCGGCGATCAGCCGGCGCAGCTTGCCGGCCTGCAGGTAGTAGGCGTCGTAGTAGCCGTGCGACAGCACATAGGTGCCGATCAGGATGCGGCGCTTCACCTCGGCGCCGAAGCCTTCGGCGCGGCTCTTCTTGTACATGTCGAGCAGGTCGTCGTACTGTTCGGCACGATGGCCGAAGCGCACGCCTTCGTAACGCGACAGATTGCTCGAGGCCTCAGCCGGGGCCACGACATAGTACGCGGGCACCGAGTACTTGACGTTGGGCAGCGAGATTTCGACCGTCGTCGCGCCGAGCTTGCGGTAGACGTCGAGCGCGGCGTCCACGGCCTTGGCAATATCGGGTGCCACGCCTTCGCCGAAGAATTCCTTGGGCAGGCCGATGCGCAGGCCGGCGAGCGGCTTGGCGAGATCGCGACTGTAGTCCTCGCGCGGGCGGTCGAGCGAAGTCGCATCATGCGGATCAAAACCGGCCATCGCGTTGAGCAGCAGCGCGCAGTCTTCGGCGGTCTGGGCGAACGGGCCGGCCTGGTCAAGCGAGGACGCGAAGGCGATGATGCCGAAGCGCGAGCACACGCCGTAAGTCGGCTTGAGGCCCGTGAGATTGCAGAACATTGCCGGCTGCCGGATCGAGCCGCCGGTGTCGGTGCCGGTCGAGGCCGGGGCGAGGCCCGCCGCAACCGCCGCTGCCGACCCCCCCGACGAGCCACCCGGCACGCGCGACAGGTCCCAGGGGTTCTTGACAGTACCGAAGTACGAGGTCTCGTTGGACGAGCCCATCGCGAACTCGTCCATGTTGAGCTTGCCGAGCGTGACCATGCCGGCCGCAGCCATGTTGGCGACAACGGTCGAGGTGTAGGGCGCGACGAAGTTCTCCAGCATGCGCGAGCCGCAAGTGGTGCGCCAGCCGTCGATCAGGTAAATGTCCTTGTGCGCAATCGGCACGCCAAGCAGGGGCGCAGTATCCCCGGACGTACGACGGGCGTCGGCCACCTTTGCCTCGGCCAGCGTCTTCTCGCGGTCAAGGGTGATGTAGGCGTTGAGCGTCGGATTCAGTACATCGGCGCGGGCCAGGTAGTGTTCGGCGAGTTCGACGGCACTGACCTTCTTTTCATCGAGGGCTCGCTTGGTCTCGGCAACAGTGGCAAAGGTGTTCCAGCTCATTACTCGATCACCCTGGGTACGAGGTAATAGCCGTCTGCAGCAGCCGGCGCGTTCTTCTGAAACTTGTCGCGCTGATTCACTTCGGTGACGACGTCGTCGCGCAGGCGCAGCACCATGTCGAGCCCGTGCGACATCGGCTCAACGCCGTGCGTATTGACGGACTGCATCTCGTCGATCAGTTTGAAGATGCCGGTGAGCTTGGCCTGCACGTCGGCCACGTCGACGGGGGTCACGGCAATGCGCGCGAGATGCGCGATCCGCTCAATGTCCTGGGTGGTGAGACTCATGTCGGAGGAGTCGCCCCGGTCCGGAGGCGCCTGAAACCCGCTTGAATCGGGACGGCAGGCCGTTTGGCGCAGGGTCGAATATCTGTTTGTTTAAGTCTGGTAGGGTAACATATCGGGCTAAGCAATGTAGGCCCTACCGTCGCCGGAAAGGGCTTGCAGTCGATGTTTCCGGGGGATTTCGTTTACTGGCCTGAGTGCGATTCGCGCGTCAGGCCGAAATGCCTTGTGCCGCGCGCGACTGTGGTCGCGTCTGCTGCGCCTGGCCCAACAAGAGTGTCCGCAGACCCAAGTCATGTTCAAGTTTCTAAGCAGTTATCTTTCCACCGACATCGCCATTGATCTTGGCACAGCGAACACGCTGATTTACGTACGCGGCAAGGGCATCGTCCTCGATGAGCCCTCCGTTGTCGCGATCCGCCAGGAAGGCGGTCCCAACGGCAAGCGCGTTATTCAGGACGTCGGTCTCTCGGCCAAACAGATGCTGGGCCGCACGCCGGGCAACATCACGGCCATCCGCCCGATGAAAGACGGCGTGATCGCCGACTTCAACGTGACCGAGCAGATGCTGAAGCAGTTCATCCGCAAGGTGCTCGACAGCAAGATGTTCAGCCCGAGTCCGCGCATCATCATCTGCGTGCCCTGCGGCTCGACCCAGGTTGAACGTCGCGCGATCCGCGAGTCGGCGCTCGGTGCCGGCGCGTCCAAGGTGTTCCTGATTGAGGAGCCGATGGCGGCCGCGATCGGTGCCGACTTGCCAATCTCCGACGCGACCGGCTCGATGGTGGTAGACATCGGCGGCGGCACTACCGAGGTTGGCGTGATCTCGCTGGGCGGTATGGTTTACGCTGGTTCAGTACGCGTTGGCGGCGACAAGTTCGATGAAGCGATCATCAACTACATCCGCCGCAACTACGGCATGCTGATCGGCGAGACGACCGCCGAGACGATCAAGAAGACGATCGGCTCCGCGTTCCCCGGCAGCGAAGTGCGCGACATGGAGATCAAGGGCCGCAACCTCGCCGAAGGCATCCCGCGCGCGTTCACCGTGTCGTCCAACGAGATTCTCGAAGCCCTGACCGATCCGCTCAACGCGATCGTCAGCGCCGTCAAGCAGGCGCTTGAGCGCACGCCGCCTGAACTCGGTGCTGACATCGCCGAAAAGGGCATGGTGCTGACCGGCGGCGGCGCGCTGCTGCGCGACCTCGACCGTCTGCTGATGGAAGAAACCGGCCTGCCCGTGGTAGTGGCAGAAGACCCGCTCACCTGTGTGGTGCGCGGCTGTGGCAAGGCGCTCGAAAACATCGATCGCCTGTCTTCCATTTTCACCACCGACTGAGGTCTCTACGCGTGATGTTTGGCCACCCGCGCTTTGACAGAGCAAGCGTAGGTGGGCGACTCACGCCTGTTTTTCTGCAGGCAGTATGCAAGGCCGCGTAACCTCGTTGCCCTCCGAGCCGCCGCGCTTTTTCAAGCGCGGTCCGAGCCCGATCGCGCGGCTCACATTCTTCGGCGTAATTTCGCTTGCGTTGATGTTCATCGATGCACGTTTCAAGACGCTGGAAACGGTACGCATGGCCATTGCCACCGTCGTGTACCCGGTGCAACAGGCCGCGCTGATACCTGGGCAGATTGCCACGAGTATTGGAGAATTCTTCGACACCCGCGCCGAGTTGCGTGAGGAAAACACCCGGCTCAAGGCCGATCTGCTGCAGGCGTCGCTCGCACAGCAGGCCCACGTCGCCGCCAGGCAGGAGTCGGAGCGCCTGCAAAAGCTGCTGCTGATGTCACAGGCGGCGAACATCAAGGCACAGGCCAGTCGGGTCGTTTATCTCGGGCGCGACCCGTTTTCGCAGAAGGCATTCGTCGAACGGCAAGTCACCCAGACGTTCGAACCGGGCTCGGCAGTCGTTGATGAGCGGGGCCTTCTCGGGCAGTTGACCCGGGTTCATCCGCTGTTTGCTGAAATCACCCTGATCACCGAGAAGGATTTCGCGGTGCCGGTGAAGGTCGAGCGCACCGGCAACCGGGCCCTGCTGTACGGCCGTGGCCCCGGGCTCTCGCCCGAGCTCAGTTACGTTGCCAGCAATGTCGATGTCAAGGAGGGTGACATATTGCTCACCTCAAGCATCGACGGCCTCTATCCCGCCAACATTCGCGTCGCAACCATCGCCAGCGTGCAGCGCTCGGCGGAAAACCCGTTTGCCGTGATCAAGTGCACGCCAACCGCTGGTCTGCTCAGTGCTGACGCAGTGCTGGTCCTCGACAAACCGGCCGCACCACCGCCGCGCCCTGCCGCAGATGTCGCCAAAGAAGCGCCCAGCAAAAAACGCCGATGAGCTTCCTGCACCTGCCCGATTCTCCACTGTTCAAGATCGCCAAGCCGGAGGACATCCTGCTGGCGCCAAAGCCGTGGTTCGTCGCGCTGACGCTGGCGCTGGCCTTCACCGCCAACCTGCTGCCGTTATCCGGATTTGCGCTGGCAATGCGCCCCGACTTTTTCGCCCTGGTGCTGCTGTACTGGGCAATTCACCAGCCCCGCTGGATCGGGGTGGGCGTTGCCTGGGCTTGCGGCTTGCTGACCGATGTCGTAGAAGCCAATCTGTTTGGCCAGCATGCGCTGGCATATGCAATTCTTGGTTTTGCCGCTGGATATTTTCATCGCCGGGTATTGCGCTTCCCGCTCTGGCAGCAGGCGCTGCATGTGCTTGGGCTGCTGCTGATCGCGCAGGCTGTCGTGCTGGTGCTGCGCTTGATGAGCGGCGCGTCGCTGCCGAGTGCAGCACTGGTACTGGGCAGCTTCAGCAGCGCGCTGATCTGGCCAATCATTTCCGCATTGCTGCAGTGGCCGCAGCGTGTGCGCTCCCTGCTCGATTGAGACCAACAAGTCATGGCTGCCGAACTACGCAACTATGATCAGGAAGTCTTCTGGTACCAGCGCCGGCTGACACTGGCCGCAATCCTTGTGGTGCTGTGCTTCCTCGGATTGCTGGGCCGTTTCTTCTACCTGCAGGTGGTGCAGTATCGCCATTTCGCGACACTCGCCGAGGCCAATCGCATTGATGTGCAGCCCGAGGCGCCGAATCGCGGCATCATTACTGACCGCAATGGGCTGGTGCTGGCGTCCAACTATTCGGCCTATACGCTCGAACTCAACCCCCAGAAGATCGCCGACGTTGACGCGGCCATCGACGAGGTGGGCAAGATCGTTGAAATCTCGGCGCGCGACCGTCGCCGCTTCAAACGGCTCTACGAAGAATTCCGTACCAATGACAGTTTGCCGCTGAAGTCGCGGCTAAGTGATGAAGAGGTAGCGCGCGTCGCGGCCAACCGCTTCCGTCTGCCAGGCATTGAGATCAAGGCGCGGCTGTTCCGCCAATACCCGTTTGGCGAAGTTGCCTCGCACGTGATTGGCTACATCGGACGCATCAGTCAGGGTGAGAAAGAACGCATCGAGGCGGCCGGGCTGACCGCCAACTACAAGGGCTCCGACTACATCGGCAAGGTGGGCATCGAGCTTTCCTACGAGAAAGAACTGCACGGCACGGCCGGCGCCACTGAAGTCGAGGTGGATGCCTCACGGCGCGTGGTTCGCACGCTGTCGCGCAAGCCTTCGCTGACGGGCAACAATCTGCAGCTGTCACTCGACATCAGGCTGCAGAAGATTGCTGAGGATGCCTTTGGCAGCAAGCGCGGCGCCCTGGTCGCCATCGAGCCGGCAACGGGCGATGTGCTCGCCTTCGTCAGCAAGCCGGGTTACGACCCCAACCTGTTTGTCGATGGCATCGACCCGCAAAACTGGGAGGCACTCAACACCTCCGAGGACAAGCCTTTGCTCAACCGGCCCTTGCGCGGAGCGTACCCGCCCGGTTCGACCTACAAGCCGTTCATGGCGCTGATGGCGCAGGAGCTTGGCATACGGACAGCGCAACAGGCGATCAGCGACCCCGGCTTCTTCCGGCTTGGCGGCGGCTATTGGCGCGATGACAAGGTGGGTGGTCACGGCGCCGTTGATCTGGTGAAGTCGATCGCGGTGTCCTGCGATACCTACTACTACCAGGTCGCTGCCGAGGCCGACATCGACGAGTGGGCGAAATTCATGAAGCCCTTCGGTTTCGGCCAGAAGACCGGCATCGATATTGACGGCGAGTTGCCCGGCATCCTGCCAACGCGCGAATGGAAGGCGAAGCGCTTCCCGAAAGATCCGAAGCTGCACGTCGGCGATCAGGTTTCACTGGGCATCGGGCAGGGTTTCAATACCTTCACGCCGCTGCAGATGGCCTACGCCACCGCAATCCTTGCCAATCGCGGGGTGGCGTTCAAGCCGCATCTGGTGAAGCGGGTGCAGGACGCACGTACCGGCGAATCACGACTGACGCAGCCGGCCCCCTCCTACAGCATTCCACTCAAGGAGGCCCATGTCGACGCCGTTCTGCGCGGCCTCGCGGGTGTGGTGAAAGAGGGTACTGGTCGCACCGCGTTTCTGAATGCCAAATACACCAGCGGCGGCAAAACTGGCACAGCTCAGGTGTTTGGTCTGCGCGGCGGCGAATACAAAGCCTCCCAGATTGCGGAGCGACTGCGCGATCACGCCTGGTATATCGCGCTGGCACCGCTCGAAAAGCCGACAATCGCCCTGGTGGCTTTCGTTGAAAACGGCGGCTTTGGCGCGGAGGCAGCGGCGCCGATCGCGCGCAAGGTGATGGACGCCTACTTTGACGCATCGCTGCTGGAGGCGGCGCTGAAGCGCAACGTCGATCGCAGCGAACAAGTGGCGGCAGCCGCACAGGCAGCGGAAGTGAGGCGTGCACGATGATGCAGCAACTGTGGTCCAAGTTGACTGATCATCTGGACCCCTTTCTATTCGCCATCGTTACCGCCATCGCGGCACTCGGTCTGCTGGTGCTGTTCAGCGCTGCCAACGAGACGATGGGGCGGGTCATTTCGCAATCACAGAAGGTGGTGATCGCGGTGGCCATCATGATTGTGATTGCCAATCTATCGCCGCAATTCATCGCGCGTTTTGCGGTGCCGCTGTACACCATTGGCATCGTGCTGCTGTTGGGCGTTGCCGTTGGCGGCGAAGTGGTGAAGGGCGCCCGTCGCTGGTTGAAAATCCCCGGCGTCGGCAACATCCAGCCGTCGGAGATCATGAAGATTGCCTTGCCACTGATTCTCGCGTGGTACTTCGAGCGGCACGAAGGCAGCATGAACTGGCGCAACTTTGTGGTGGCCGCTTTGCTGGTAGCGCTGCCATTCGGTCTGGTGGTGCGTCAACCCGATCTGGGTACCGCGCTGCTGATCGGCGCATCCGGCTTTTTTGTGCTCTATCTGGCCGGTCTCGACTGGCGCATCATCGTCGGTGGCGCGCTGGTCGGTGGGCTCACGTTTTGGGGCGCGTGGGAGTTCAACTGGCTGCACGACTACCAGAAGGAACGTATCCTGACCGTGTTCAACCCCCAGCAGGACGCCCAGGACGCAGGTTGGCACACCACGCAGGCGGCGATCGCCATCGGCTCCGGCGGACTGCTCGGCAAGGGCTGGCTCAATGGCACGCAAACCCATCTGGAGTTTTTGCCGGAGAAGCACACCGACTTCATCTTCGCGGTGTATGGCGAAGAGTTCGGCCTGCTCGGCTGCGCGGTTCTGGTGTTGCTTTACCTGCTGATGATCGGCCGCTGCTTCCTGATCGCGGCCAACGCGTCCACCTTGTTCGGACGCCTGATGGCCGGCTCAATGACGCTGATGTTCTTCACCTATGCCTTCGTCAACATGGGCATGGTGACCGGCATGCTCCCCGTCGTCGGCGTACCATTGCCGTTCATGAGCTTCGGTGGCACGGCGCTGATGACATTGTTTATCGCAGTCGGTATCCTGATGAGTGTGCAAACCCATCGCAAGCTGGTGAATTCTTGACTCGCCATCGCGTCCTCATCGGCCTCGTCACTGGCGCGTTTGGCGCCGCCCTGTTGCTGGGACTGGGCGGCTGCGCCAGCAAGTCGCCTCCACGTGCCACCACTGGCGCCAGCAAACCGTCAACACCTTCCGGAACCCGACCGGGTGCCTACTACAAGGACGACGGCCCGGCAGCAAACCTGCCCGCAGACATTGACCGGATTCCCGATGCCGAACCGCGCGCGGAGCCCCTGCATCGCTTCGCCAATCGCCCCTACAACGTTTTCGGTGTTGACTACACGCCGCTGACAGCGCTGACTCCCCTTCGGCAACGCGGCGTTGCCTCGTGGTACGGCCGCAAGTTTCACGGGCAGAAGACCGCCATCGGCGAGGTCTACGACATGTTTGCGATGACCGCTGCGCATCCGACCGCGCCTTTGCCGAGCTACGCACGCGTCAGCAACCCGCGCAGCGGGCGCAGCGTGATCGTACGCATCAATGATCGCGGGCCGTTTCATCCGGGCCGTGTCGTTGATTTGTCCTACGCAGCGGCGCACCGCCTGGGTATCGCCCAGGGCGGCAGCGGCGAAGTTGACTTTGAGCTGTTGCTGCCGCCGTTTTCAGCGTCAGCGACATCAGCGGTGGCGATCAAGCCAGCCACTCCGGTCGAACCATCGCCGCCGTCAGAGCCCGCACCAATTGCAACCGGCCCAGCAGCCGCGGTGGCCGGTGAAGCTTTTTACGTGCAACTTGGCGCGTTTGGAAACTTTGCCAACGCTCAGGTGTTCCAACAGCGAATGAGCGCTGAACTCGCCACCACTCCCCGCGTACAGCAGATCGATGCGTTGTTCCGCGTCCGCCTCGGCCCCTTTGACAGCCGCGAAGCCGCTGTCATCGCACGTGACCGTGCGCAGGGCATACTCGCCACCTCTCTCCCCATCATCAGCGGCAGCGTCCGATGACATCAAGATTCGCCCGTCTCCTCGCGCTCGCTGCGCTTTTTGTCGCCAGCAACACGCACGCCCAATTGACCATCGACATCGTTGGCGTCGGTGCCCAGCAGATTCCCGTCGCCGTGGCCGGCTTCGCGGGCGCCGACCCCAACGCACAGCAAATGTCATCGGTCATTGAAGCCGATCTCGGCCGCAGCGGCCTGATCAAGACCGTCAACAGCAATGGCTTGCCGCGCAGCGCCGAGCTTGCCGCTGTACCGTTCGCCGATCTCAAGGCGCGAGGCGCGGACGCTGCTGTCATCGGGTCCGTGCAGCCGACCGGCAATGGCCAGTACAGCGTGAGCTTCCGGCTGGTTGATGTGCCCAAGCAGTCGCAGTTGACCGGCCTGGTGTTTGTGGTCGCCAGCAAGGATCTGCGTGCCACCGCCCACCGCATCGCCGATATCGTCTATGAGCAGTTGACCGGCGAGAAAGGCGTGTTCAGCACGCGGCTTGCCTATGTGTCGAAGTCGCCCGGCCGCTTTCAGTTGATCGTCTCCGACAGTGATGGCGCCAATTCGGTGGCCGTGGTCAATTCCACCGAGCCGATCATCTCGCCCGCGTGGTCGCCTGATGGCGGCCGGCTTGCCTATGTGTCGTTCGAAGGCCGCAAGCCGAGTGTTTACGTGCAAAACGTGGCCAATGGCGAACGCGCCCTGCTGGTACGCGCGTCCGGCAACCAGTCGGCACCGGCGTGGTCACCCGATGGTGGTCGTATCGTGTTCGCGTCGTCACAAGCCGGTGGTACCCAGCTCTTTCTTGCCAATGCCGACGGCAGCAACCTGCGCCGCCTGACCAACAGCGGCGCCATCGATACCGCGCCGAACTGGGCACCGGATGGCCGCATCTACTTCATGAGTGACCGCGGCGGCACACCGCAGATCTATCGCATGTCGCCGGATGGCGGCAATGCCGAGCGCGTAACCTTCGAAGGCAGCTACAACGCCAATCCGCGCGTCGCCGCCGATGGCAAGAGCATGGTCTTCGTGCGCCGCGACGGCGGTCGCGAGATGTTGGCCGTGCAGGATTTCGCCTCGCGCCAGGTGCAATTGCTGACCCAGGGGCCGGTGGACGAGTCACCCTCGTTCGCGCCCAACGGCAAGCTGATCGCCTACGCCTCGGTGTATAACGGCAGGGGTGTGCTGGCCACGGTGTCGGCCGACGGTCGCGTCAAGCAGCGTCTGGGCGCGAGCAACGCCGATGTGCGCGAGCCGGCCTGGGGGCCGCTGCCACGATGATGGCAGGCCCGCACAACAATTTTCCGCAGCAAGCAGTTCGGTTCACCACGAATTACCTCGCCATGCTGACTGATCGCGAAACGGCCAGCAAACAATGAAAGGGATGGCAATGAAACAACTCTGGAAACTGGTTCTCGCAATCGCCACCGCCAGCATGCTGGCCGCGTGCTCATCAACGCCGGAGCAGGCAACGCCGGTGGAAGACCGCAATGCGACAGCTGCAACGGGCGCCACGTCTGGGTCAAGCGGTACGTCCACCAGCGGCATGGGTAACCAGAGTGGGGCCAGCGGCAGCAACCTGCAGGGCAACAACATGAGCGGCAACCCGCTGAAAGACCCGCGCAGCCCGTTGTCACGCCGCGAAATCTTCTACGACTACGACAGCTTTGTGGTGAAGGACGAGTACAAACCGCTGCTGGAGGCCCACGCCGCTTATCTCAAGAGCAACCGCAACGCGCGCGTGACCGTCGAAGGCAACACCGACGAGCGCGGCAGCCGTGAATACAACCTCGCGCTCGGCCAGAAGCGCTCGGAGAGCGTCAAGCGCGTGCTGACGCTGCTCGGCGTCAATGAGGCGCAGATCGAGACGGTGAGCTTCGGCGAGGAGAAGCCGCGTAACCCGGCTTCCAGCGAAGCGGCGTGGTCCGAGAACCGCCGCTGCGACCTGCGTTACGCCGGGGAATAGCCGATGCCCTTGCTGCGTACTCCGCCCGCGCCGTTGTTCACCAAAAAGCTGCTGTCCGGCCCTGTAGCCGCGCTGGCCCTGACTCTCGCGGCCAGTGCCCAAGCCGGGTTGTTCGATGACGAGGAAGCGCGCAAGCAGATCCTGCAACTGCGCAATCAGATCGCCGAGACACAGCGCACGCTGGATCAGCGCGTGGCCGAGCTGGAGGCGCAGGCTCGCAACCGCAGCATCATTGATCTGTTCAATCAGGTAGAAACGCTGAAGGCGGAATTCGCCCGTCTGCGCGGCCAGATTGAGCTGCTGCAAAACGAGATGGAGAACACGCAGAAGCGGCAACGCGATCTCTACGTCGATCTCGATGGTCGCTTGCGCAAAGTGGAAACGCAGCTCGCCGCTGCGCAAACAGCGGCGCCCGCGCCCGCCGCGATGCCACCGGCGACCGTTGGCCCGACGGGCAGCACGCCGCCCGCCACGCCAGCCACCGGTGCTGGTGGTGCACCCGTGCCCGCTGCCAATGGCGATCCGTCTCGCAGCGTTCCGCCTGCGCCGGTGCAGCCGCCGACAGACCCGGTGGCCGAACAGCGTGCCTATGACCTCGGCCTTGAGCAGTTCCGCGCTGGCCGCTTTGGCGAGGCGATCGCGACGTTCCAGGCCTTCATCCGCAACTTCCCGCGCAGCACGCTGGTGCCATCGGCGCAATACTGGATCGGCAATTCGCTCTACGCCACCCGTGACTATCGCGGCGCCATCGCGGCGCAACGCCAGTTGCTCTCCCAGCACCCGGACAGCGCCAAGGCGTCTGACGCGCTGCTCAACATCGCCACCGCGCAGTCCGACCTCGGCGAGCTGCAAGCCGCCCGCGCCAGCCTGCAAGAGGTAATCAGCAAATACCCGTCGTCGGAAGCGGCCACCAAGGCACGGCAACGGCTGGGCATGCGCTGAGTGACGGCACTCCGACGTCGCGCGTCGTGATCAATCGGCCATGACGAGCGGCCAGCGGGCCAACAGCTTCGCCGCCCGCATCGTCGCCTGGCAACGCACGCACGGTCGCCACGACCTGCCGTGGCAGAACACCCGCGACGCCTATCGCATCTGGCTGTCCGAGATCATGCTGCAGCAGACGCAGGTGACGACGGTGCTGCCGTACTACGAGCGCTTTCTTCAACGTTTCCCCGACGTGTTGTCGCTGGCTGCTGCAAGCGAAGACGACGTACTCGCACTGTGGGCAGGGCTCGGCTACTACAGCCGCGCCCGCAACCTGCATCGTGCTGCGCAACAGGTAGTGACGCAGCACGGCGGGCGCTTCCCGGCCGACGTTGACGCGCTCGCCGCGCTGCCGGGTGTCGGCCGCAGTACCGCCGCAGCCATCGCGGCCTTTGCTTACGATGTAGTCGCGCCAATCCTCGACGGCAACGTCAAACGCGTTCTTGCCCGGCATGCGGCGGTGGATGGCTTCCCCGGCGCTTCAACGGTCGAAAAGAAGCTCTGGCAGATCGCCAGTGAGCGGCTGCCTGCGCAGTCGGCCGACATCGTCGCCTATACGCAGGGGCTGATGGACCTCGGCGCCACCGTCTGCACGCGCGGTGATCCGCGCTGCGGTGGCTGCCCGGTGGCGGCTGATTGCGCTGCGCGCGAGCAGGGACGCACAGCCGAGTTGCCGACCGCGCGCCCGGCGAAAGCGTTGCCGGAACGGCGGCAGCGCTACCTGCTGCTTCGTCACAGTGACGATGTGTTGCTGGTCAAACGCCCGGCACCGGGCATCTGGGGCGGGCTGTGGTGCCTGCCGGAGATCGGCGATGATGAAAGCGCGCTGCCGGCTTTGTTGCGCAAACGCTTTGGCGTCAACCGCATCGGCGATACCCGGCAACTGCCGGACATCGTGCACACCTTCACCCACTTCCGCTTGACGCTGGTGATCACCGAGGTCGCAGTTGCAGGCCGTACGCCGGTCGCACGGGACTCGGGAACAGTTTGGCTGGCGTTGGCAGACGCGAGCGGGGCGGCACTGCCGAAGCCGATCAGCCGACTGCTGATATCGATGTCCGACGCCAAGCGCATCGCCTGATGGCGGTCACGGCGCGCTGGACCGTTAACGACTTTTTACCAAGAACCGCATTTGAATTGGGCTCAATGCAGTAAACGCGCGTAAGTCGACATGAGGCGCTTTTACGCCTCCGGCCCAGACTAAATGGACTTTTCAGCGAAAAGCCATTGATCCCGAACGAGACGCAGGCGCCGCTACGCGCCGCACGCGCCGATCTTGAACTCCACGCGCCGGTCCTGCAGATCGCTGAGGTCGTCGCTGCCGGTGCCAACCACGTTTTCGCGGAAGCCCATGCCGGTGGCCTTGACCCGGGTGACCAGATCCGGCGTCGCCGATTCCAGCCGCCATTTGATGTTCTGCGCCCGCGCCAGACTGAGACGCTCGTTTACCGGCTCCGGCCCCGAACGGCTGGTGTGGCCAATGACATTGAGACAGCGGTCGGTCTTGGCCAGCTTGCTGGCGATCTGTCGCAGCCAGATCGGATACGGCCCGCTCACCTGCTTGTCGGCCCAGAAATCCGTCTTGCCGGGCTGGAACAGCAGCTTGACCGCGAGCTTGTTGTTGGCGATGCCGTTGTCGACGATGTGGCCGAACGCTTTCTCGGCATCCGCCCGCTTGCCGAGCTTCCAGTTGGCGAGATAGAGCCCGCTGTGCACGCGGAGCTGATCGCCGGCAGCTGAGCGCACGGCGCGGCCATAGAGATCCAGCGCGCGGCGGAAATCGCGCTTTTCGTAGGCGAGGATCGCGTCCGACACCAGCGTGGCAGCGTCGATACGCTCGCGATAAACAGGATCAATCGGGTCGCCGAGCTTGGTGCCCTGGCAGGTCTTGATGTAGGCATCGACCGCCGCGTCCTTCACCCACACCGGGGTGTCGGCAAAGTAGGGTGTTGGCGTCGTGTTGATGCCTTCCGGGATCGCCCGGGCGACGCTCTTGGCGACGATCTTGTCGGCGGCCAGATCGGCCAGCGCGAAGCAGATGCGATAGGCCTGCGGCACCCCCACGGTGGTGTTGTCGAGCTGGATGCCGGTGAAGGTGCCGACCAGCACGATGGGCGCTTTCGCCACGTTGGCCGAGGAGAACTCGCGCACTTCGAAGGCCGGGAACTGCTCGCGCACGATCTCACGCAGCCGCTTTTCAATGTGCCGGCTGGCGACATTCTGCTGGCCGCTGACGGCATCCACCAGCGGGTCAATCACCACCACGCGCGGTCTGGCGACGTTGGCGCTGGCGTTCTTGAACAGCGTCGTCGCCGCGTTGACGATGGCCGTCTCGAACGCAACCGGGGTGGGCGGCGCAGGCGGCGCTACGGGCGCTGGTGCGGGCGCCGGTGCCGGCGGTGGTGGCACGACGGCGACCGGCGGCGGTGCATGGTCAACCGTTGGCGGCGGCGTGCTGGCGCAGCCGGACAGGGCGAGCAGGGCAGACGCCAGCAGCGCCAGCGGCAGGGCAGACGCAGTCGGCCCAATAGCCGTGGCCGCGCCTTGTTGTGAAGGCAGTTTGTACTTCGTCATCGACAGTTCTCCTTCAAAAAGCGTTGTTCGTCATCGCTCAGCGGGTTGCCCAACTGGAAGGTCTCCAGCAGGGTGCTGCATCGCACCGGGCGGCGCATGACCGCGCGGTCGGAGGCGAACTCGTCGTCCTCTGTGGTTTCAGTCGGGCGCCGGGTGCGCGGGTTCCGGCTGTCCTTTCGCGGGTCAACCGCCGGGTCCTTGCTGCTGTCAGTCCGCAGGTCGGTGGTTTTGCCATCGGGTCGCGCGGCTGTCGCTTTCGCCAGGTCTGCCGCCTTGTCACCCGCCTTGTCGGCGGCTTTCGCGGGCGGCGGCTCGGTTGTCGGTCTGGATACCGGCGGCGTTACCACTGGCTCGGCTCTGGTTTCGGTCTTCGTTTCGTCCTTCGCTTCCGGCTTCGGTTCGCTGACCGGGGCAATCGGCGGTGTTGCTGGTAAAGACGTTTTCGTGCTGGCCGACGCGTCATCGGCCGGGACTGCGGCCGGCGCAATGACGGGCGGCACCGCGACTGCCGGCCGCGTCATCTTCCACGCGGCGCCCGCGATCAGCGCGACTGATACCGCAGCGATCGCCAGCCACACGCCACGTCTGCCACCGGACCCCGCAGGCTCATAGGCCGGCGTCGGTGACGACGGCGCTCCACTGGCGGTGGTCGGCCGACGCGGCATGACCACGGTGCGGTCATCGTCGATGGCCTCGGCAGCGGCCATCTCGCGCATCAATTGCATCTGGGCGACGGACTGCGCAGCGGCTTCGGGTGCAACGTTGTCCGGCGACCGCGGCAGTGTCGGCGGCGGCATCCTTACAAAGTCGGTGGCGAGCGATGGCGCGGTTGCCGGCGGCGTGGCTGGCAGCGGTGCCACCGTCACCGGCGCCGGCGCATCCAGCGGCAATGGCGCAGCGGCCTCGTTCCAGCCGAACAGCTCGACAAACTCGGCGATGCTCTGCGGACGGTTCTCCGGCTTCACCGCCAGCGCTGCCTCCATCGCATCCAGCCAGCGCTCGGGCAGCCGCCCGTAGAAGCGCTCGCGCGGACGCGGCATCGAGTCCTTCAGGATGCGGCTGATCGCCGTCGGTGGCGGTTCGCCGCACAGGGCATAGTGCATGACCCCGGCCAGCGCATAGATGTCGGTCCACGGGCCCTGCTTGAGGTCGCCGTCGCCGTATTGCTCGATCGGCGCGTAACCCGGCTTCAGGATCGCGGTGAACACCTGGGTGCCCTCGATCGCCTTGCGCGCCGCGCCGAAGTCGAGCAGTACCGGCGCCTGACCATCGCTGAGCAGGATATTGTCCGGCGCCACGTCACGGTGATAACAGTGCGCTGCGTGCAGCAGGTCCAGCGTTTCGCACAACGGCACCAGCAGCGCCTGCATGGCCGCTTCGTCAAGCTGCCAGGCGCCGCTCTTCACTGCGTCCTTGAGCGTCAGTCCGTCGTACAGACGCATGGCCAGATAGGCCGTGCCGCGCTCCTCCCAGCAGCGATAGACGCGCACCAGCGCCGGGTGATCGAACTGCGCCAGCAGCTTGCCCTCGTTGGTGAAGCTGACGATGCCGGTGCTGAAGGTGTCCTTCTCGCGCGACACCGGCTGCACGGTGCCGTCGCGCCCGCGTTGCGCGAAGGCGGCGGGGAAATATTCCTTGATCGCCACGGTGCGGCCGAGCGCTTCGTCCATCGCCTTGTAGACGATCGAAAACCCGCCGGTGCCGATCACTGACCCGATCGTGTAATCAAGGATGCGCGTGCCGGGGGCAAGCGCGTGTGGGTTGGCGTCGGAAGACACGGGTAGAGGTCGTGGTTTGCTCTATGCCAGGCGGGTCTTGGAGTTTAGCCGCAAGGGCAGGCAACGCTATGCAATTGGCATGGCTGGCATGAAGATACGGCATTTTCCGTATTTACCTGTCTGTCACATGCAGCGTGTGGTGACGCGCAGCACGCCGGTCACTGCCGCGCGTCATCTCAATCAGCATTTCGCGGGAATCTGCTGCCCTGAGCGTCACCCGAAACGGCGATCAAGCGCCCACGCCAGCGCGCCGCCGATGCCGTACATGAACAGATCCATCACACTGAAGGTGTTGCCCAGCAGCACGTACATCACGCTGCCTTTGGCGAAGCCCAGGCGCTCGGCGAGATGCACGTACTGCGACGCCTCGACGGCGAAGCCGATTGCTACGGCCAACAGCGCAGTCTTGGGCATGGACCAAAGCGTGATCGCCCGCAGCAGTGCATAGACGAACATCACCGCCAGAACATCGCCAACACTGCCACGGACAAATTCCCCGCCAATCCAGCGCAACGCGATGGCAACCTCCACCGCGAAGAGAGCGAGAGCGATCAGCGCATAGTGGCGTTTGCCGGGCATTGACATTGCCTCGAGTGTGGTGCGAAGCCCGGATGCTACGCGGCGCGTAGCCGGGTAGTTCGTTGTGCTTTCTACCCGTCGCAATACATCAGCTTTTTGCTCAAAGCCCTGTTACAAAAGGGCTGATATGTATTTTTGGCTGATAGTCGATAAACAGTGTTTTGCGGTGTCTAGCCCTGTTTGGATAGGGGTTTCAGCAAAAAGATGTTCTGATTCTGCTGCCGTATTGGGCACTGCAGAGTGCGATTCCGGCAGACGTTCACTTTCGCAGGCAACTGCAGTCCGCCGATAATGTCGTCCGCCCCTGCTTTCTGCGCCCCGCGAGCCTGCCTGCCATGTCTGCCACCGATCTCGTCTCCATCCAGCACAGCGCCGCCCTCTGGGCCTTTCTGCTCTCCGTCGTGTTCGGCGCCGTGGCCCAGCGCAGCAACTACTGCACGATGGGCGCGATTTCCGACGTCACCAATTTCGGCGACTGGACGCGCGCGCGCATGGCGCTGGCCTCGGTGGGTGTGGCCATCATCGGTGTCGCCTGGCTGAAGTGGTCAGGCATGGTGGATATGGGTAAATCGTTCTACGTGGCGCCCAAGCTGATCTGGCTGTCGCACATCGTGGGTGGGCTGACTTTCGGCTTTGGCATGACGCTGGCGTCGGGCTGCGGCAGCAAGACGCTGCTGCGGGTTGGTGCCGGCAGCCTGCGGGCGCTGGTAACGCTGCTGGTGATGGGCGTCTTCGCGTGGTTCACGCTGCGCGGCATCCTTGCGGTATTTCGCGTTGCCACGCTCGACGCCGTCGCGGTGACCTTGCCCACTACCCAGGACATCCCGTCTCTACTCGGGCTCAGCGGCGTCGCGGCGGCGGCATTTGCTGCCGTGGTCGGCGCTGCGCTGGTCGCCTTTGCGCTCGCCGGCCGCGAGTTTCGCGCTGACAAGTGGAACTGGCTTGGCGGTCTGGTCGTCGGCTTGATGGTAGTGGCCGGCTGGTATGTCAGCGGCCGCATCGGCTTCGTGGCCGAACACCCGGAAACGCTTGAGGCGGCGTGGGTCAGCACCAATTCGGGCCGCCCGGAATCGCTGACCTTCACCGCGCCGCCAGCCTACCTGCTCGAACTGCTCGGTTTCTGGAGCGACAAGAGCAAATTTGTCACCTTCGGGATCGCCAGCGTTCTCGGCGTGATCGCCGGTGCCTGCGTGATGGCGCTTGCAACCAAAACTTTCCGCTGGGAGGGTTTCGCGTCGACCGAAGATTTGGCCAATCACCTGGCCGGCGCCGCACTGATGGGCTTTGGCGGCGTGCTGGCGCTGGGCTGCACCGTCGGACAGGGGCTCTCCGGCATGAGCACGCTCGCCGTCGGCTCGCTGCTGACGCTGATCGCCATCGTGATCGGCTGTCGGCTCGCGCTCCGGTATCAACTGTGGCGGCTTGATCAAATCGGGTGATCGGGCCGCCGCCTGATCGGCCTGACAATTGGCAATCTTGTTGATCCAGCACCAGCTCGCCACGGCCAGATGGGCTAAAGTGACGACATCAGGAGGTTGCCATGACGCGTTTTGTTCGTGCTCCCGGTTCTCCGTCGCAGTGGTCGATTCTGCGTGCCGCCGCTGCGGTGATCGCCCTGTTGCTGGCGTCTGCATCGCTGGCGCAGGAGGCTTTCACCACCAAGCCGGTCAACGTGCGGGCCGGACCCGACCGCGGCTACCCGCTGGTTGTCTGGTTGCCCGCCGGCACTGCGGTGTACGTCAACGGCTGCCTGAGCGATTACCGCTGGTGCGATGTCACCGCCGGACCTGACCGTGGCTGGGTATTTGCGCGCAACCTGCAGTACAGCTATCAGGGACAACCTGTCACCATCTACGGCAACGGCGCGCAGCTTGCCCTGCCGATTGTCAGCTTCATTCTCGGCAGCTACTGGAACGATTACTACCGCGACCGGCCCTGGTATCGCAGCCAGAATCAGTGGAACACGTGGCGCCCCGGCAACCGACCGCCACCGGGCTGGCGTCCACCGCCGCAACCGCCGCGCCCGCCGGTCGTACGTCCGCAGCCACCAAGGCCGCCTGTGGTGCGTCCGCCCCGGCCACCAGTGGTTCAGCCACAACCGCCAAGACCGCCGCGACCGATCCCGATGCCAAAGCCGCAGTAGCCCGGCTGAGGCAGCGGTCTGCTGCAAGACATACGCATCATCGACACGCGGGTCAACGGCAGGTCGCTGGCAGGCGTTGGCCATAGGCTGATCGCGCGTGATGCCGCGATTCGGCCCTGGCGTGGCACATTGCGGTCCGCCATCACGTCCATCAGTAGAGTGCTTCGAAACACCCAAGGAGAAGTCATGCAAACGCCCACCTTTGCCTTTGTCGCCCAACTGGCGCGCCGCGCCGGTTTTGCGCTGCTGCCGGTGATCGTCGCCAGCGCATCGCTGACACTGGCGGCAACTGCGGAAGCGCAGCAGGCCTATGTCTCGGCTCGAACCAATCTGCGCGCCGGTCCCGACCGTGGCTACCCCGCAGTAGCATGGCTTGGCACCGGCACCTCGGTATATGTGCACGGCTGCGTCAGCGGCTACTACTGGTGTGATGTATCGAGCGGCTCCGTGCGCGGCTGGGCCAATGCCCGCCACCTGCAGTACTACTACCAGAGCCGGCGTGTGCCCATCTACGGTGTGGGCGCCCGCTATGGTTTCCCGGTTGTGGGCTACGCGGCCAGCTCCTACTGGGACAGCTACTACCGCGACCGCCCCTGGTATGGTGATCGCCATCGCTGGGACGGCTGGCGCCCAGGTTACGCGCCACCGGCCTATGCGGCACCGGCACCACGTCCGCATTACGTCGCGCCGCAGCCACGTGTGTACAACAACCCGCCGCCCGTGCACGTTGCGCCGCAGCCCAGGCCGCACTACAACTCACCGTCCTATGTGGCGCCGCCGCAGCATCGCGAGCGTCAGCGGGTAACCGAGCAGGCGCCGCGCCAGCCGCAGCAGCACCAGCAGCGCGCCATGCCGCCGGCACATCAGCCGGGGAACAGTTTCCGCCCGTAGAGGTCATTGGTGGCGTCCATTCGATGAAATTAGCCATTTAGTTGCGCATTCCCTGTGCAAAATGGCCGGATGCAAAACGCCACCACGCCTGCCTTCGACATTTCTGCCAAGACGCATAACCCAAACGCTGGGCTGCGTGGCAACTACGCCCGGATGGCGGCCGATTACACCGTGCCGCAACAGATGGACGACTACAGCGCGGCCGAGCAGTCCCGCTGGTTACGACTGGTCGAACGCCAGCTCGCGTTGATCCCCGGCCGCGCATGCAGCGAGTTCCTCGGCGCGGTGCTCGGCAATCCGGCGCTCGACATGCGGCGCGGCATCCCCGATTTCGCGCAGGTCAATGTGGCACTCAAGGCCGCCACCCGCTGGCAACTGGTCGGGGTGCCCGGTTTGCTGCCCGACGATGTGTTCTTTACCCATCTCGCCAACCGCCGTTTTCCGGTCACCGTATGGCTGCGTGAGGAAAGCGAGTTCGATTACATCGTCGAGCCGGATCTATTCCACGATTTCTTCGGCCACGTGCCGATGCTGTTCACGCCGATCTATGCCGATCATCTGGAGGCGTACGGCCACGGCGCCTTGAAGGCCAAGCAACTCGGTGGACTCGACTGGCTGGCGCGGCTGTACTGGTACACCATCGAATTCGGGCTGATCCGGCAGCAGGGCAAGCTGCTGGCCTATGGTGCCGGTGTGCTGTCGTCGCCGAAAGAGTTGCTCTACGCGCTGGAGAGTGACGTGCCAGCGCGATTGCCGTTCGACACCATGCGCTCAATGCGCACGCGGTTCCTGATCGACGACGTGCAGAACACCTACTTCGTGCTCGACTCATTCGAGCAGCTCCGCACCGAGACGGCACCCGACTTCGCGCCGTACTACGAATCGCTGCGCGCGGAAGGCGCCTGATCGGAGGCGAAGATCAGCCGGAGTACGCCGCGACTGCCACCACGTGGCAAGCGGTACCTGCAATCACGAACAGATGCCAGGCAAAGTGGAAGTAGCGGATCCGCTCCAGCGCAAAGAACACCGCGCCAAGCGTGTAGGCCAGCCCCCCGGCAATCAGCCAGAACAGGCCCCAGGCCGGCATCAGCGTCCACACCCGCTCGGCTGCAATCACCACCACCCATCCCATCGCCAGATAGGCCCAGGTTGAGATGGTCGTGTAGCGCACGCCACCCAACGCCTTCAGCACTATGCCGACCACGGCGATGCTCCAGACGATACCGAACAGCGTCCAGCCCCACGCGCCGCGCAATACGCCCAGCGTGAACGGCGTATAGGTGCCGGCGATCAGCAGAAAGATCGCGGAATGGTCGAGCACCTGAAACACCCGCTTGGCGCGACCAGGTGGCAACGCATGAAACAGCGTCGAGGCGAGATAGAGCAGCACCATCGTCGTGGCAAACACACTGACCGAAACGATGCCGGTGATGTCACCACGCTGCGAAGCCGCGATGACCAATAGCGGAAATGCGACCAGCGCGCCAGCCAGGCCGACACCGTGACTGATACTGTTGGCAATTTCTTCGCCGAGCGTCTGCGGACGCTCATCGATGGTCGTTTTGTTGACGGACGGTGAGGGGATCGGGGGAGTAGTGAGGGTCATCGCGAACAGTCCTGCGCAAGGAATGGGGCTTGCCTGCTCCGCGTCATTCCCCCGATAGCGCGAACGGCATCTGCAAATTGTCTCGCATTCGGCATTGGTGGCACCGATTGAAACGCATCACCGCTGCTCGCGGCCGGCAGGCTTGCCATAGATCAAGTGGTAAACAAGGCCGACCAGCACGCTGCCGCCGGCGATGTTGCCCAGGATGACTGGCAGCAGATTGCCGGCGAATCCGGCGACCGTCACCGGTGGCACGCTGGCGCCGACGCCGTCGGCCTGCAGCAACATCGCCAGCGGAAAAAAATACATGTTGGCAATGCTGTGCTCAAAACCAGCGGCAACGAAAGCAGAGATCGGAAACACGATTGCGACCGCCTTGTCGATCACGCTGCGACCGGCAAGTGCCATCCACACCGCCATGCAGACCAGCACGTTGCACATCGCACCGCGGAAAAACGCGGTCCAGAATGGCATCTGCTGCTTGGTTGCCGCAATGGTCACCACCTGCTCGCCGATCGCACCGCTGTTCATTTCCGGATGCCGCGACAGATAGACCAGCAGCGCGAGTCCGGCTGCCCCAACGAGGTTGCCGACGCTGACGATGGCCCAGTTGCGCAACACTTCGCGGGTCGAAATCAGGCCGTCAGCCCAGGCCATCACCAGCAAATTGTTGCCGGTAAACAGTTCGGCGCCGGCCACGATCACCAGCAGCAAGCCCAGCGAAAACACCACGCCGCCAAGCACCTGGCGAACCGCGAAGCCCAGTGAAGCATCGGAGCGCACAACGGTGAAGTAGAGCGCGCCGAGCGCGATGAATGCGCCCGCCAGCACGGCCAGCATGAACATGCGCAGGACGGGCAAGCGCGCCTTGGCCACGCCAATCGAGTTCACTTTGGCAGCAATCTCGGTCGGCGAGAATGCGTCGAAGCCGTACAGTTCTGACATGCCGAAAATCTCTCAATGGTAGGCGGGCGCGCCAGAGCTCTCATGCGGCGCTCATCTGCCTATTCTCGCCCGTCAGCCAGTTGATGGCCATCGCCGCTACGATGTGGGTGACGGATGAGCTGGGCGTCAGCGCACAAAAACACAACGCAAGCGGAAAGCAACGGGGGGATCAATGGCGATGATGATGGTACTGGGTCTGTCGGCAGCAGTGGTTGCCACGTCCTTCATCTCCGGCATTCTCGGCATGGCCGGTGGCATGATCCTGATGGGCATCCTGCTCGCCACCATGAACGTCGGCAGTGCGATGATCGTGCACGGCGTTACCCAGCTGGCCTCGAATGGCTGGCGGGCGATTCTCTGGCGACAATTCATTGACCGTCGCATTGTCGTGGGTTACATGATCGGCCTGGGGCTCGCCGTTGCCCTGTTTGCGCTGGTATCGCTGGTGCTGAGCCGGCCGTGGGTACTGATCGCACTGGGCGCCACACCGTTCCTGACCTATCTGCTGCCACGGCAACTGGAACTCAACGTTGACCGGCCAGGTCAGCCGGCGCTCTGCGGCTTTGTCTGCGTGGCCGTGCAACTGCTGTCCGGTGTGTCCGGGCCGCTGCTCGATACCTTCTTCGTACCATCAAAGCTTGATCGCAAGGCGGTTGTCGCCACCAAAGCAGCAACACAATCGTTCAGCCATATCGCCAAGATTGCTTACTTCGGCTGGGTGGCCACCTCCGCTACCGAGGCGGTGACGCCGATGCTGCTCGCAGCACTGGTAGTCGCCGCCGTAGTGGGCACCAGTGCCTCACGCAAGGTGCTGGAGGCGATGACTGATGCCAACTTCCGCAACTGGACGCGGCGCGTGGTGCTGGTGGTCGGCGCGGTGTATCTTGCCAGTGGTTTGTGGGAGCTGGCGAAGTAACCGGCACGTTTGATGAGCGAAGCCTTCCGCTTCTGCGTGCGCAGGGACGATCCGGCCGTCACCTCGCTGCAGCCCGACCCCGATGCGCCAGCGCAGCGCACGCTGGCGGTGGGCGAGGTGCGCTTGCGCGTGTGCCTGTTTGCGGTCACTGCCAACAATGTCACCTGCGCGCTGTATGGCGACAAGCTCAGCTTCTGGCACATGTTTCCGGTCAGCGGACCGACCTGGGGCTGCATCCCGGGCTGGGGCTTCGGCGAGGTGGTCGAATCGCGCTGCGATCGCATCACCGTCGGCGAGCGGCTATTCGGCTTCTTGCCGATGGGCAGCTATCTGGTGTTGCGGCCCGGCACGATTTCGGCGCAGGGCTTTTTCGACGCCACGCCGGAGCGAGCGGATGCGGCGCCGATCCTGCACTATTTTCTGCGCCGCGGTCAGTCGCAACAGGCGGAGCCGATGGACGACCGTCTGTTTGCGCTGCTCTATCCGCTGTTCGGCGTCGGCTATCTGCTGGCCGACTACGTGGCGACTGGCGGCGCCACCGGCAGCGGCCCGCTGCTCATCACGGCGGCATCGAGCAAGACCGCTGCCTGTGCAGCGTTCTGCCTGCGCCGCGCCTTGCCTGCGGCGGATTTGTGGGGCTTGACCTCGCCGTCTCACCTCGACTTCGTCAAATCCCTCGGTTGCTATGACCGGGTGATGGCGTACGGGCAGGCAAGCGTGGGCTTGCGCCGCGAGGAGGTCACGCTGATTGATGTCGCTGGCGACGCTCGCTTGCGCGACGCGCTGCACCAGCACTATGGCGATCGGCTGCGTCGCAGCATTTCGGTCGGGCGCGCCCACTGGGCCGAGTTCAAGCCCCCGCACGCAAGCCTGCCGGGGCCTCGACCCAAGCAGTTCTGGGCGCCACATTACGGCAGCGTGCGTGTGTCCTCGGCGCCGGGTGGTTTGAGCAGTGAGCAATACAACGCCGGGCTATACCGCGCATGGCGGGATTTCGTCAGCGCGGTGCTCTGCCGCCCACACCATCCGCCGTTCGAAGCGGTCACGCTGTCGGGGCCGGGCGGTATCGCCGTGGCGTGGGCTGCCTTGCTGGACGGCAGCGCCGAGCCGCACGAGGGCTTTGTCGTACAACTCTGAGCGGTTTGCGTCCACGCCTGATACAACCAGCACTGTTGGTTTGATGGGAGGCAAGCAGATGAGCAACCGCAAAGTAGCAATCATCACCGGCTCGGCGACGGGTGTTGGCGCCGCAACGGCGCTGGCGCTGGCGGAGCGGGGCTACAACGTGCTGATCAACTACTCGAAGAGCGAAGCCGAGGCGCGCGCTTCCGACGCCGCCTGTCGCGCGGCCGGCGCCGAGACCCTGCTGCAGCGCGGCGATGTCGCCAGCGACGACGACTGCCGGGCCATGGTGGCAGCGGTGATCGATCGCTGGGGCCGCCTCGATGCACTGGTCAACAACGCCGGCATCAGCACCTTCACCGGCGCTGCCAACTGGGATGTGCTCGACACCGAAGTGTTCAACCGCATCTACGCCGTCAACACCATCGGTACCTTCCAGATGGTGCGCGCCAGCGCGCCGCATCTGAAGCAATCGGCCAACGCCGCCATCGTCAATGTGTCATCAATTGCCGGGGCGCTCGGCATCGGATCGGCCGTGCCCTACATTGCGTCCAAAGGCGCGGTGAACGCGCTGACGCTCTACCTCGCCCGCGAGCTGGCGCCGGAGATCCGAGTCAACGCCGTCTGCCCGGGCCTGATCACCTCACGCTGGTTCGTCGACGGCATCGGCCAGGACGGTTATGAAAAGCTGAAGGCCGGTTATGAGCAGACCACACCGCTGGGCCGGGCCTGTACGCCCGAAGACGTTGCCGAAGCCATCACTTGGCTGATTGAGGGGGCGCGCACCGTCACCGGCGAACTGATGCTGCTCGATTCCGGCGTCCACCTCGGTCGGGCGGCGCGCGTACCGGCTGCGTCGAAAACATGAAGCGGTGTACTACATACTTTTGCTATCGGTTGCGAGTCCGGCGATCACGGGAGGCGGGGCATCATGCAGGGAATTGATTCGGTCAGTGCGATCGCAGAAGTTGCAGCTGCGCCCACCGGCAACAAGCTCGACGCCTCGCTCGGGCTCTGGACGCTGACGCTGCTCGGTGTTGGTGCCACCGTCGGCACCGGCATTTTCTTCGTGATGGCGGAGGCGGTGCCAAAGGCGGGGCCAGCAGTCATCGTTGCTTTCATTCTGGCCGCGATCACGGCGGGGCTGACAGCGCTTTGTTACGCCGAGCTGGCCTCCTCGGTACCTGCGAGCGGATCGTCGTACTCCTACGCACGGGTGGCGTTCGGCGATTTCGTGGCCTTTGTCGTCGCCGCCTGCCTGCTGCTTGAGTACGCGCTCGCGGCAAGCGCCACTGCCATCGGCTGGTCGGGCTATCTGAATAACTTCCTCGACAACGCCTTCGGCTGGAGCATCCCCGAGGCACTGCGCAGTCCGATGCTGGTTGCAGGGAAGGCAGGGCTGGAGGTTCATTTCAACCACTTCAACCTGCCGCCGGTCATTCTCGTCGTGCTTTGCGCCATCCTGCTGCTGCGCGGCACCCGCGAATCTGCGCTGGTCAACGCAGGAATGGTTCTGCTCAAACTGCTGGTGCTGGTGTTCTTCGCGGTCATCGCATGGGGCGGATTCCGCAGCGAGAACTTCACGCCGTTCTTCAACAGCAGCGGCATGACCGGTGTGACCGCCGCTGCCGGCACCGTGTTCTTCTCGTTCATCGGGCTTGACACCGTAGCCACCGCCGCCGCTGAAACGCGGAACCCGAAGCGCACGGTGCCACTCGGCATCCTGCTTGGGCTGCTGATTGTGACCATCGTGTACATGCTGGTGGCCGTCACCGCGCTGGGCGCGCAACCGGCGGCAAAGTTTGACGGGCAGGAAGCGGGGCTCGCCGAGATTCTGAAAACAGTCACCGGTCAGGCGTGGCCAGCGGTGGTGCTGTCGGCCGGTGCAGTGATCTCGGTGTTCAGCGTGACACTGGTCACCATCTATGGCCAGACCCGCATTCTTTACGCGCTGAGCATTGATCGCCTGCTGCCACCGCTATTCCAGCGACTTGGTCGCCGCGCCGCGGTGCCCGGCGCCAACACGGTGATCGTGAGCGTGGTGGTCGCCATCGTTGCCGGACTGGTCGACTCCGGCTATCTGTGGGACATGGTGAGTCTGGGCACGCTGGTCGCGTTCATCGTCGTCTCAATGGCTGTGCCAGTTATGCGCCAGCGCGCGATGCGCAGCGGCGACATTGCTGCGGCAAGCTTTCGGGTGCCGTTTGGCCCCTATCTGGTCCCCGCACTGAGCGTGCTTGCCTGCCTCTACATCATCAAGGATCTGTCCCCCGTGACGTTCAAGGTGTTTGCGGTGTGGATGGTGGTCGCCGTCGGTGCATTCCTGGCCTACCGGCGCCTTGCCAACCGGGGAGAGACAGGCTGACGCTGCAAGAAGGGCGTGGAAGGGCGTGGCCGAGTGTTTCGGCAACAGCCTTACGCCGAAATCCTTACAGCACAGGGCTTGACGAGGCATTTCCCTTAAAGTCGACTTGTTGGCGAATGATTACTTCAGCCCTTGTTGAATGGGCATTCTGCGATGAAGCTGCACCGGGTTTTCACTGGTGAACGCTTTGTCTCCCGCCAGCCCAATAGGCCAGCCCAAATGCCATGACATTGGCATTGTGTGCAGTAGACTTCCAGGCGAGCGGCCCACGCCCTGCACTCGCACTGTAGCGTGAGCGACCGCTGACATCACACCGGGGAATTCAACCCGCTTCGGGAGCAAACATGACCCGCGCCCATCTGCTGCACATCACCTTCGCGATCGTCACCGCCCTTGCCGCCAGCACGGCGCACGGCGCCTGCAACTTCGACATTGATCAGGACGGTGCGCTCAACCCCGCCACCGATGGCGTGCTGATCGTTCGCCGGCTGCTCGGCCTTGGCGGTGCGGCGCTGGTCGCCAATGCCGTCAACCCGGCCGGGCTGCGCACCAGCGCCACGCAGATCGAAAGTCACATCGACAGCATGATTGCCGATCGCAGCCTGCGTCTGGATGGCAGCGGCAACGCGCCCACGGCGCTGTCTGACGGGCTCATGCTGGTGCGCGCGATGGTCGGTGTGACCGGCACCGGCGTGACCACCCTGGCGATTGCCGGCACCCCGCCGCGCAACACATGGACGCTGATCCGGCAGCACCTGAACGGCACCTGTGGCGGCGCGTTCGCCAACAACGCCACCGGTCCCGCCGTGGTCACGCAGTTGCCGGCGACGCTCAGCAGCCCGTGGGGCATGGCATTCCTGCCCGACGGCCGCATGCTGTTCACCCAGCGCGGCGGCAGCATGGTCATCGTCAGTGCTGACGGCGCCAGCAAGTCCGCCGACATCAATCCGACACTGCCCAATCTCACCTCGGCCGGACAAGGCGGGCTGCTCGATGTCGCGCTCGACCCCGACTACAACGGCAGCAGCAACACACGCATTTACTGGACGTTCTCCGAGACCGGCAGCGGTGGCTCCGGTACCGCCGTGGCGCGTGGCGATCTGAACGCTGTCACAGCGACCATCAGCAACGCCCAGGTCATTTACCGGCAAACGCCCAAGGTAGGTGGCGATGGTCACTTCGGCTCGCGCCTCGCGTTTCGCAGCGACAAGACGCTAATGGTGACGCTCGGCGAACGGCAAACCGATGACCCCGCTGCACCGACCAGCAACAACGCACAACACCTCGGCAAGACCCTCGGCAAGGTCATCCGCATCAATCGTGACGGCACCATCCCGGCGGGCAACCCGACCTTCGGCACCCCCGGCGCGCTGCCGGAAATCTGGAGCTACGGTCACCGCAACCCGCAGGGCGCTTCGATGCGGCCGGGCAGCGACGACCTCTGGCTCACCGAGCACGGGCCGCTCGGTGGCGACGAGCTCAACTTTGTGCAACCGGGGCGCAACTACGGGTGGCCGCTGGTGAGCTATGGCTGCCCCTACAGCGCCGGTACCAACACACCCGCCTGTCGCCCGGGCGGCACCGGGGGCGTGCACGCACCGACCTACGAAGAGCCGGCCACCACCTGGCTGCCATCATCCACGGCGCCCTCCGGCCTCATCTTCTACAACGGCGGAAAATTCACCGACCTCGGCTGGCAGGGCAGCGCCTTCACCGGCGGACTCGCAGGCTCGACGCTCTGGCGCATCACACTCAACGGCAACGCATTCGTCGCGAAAGAAGAAGTCACGGTCGTGAAGAACCTCGGCCAGCGCATCCGCGTGGTCAAGCAGGGGCCGGATGGCTGGATTTATCTCGCCACCGACAGCGGCCAGCTGCTGCGCCTGTGGCGATGACTCCCGCCACCGGGCACATGCAAACCTGACATCCCGCTCCAGCGGGCAACGCGCCTCAGCCCTTGACGCTCAAGATGATGCCGTACCAGGTACGTGGCCTGCTCACGGTGTAGGTTGCGCTTTGCAGGCCATACGCGGTGGTGTTCTCGCTCGCCAGCGGTGCCACGTTGTTGGCAACCAGTCGCACTGACATCGTCCGGCCCAGCGGCACGTTGGCATACAGATCGACGCTGCGCGAGCGGGCGAACTCAATGCTCTGTTCTGCCGTTTGCTGCGTTCGATAGCCGGGTGTGAACGACAGGCTGCCGCCCATGCGAATCGGGGCTGGCAGCACGCCGGTCAGCATGTAGTCGAGCCCGAACGTGGCCGACCACGGCTGTTGCCGGTCCAGGCGGTTGTCCGGACCAGGCACGCCACGCACCCGCGACTCATAAAAATTGAGCGATGCACGCAGGTCCAATGGCGTTTTGGTATCGAAGGCAAACGGCAACAGCGTTCCGGCACGACCGCGGGCTTCCAGCTCAAGGCCGAAGGTGTTCGCCGAGTCGAAGTTCACCGGTCGCGTCACGTAACGTGGCACCGATGCCCACGACACCGTCTCCAGTGTGGTGCGATTGCGGATCAGATCCTGCACGCGCCGGTAGAACACCGTGGCACTCGCCACGCCGCCGCCCGGGAAATAGCGCTCGTAGGCCAGATCAAACCCCGTCGCCAGCTCGGGCTTGAGCGTCGGGTTGCCGATGCGGTCGGCGGACAGCGCGTCGTTGGGCCGGGTCAGATCGGTGTAAAGCGAAGACACCTGCGGGCGAGCGAGCAGCTGCATGGGCTCCGGCGCCTTGAAGGTACTGGTCAGGCTGCTGCGGAACAGATGCTCTCCCTTTTCATCCAGCTTGTACTTCAGGTGAAACATCGGCGTCACAACGCTGGCGGCAACGCTATCCTGTTGGTCACCGACCCCCTTGCTCCGCGTCTCGATGCGCTCGGCGCGCACGCCCGCATACGCAGCAAGACGCTTGCTCACCTCCCAGTCATCCTGAACGAACAACGCATAGCGCGACACCCGTGCCTCAACGTCCTGGTCTTCGTAGATGGGCAACAAGGGCACGCCCAGCTCGGTGGTGCGTGAGCGGCCAATCCAGTCGCGCCACTCGAAATTCCAGCCGCCAGTCACCGTATGCGCATCGGCGACCAGCCGCGAGTACTGACCACTCAGATTCACCGAGGGGTTTCTGCTTTCGCCGTAGGTCAGGCGACGCTCGCCGCCGTCGCGGAACGCGCGGGCGGTGAAATCGTTGGCGTTGTACTGCACGCTGGCTTTCACTTCGAGGCGCTGATCGCCATCGAAGCTGTTGGTGTAAGTCGTACCCAATCTCGCATTGAGCCAGTTGCCAAAGTTGCGCGAATCGTCGGCGAATACCGGCTGCCCCGAGATCACGCGGCGCTCGGTCGCGATGTCACTCCAGTGCCAGCGGCCCTGATTGATGAATGCCTGGGTGTTGAGCGAGCTCGCCTCGTCAATCTTCCAGTTGAGCGATGGCGAAAAGTTGTAGCCGCGACCGTGGGGGTGCTGCTCGCTGGACCGGGTGCCAATGGCCGCCGGCGTACTGGCGCCAGCGGCCGGCGTCGCTGCGGCAACCGTAGTGGTGGTCCGCACGGCGTTGAAGTTGTTCCACTCAAAGTAGGAGAGCGGCAGGTTGAACGCAGTGCTGCCCTGGATGCGCTCACCCCAGGTGACGTTGAATCCGGCGGCCGGGTTGTCGTACTGGTAGCTCACCCGCGCCTGTGCCTCGACCGTGCGCGAGCGCGGCGGCTCCTTCAGGATGATGTTGATGGTGCCGCCAATCGCCTCTGCCGTCTGATCTGCAGTGGCCGCACGGGCCACCTCAATCCGCTTCACCTGCGACGGGTTGAGATTGTTCAGATCGAAGTTGGGCGGCGCCGGTTCGCCGTTGAGCAGGACGCGGGTGTAGCTGCCAAGGCCGCGAAGGGCTGGTCCGCTGCCGCCGAGACTGACACCTGGCAAGCGCTTAAGCACATCGTTGACACTCACGTCGCCGAATTTCTGAATCTCCTCTTCGTCGTAAATCTGCTTCGCTGCGGTGGACTGTCGGCGAAGTTCGACCGTGGTCTGCGGGCGCGCGCTCAGTTCCACGCGCTCGATGCGCTGCGCGTTCGGCGTTTCCGTCGGTGACTCGTTGTTGGTCTGCGCGGCAATCTGCGTGCAGGCAATGGCGGACAACACAGCCGCTACGCCGGTTGTGTTGCTCGCGCGGACAAGGCGGCGAGTATGAGAAGAAGAATTCACTGGCATGGATAGAAAAAAGTTCACACGCAACGCGCGCAAGAGGCTGATGTTTCGTTCGCGATCAGGCGGGCACCAAGCGACGCCCGACGAGTCAACGCCACTAACAGCAGTCGACTCAGCGAGGCAACAGACGCCGCACACACATTGGGCCGCAGCAGGCGCTGCTGCGGAATGCGTACCGCGCACGAATAGTAGCCGCTCAGCGCGGCATTCAGAACCGTGGCGCTAGTAGCGAACAAAGACGGAAGGGGCTAGGGTTAGCTCAGCCTGACCCCTGTAGTTGCCGTTCGAGCGCGCAGGCGGAAGGGCTTGGGCATCGTGTGGCGATCAGGAGCCCGTTTCAATTTGAGTCGACATGGCTACGACCATTGGCGGATGGCGCTTCGCATATCAACGCTCGCTAGCTCAGTCGCGCAATCGCATGCCACAGTTGGCGTTTAGATATGCCCGCACGAGTGGCCAAGTCTTTCTCTTGGCGTTTGTGGGGAAGTCGATGCCCGCGACGACCGCCTGGCCTGTGAGGCCTAGCGCTACTCGTGCAAATATTAATGCGTCTGTCGTTGCAAGAACCAGTCCGTCGCCGTCGAGATCCGCCTTGCAGTCTTCGTAGCTTTGTGGCCCGCCAACGTGTCTTGTCACACACATGCCACCAACGCAAGTTCCAGCGATCAGATATTTTCCGTCGGGCTGCAAGACGACTGCGTTTCCTTGTTCTTCGGTCTGCACTCCTGGTGATGCCACCCAACCACCAGAACCAAAGCTTTGGTCGAACGATCCATCGCCGTTGAGACGGGCGGCGCAGATGTCGTTGTTCGCCCCGTTGTAGCAGTAGCCAGCGAGCAATATCTTGCCGTCAGGTAAACGCGCGACTGCGTTAGCAACAGCGTGGCCGCTAACCATTGCGAGCTTCGCCACACCGCTTGATGCAAAGCTTATGTCTAGGGAGCCGTCTGCGTTGTATTTCGCTGCACAAAATTTGAAGAAAAAGGCGCTGGTACAGTACCCGACAACCAAAATTTTGCCGTCAGGGAAAACGGTCGCCGCCGTAGCACGGCCATTGTTGAGAACAACAGGGGTCACCACTTTGCCTTGTATTCCAAAGGAACTGTCGGGACTACCGCCAGCGTCGAGCCGCGCCAAACAAAACCCCTCGTAACAGTAGCCAGCGAGCACGATTGTCCCGTCCGACAATGCGACCACAGATGAGAGCCAAGACACTCCGGCTCCCAATGACATTGTGACCTGTCCAGACGAACCAAACGAGTTGTCCAATTGACCGTCCGACGTGTATCTGACGACACAAAAAGCAATAGACGGACCACACCACCCGCCGACGAGAATTTTTCCGTCGTATTGGAGCGAAACGGATGTAGCGCCACTTCCGTTTGGTGTGTTCAAAATCACCTTACCCGTACCGCTGAACGAGAGATCAAGGGCGCCGTTGGCCATGTACCGCACTGCACACATGTCTGACGTGTTCGCTCGGATACAGGACCCAACCGCAACAATCTTGCTATCCGGCTGCACTACTACTGCCGACGCACGGTCATCGAGAGAGCCTATCGGCGTGACAACGCTACCCACGAAGTTGAAGGTCGTATCTATTGTTCCATCGGTGTTGAGTCGGACAACGCAGAAATCCTGATTGAGGGGACCATTGCATTGTCCGGCAACGACAGTCTTTCCATCGGATTGGAGCGCCAAGGCATTTGCTAGATCGCCCGCCGGCGGGGTGCCCACCGCAAAGGTGGCTTTGCCGTTGGTCGCCCACGTTCCGTCAAGATCGCCCGGGATCGCATTCACGTCTACGCTCGCGATAGAAGCGAAAAGTAGCAGCGCAGAAAACCATGACTTGGAGTCGGAAAACATATCGCGACGATCCTTTGCAACGCTAAGGCTCAAATTTACTCGAGTGCATGATCCCCTCTACCAGTTCAATCACTCCCCACCCGCGCCAACACGCCTTCATCATTCGCCGCCTGCGCCGCTGCTTCGATGGAGCGTAGCCACGGATCGCGGGCGACGCCGCCGTAGGTTTCAACCAGGAAGTCGAGGAACACGCGGGTGCGGGCGGGGATGTGCATGCGGGTGGGCATGGCGGCGTAGATGCTGGTGGTCATCACGCGCCATTCGGGCAGCACGCGCTCGATGCGGCCGCCGCGTAGCGCGTCCTCGACGACGAAGGAGGGCAGGGCGGTGATGCCCATGTCTGCAAGGGCTGCGTGATAGAGCGTGTCCCAGTGCGCCGTGGATAACGCCATCGGCGGCTGCTCCAGCGTCACCGGCTTGCGGCCTTTCTCACCGGCGGCACGATGGATGGCGGAGCGCAACGGGCAGGGCTCGAACGTGGTCTGCTTGTTGCCGTCGGGTGAGAAGGGCAGCAGCCATTCATGGCCGAACAACTCCTTTGGGTCACTGGGGCGACCGCAACGATCGAGATAGGCCGGCGTGGCGCAGGTGATCATCTCCGAATGCGCCAGCAGTCGCGCGACGAAGTTGCCCGTCTGCAGCGGCTGCTTGAGAGTGAGGATGGAGATGTCGTGGCTGTCGTCCACCGCCTCCACGCTGTTTTGCACGGTGAGCTCGATGGTGAGCTTGGGGTATTGCGCGCGCAGCCGCGGCAGATGCTTGGCGAGCTGGTGCACGGTGAACGCCGGTGAGGCGAGCACGCGCACCACGCCGCGCGGCTCGGCGGTCTCGAGGTTGGCCGCAGTCTCGGCGTCTTCGATGTCGGCAAGGATGCGTTGCACGCGCTCCAGGTAGCGCTCGCCTGCCTGCGTGAGCGCGAGGCTGCGCGTGGTGCGGTTGAGCAGGCGCACGCCGAGGTGTTCCTCCAGCTCGGCCACCAGCCGGGTGACGACGGCCGGTGCGAGGTCGAGCTTGTCGGCAGCCTTGGTGAAGCTGCCTTCATCAACGACTTTGGCGTAGACGCGCATGGCGCGGAGTTGGTCCATGGGATGGCTGCCTTTGCAACGGGTTTGGCTGAACGAGCCGCGTTGGTCGCGGAAAGTTCCCGATAATTATTGCCGAAAATTAAATAAACAATTCAATTGAACGCTATTTATTTGTGATTTGGCAATACCTAACATTCATTCCATCGACGCGACAACAAGAGCCTGTTCAAGCGGCTCCCTCCGACAGGAAGACAGCGAACCGCTTGAACAGGCCCCCGGTGCCGCGCCGAGGACCGGTGGCAAAAGCCCCCGGCCAATTCGAAAGCAAACCAACTCCTCGAAGGAAACCTCATCATGAATACGAAATCTGTTTTGATCGCTACCCTCTTCGCTGCTGCCGCTGGCTCGGTGTTCGCGTCGGACTACACCGCCACTGCCGGTAACCCGGAAGTGCAGATCGCGCAAAGCTCGGCCCGCAGCACCGTCCGCGCCGGCGTTGTCGCCAGTGCACGCAGCACGCCGCGCAGCGATGAAGTGACGCCGGCCGCTGTTGGCAAGGCCGACGGCCGTACCCGTGCCGAAGTTCGCGCCGAGACCGCCGCTTACAACGCCAGCAACGAAGCTCGTGCGGCACGCCTGACCTACGTTGGCGGCGCGCAGTAATCTGCCTTCTGCCCAATGAAAACGCGCCTTCGGGCGCGTTTTTTGTTGGCGGACATCACCGCAGCAACTGCAACAACACGGCGGTAACGTCGCCCCGGCTGCAGGCAGCCTGAGGCCAACGACTTTTTATTGAAAGCCCCATTGGCAATGGGCTAAATCATCATTTTCGGCACAAGTTGACTAGAGGTGTTTTCCGGCTGCCAGCCCTTATCAAATAAGGATTCAGCCAAAAAGCTGCTGGCCATCCGGGGGTGCACGTAGACTGCCCACATGACCACCGCGCCTGACGTTTCGCCCCCCATGCAAGCCGGGAACCGTCCGCTCGCTCTGTTCGGGGGCACTTTCGATCCGGTGCACTGGGGTCACCTGCGCGTCGCGCTCGACACTGCCAACGCGCTCAAGCTGACGGAGGTGCGGCTGATCCCGTCAAAAACGCCGGTGCACCGCAAGGCGCCGGGGGCAAGCGAGGCTGACCGGCTGGCGATGCTGCGCCTGGCGGTGGCCGAGGACCGTAGCGGCACGCTTGCCGTGGATGACCGCGAGTTGCGCCGTGACACGCCAAGCTACACGGTGCTGACGCTGCAGTCGCTGCGTGCCGAGTTCCCCGCCCGGCCGCTACTGTGGCTGATCGGCGTGGATGCTTTTCAGCACCTGATGAGCTGGTATCAATGGCCGCAGCTCTTTGAGCTGGCGCATTTCGTGGTGCTGAACCGGCCGGGCTACCCGGTGGCGAATGTGCTGTCGCCCGCGCTGGCGCCGGTGTGGCAGGCGCGCCTCGCGCGTGAACCGGTGGCGCTAACGGACACGACACACGGCAGCCTCTACCTGCACACCGTGGCGCCGCAAGCTGTCTCGGCGACGGAAATCCGCAACAAAATCGCCGCTGGAGCAGGTGATGAAGCGCTCACTTCGTTGCTCCCCCCGTCGGTGCTGACCTATATTCGTGCCCATCAGCTATACCAGCCGGAGCACCCACCGCTTGCGCCTCAATAAAGTTCAGAAAGCCGCCGTCGCCGCCCTCGAAGACATCAAGGCCCGCGACATCACCGTCCTCGACACCCGCACGCTGACAGCGATCTACGACACGCTGATCATCGCTACTGCAGAGAGCGCGCGCCAGACCAAGGCCCTCGCGCGCAACGTGTCCGACAAGGTCAAGGCCGCTGGCGGCCACGTGATTTCGACCGAAGGCGAGGAAAGCGGTGAATGGGTGCTGGTGGACTGCGCCGACATGGTGGTGCACATCATGCTGCCAACCACCCGGGCGCTGTACAACCTGGAAGAGCTGTGGACGCCGCCGACGCCGGTGAAACCGCCGAAGGCCGAGAAGCCCGCCAAGCCAGCTGCAAGCCAAAAGCCAGCGAAGGCCGCCGCACCGAAGGCTGCGCCCGCAGGCCGCAAACCGGCAGCCAAAACACCCGCCGCCAAGAAGCCAGCGACCAAAAAGCCCGCCAGCAAAAAGCCGGCCGTCAAGGTCGCCGCGAAGAAGCCGGTCGCCCGCAAGCCTGCTGCAAAGAAACCCGCAGCAAAGCCTGCAGCCAAACCCGCCAGCAAACCCGCCGCCAAAAGGTCGGCAGCAAAGAAGAGAGCCGCCTGAGCCAGTTGTCGCGCAGATCGGCTGACCAGTGAAGCTCAAGCTGATCGCGCTCGGCCATAACCAGCCGGGCTGGGTGGACGATGCTGTCGCCGACTACAGCAAACGCTTTCCGCCGGAGTGGCCGTTCGAACTGGCCGAGCTGAAACCGGAAAAGCGCGCCGCCAACCGCAGCACCGAAGTGGTGCTGGCTGCCGAAGCCGAGCGCATTCGTGCGCAGATCCCGCGGCAGGCGCTGACCATCGCCCTGGATGAGCGCGGCGAGCAGCTCACCACCCGGGCGCTCGCCGAGCGCCTGCAGGGCTGGGCGCGCGAGGCACCATCGGCCGCCTTTGTTATCGGTAGCGCTGACGGGCTGGATGCCGACTTCAAAACCAGTGCCCATTTCCGGCTTGGCTTGTCAAAGCTGACACTGCCGCATGGTCTGGCCCGTATCTTTGTGGTCGAACAGCTCTATCGTGCGATAAGCTTGCTGTCTGGTCACCCCTATCACCGCGATTAGGGCAAACCGATCCGGTTTGCTGCGCTGCATGAACGAAATCTATCTGGCTTCAAAGAGTCCGCGTCGTCTTGAGTTGCTGCAGCAGATGGGCATCGCCTGCAAGACCGTCTTGCTGCGTGAGGACAACAACCGTACCCGCGATGTTGACGAAACGCCGCTGGCCAGCGAGAACCCGTTCATTTACGTCGAGCGCATGGCCAAGATGAAGGCCGAGATCGGCGTGCTGCGCGCCCGCCAGCGCGCGCTGCCGTCAATGCCATTGCTCGGCGCCGACACCATCGTGGTGTTCAACGGCACCATCTTCGGCAAGCCTGCCGATGCAGCTGACGCCAAACGCATGCTGAAGCTGCTCTCCGGCACCCGCCACGAGGTGCTGACCTGCGTGGCGGTGACCGACGGCAAACAGATGCTGCACGACACCTGCGTGTCGCGGGTACGCTTTCGCGACCTGGTCGAATCCGAAATCGATGCCTACATTGCCAGCGGCGAGCCGATGGGCAAGGCTGGCGCCTATGCCATCCAGGGCCTCGGTGGCATCTTCGTCGAGCGGCTGGAAGGCAGCTACTCAGGCGTGATGGGGCTTCCGCTGTTCGAAACTTCGATGCTACTCTCGCGCTTCGGCATCAAGGTTTTGTAGATCGCCGCATTCGTCGCCCCGCACCCCCGGGTGCTGGCGGCGGAGTTCCTGGTGGTTTCGTCATCGCCGCATGATCAGCGGTGGCGAACGCAACAGAAATTCTTTGGGGTCAGCCGATGGCTGAGGAAATCCTCATCAACGTCACGCCGCAGGAGACGCGGGTGGCGGTGCTTGATCACGGCGTGATCGACGAGCTGCACATTGAACGTGCCAGCCATCGCGGTCTGGTCGGCAATATCTACCTCGGTCGCGTCGCCCGCGTGCTGCCCGGCATGCAGAGCGCATTCATCGAGATCGGGCTGGAGCGCGCTGCCTTCCTGCATGTCGCCGACATCTGGGAATACCGCCAGGCGCAGCACTCGCCGGAATCAACACCAAAGCCGATCGAAAAGCTGCTGCACGAAGGCCAGCCGCTGATCGTGCAGGTGATCAAGGACCCGATCGGCACTAAGGGCGCGCGGCTGTCCACGCAAATTTCGCTGGCCGGTCGGCTGCTGGTGCACCTGCCGCAGGATTCGCACATCGGCATCTCGCAGCGCATCGAGGACGAGGCCGAACGCACGCTGCTGAAGGAGACACTGACCAAGCTGTTGCCGGACGACGAATCGCGCGGCGGCTTCATCATCCGCACCATGGCCGAGCGCGCCACCGAGCGCGACCTCGCCCGCGACGTCGAGTACCTCACCAAGCTGTGGGCCGACGTGCAGAGCCGCGCCCGGTCCACCCGCGCCGGCACGCTGGTGCATCAGGATCTGACGCTCGCCGAGCGTGTGCTGCGAGACTTTTCGAGCGAAAACACCCGCCGCGTGCTGGTCGATTCCGTCGAAGCACACAAGGCGATGCTCGACTTCGCGCTGCGCTACGCCCCGACGGTGACCGATCACATCCAGCTGCATGAAGGCATGCGCCCGCTGTTCGACATGTATGGCGTGGAGCAGGAGATCGAACGGGCGCTGCATCGCCGCGTCGACCTCAAGAGCGGTGGCTACCTGATCATCGACCAGACCGAAGCGCTGACCACCATCGACGTGAACACCGGTGGCTTCGTCGGCGTGCGCTCGTTCGACGACACCATCTTCAAGACCAATCTGGAGGCGGCGCAGACCATTGCGCGGCAACTGCGCCTGCGCAATCTTGGCGGCATCATCATCATCGACTTCATCGATATGGATTTGCCGGAGCACCGCGCCGCCGTGCTTGATGCGCTCAACACGGCGATCGCTACCGACCGCACGCGGCTCACGGTGAATGGCTTCACCCATCTCGGTCTGGTGGAGATGACACGCAAGCGCACCCGCGAATCGCTGGCCCACATCCTCTGTGAGCCTTGCCCCACCTGCAACGGCCGCGGCGAGATCAAGACCGCACAGACAGTCTGCTACGAGATCCTGCGCGAAGTGATGCGCGAAGCCAAGCAGTTCAACCCGCGCGAGTTCCGCATCCTGGCATCACAAAGCGTGATCGACCTGCTGCTCGACGACGAATCCGCCACCCTCGCGCACCTCTCCGACGACATCGGCAAGCCGATATCACTGCAGGTGGATGCCGGTTATTCACAGGAGCAGTACGACATCGTGCTGCTTTGACTTCATTGAGGGCACGCTTCGATGGCGGCAAGCCCTGGCGTGCGTTTTTAGCGCGCATCGTCTGGCAAGAATCAAAAGAACGCTCCGCGCAAAGCTGGTGTGTGCCAACAGCACGCTCCCCGCACGCGCTCGCACGAGCGTCGATAATCTCGTCATGCGTATCTGTTCATTGCTGACTGCCAGCGCGCTGGCAACTTTGTCACTGCACGCGCTCGCGGCCGATGCGCCTGCCCGTGCCACCGATCTCACCGACCGCCTCGCCGCCTGCACCGCCTGCCATGGCAAGGAAGGGCGCACCATCAATGCTGAGTACCTGCCACGCATCGCGGGCAAACCGGCTGGGTATCTCTATAACCAGTTGCAGAACTTCCGCGATGGTCGCCGCAACAACGCGGCGATGTCGCATTTGCTGCAACCACTGTCGGATAGTTACCTGCGCGAGATCGCGGCGTACTTTTCAGCGCTGGATTTGCCCTATCCGCCACCGGTTGCGTCAAAGGCGACGGTAGATGAGCTGCGTCACGGTGAGGCATTGGTGCTGCGCGGCGACGCATCGCGCAAGCTGCCCGCCTGTTCGCAATGCCACGGCACACCGCTGACCGGTGTCACGCCGGCCATCCCCGGATTGCTTGGCCTGCCCGCCGCCTACATGAGCGCGCAGCTGGGCGCATGGCGTGCCGGGCAACGCAAGGCACAAACGCCCGACTGCATGGGCGAGATGGCAAAGTCACTGACGCAGGCCGACATCAACGCGGTGGCAGCATGGCTCGCCGCGCAGCCGATGCCACCGAGCAGCAAGCCGGTGGCGGCCGCACCCGGGCCGTTGCCGCTGAAGTGTGGCGGGGTGCCGCAATGAAGCTGCGCCGCGTCGTTTGGGGCGCGCTGATTGCTTTCGGCGTGCTGGTGGTGGCGTGGGTCACGCTGTTAGCGCGCGAGTTCGCGACCAGTGCACTGCCGGCAAGTGCGGGCAATTTGGCAGCGACCGCCGCTCAAATCGAACGTGGTGAATATCTGGCCCGCATCGGCAACTGTGCCGGCTGCCACACTGCGCGCGGCGGCGAAGCGTACGCGGGGGGCCGCGCGGTCGATACGCCGTTCGGCGCCGTCTACGCCGGCAACCTGACACCTGATCGCGCCACTGGTATTGGCGACTGGTCAAGCGATGCGTTCTACCGTGCCCTGCACGAAGGCCGCTCGCGCGATGGTCGCATGCTCTACCCGGCATTCCCCTATCCGAACTTCACGCAGATCACGCGCGAGGACTCCGACGCGATTTACGCCTACCTGATGAACCGGGTGGCGCCAGTGCATCGCGTCAACACTGCGCACGCGCTGACATTCCCCTACGATAGTTCACTGGCGCTGGCGATGTGGCGGCTGCTTTATTTCAAGCCAGCCAGCTTGCAGGTGGATACCTCGCAGTCCGCCGCCTGGCAGCGCGGCGCTTACCTCGTGCAGGGCCTTGCGCACTGCGGTGCCTGCCACAGCACCCGCAACGCGCTCGGCGCACCGCTCGCCGGCCACGCTTACGACGGCGCGATGATGCCGCTGAACGACTGGTATGCGCCGTCACTGACTGCGCGCGACGAAGCCAGCGTGGCCGACTGGCCGCTTGCCGACATCGCCCGCTGGCTGCAAAGCGGCACCTCGCCGCAAGGCGCCGCCTTCGGCCCGATGGCGGAGATCGTGTTCCAGAGCACGCAATACCTGAGCAATGACGACGCACTGGCGATGGCAACCTACCTCAAGGCCTTGCCGGTGACTCGCGGCGTGGCGTTCAAGCCGTCGCCGCAAACAGTGAGCTCGGGCCGCACAGCAGCAGCGGATCGCGGCAGCGCGCTCTACAAGGAGCACTGTGCTGGTTGCCACGGCAAGGACGGCGAAGGCAAGGCGGGCGCATACCCGGCACTGGCCGGCAACCGCACCGTGCTGATGGCGAACACGACGAATCTGTATCGCGTAGTGCTCTCCGGCGGCTTCGCCCCCGCCACGGCGGGCAACCCGCAGCCGCACGGCATGCCGCCGTTCTACCACCTGCTAGGCGACGATGACCTTACAGCGCTGCTCAACTACGTACGAAGCGCATGGGGCAACAACGCGCCGGCAATCACCACGCTGGACTTGATCCACTATCGCGATGCCTTGCGCAGCACGCAACATTGACGGGCGCCATCGCTGCCGGTCATCGCCGGGGCGACCAGCGTAACGCCGCCCAGCGCAGGTGGTGCATGCATTCGCGCAGCAAGATCACGCCAGCGGCAAATTCACGGTCCTCAGGCACGCCCTCACGCGCAGCCGGAGCGCCGTTCACCATGCGCACCCAGCGCGAAAACAGCGCCTCGATCGCTTCGACACCGAGGTCAGCGTCTGAGGCTGCTGCCGGGCTGCCAAGCGCCGCCGTTGCGATCTGCTGCACCGCTGCGCTGGCACTGCGCACATGGAGTGCCGGCGGAATCTGCGTGGCGAACGGCATGATGGCATCCTCGATCAGCGCAATCGCCCGTTCGACTTGCAGCGCGGTTGGCGGCGTGTGTGTCAGCACATCGCGGATGAGTTGGGCGATGCTGACCGGAAACTCGATGCTGCGCGGCGCGTTGTCGCCAAAAGTCAGCCTGCAGACGGTATCGTCAAGCTGTAATTCCGCATCCATCATGCGACAACGGCGTTTTTCGCGAGCAACGTCTTCAGCGTGCTGACTTGCCAGCCATGCTCCGGCGCAAAGGCGTCGGGCTCGTTGACCGCGTAGCCGCCGTACCCGTAGACCGTGGAATAGGCGGCGTAATCGGCCGCGTCGAGGGCCTTGCCGGCCAGCGCCTTCGCCACCGCGTAGGTGCCGGACACGGCGGAATGCTGCGAACCGTCGATCGAGGGTGAACCACGGTGGCGATTGGCAACGACGGCGGCTTCTTCAGCGGCTGCCGTCAGCACGGCTTCGTCGACACGGCCTTCGACGTAAGCCTTCAGCACATCCAGCAGTTCGATGGCGCGCGCGTCCTCCAGCCGGTGTCGTACACGCTCGGCACACGCATACGCGAAGGCATAGCGCAACGCGCGGCGCGCCGGGTCGGCGACATGGTGTTCGTCAAATAGTGATTGCAGTTCGCTGTTCATGCGGAAAGCTTCGCACACGCGACCCCGCGCAAGCAAGGTTCGATGCAGCGACCGCGCAAACAACTTTCCAACGAAAGCCTTATTGGCAATGGGCTGGACAGTCCAAATAGCGGCAGATCGACTTTTGCATAAAACTGCACTCTAGCCCAATGCAAATGAGGCTTCTGACAAAAAGCCAATTGCCTTCGATTACCCGCGTCAGCCCGTCAATGTGCCGTGCAACTTACCAGCGGGCGACCAGCGCGATGTCCACCGCGTGGCGACGGTTGTTGTAGATCGCCGGCTGCGAGCGGTTGTCGGAGGTGGCCAGTGAAGTGCGCAACGCGAGGCGCTGGCTCAGCGGCCATTCGGCGGTGACGTCCAGGGCGAGGAAACGATCGCGACGCACGCCCAGCTCATCCGGTCCCGGCGCACGAAAGCGTGAGACCTGCCAGAGCGCGTTGGCGGTCCAGTCAGCACCGGCGAGCTTCCAGCCCAGTTCGACACTGGCGTGGGCGCCGCGATTGGAGAGATCCGGCAGACCGCGGCGATTGCGCTCTTTGCGCACGCCGGCGGCGATTTCGATGCTTTCGATAGCGGCGGCGGGAAACTTCCAGCGTCGATTGCCGGAGATGGATCGTACATCGGCATCGAGATCAAGGTATTCGGCGGCGTGGCGATAGCGGCCGGATTCGACGCGCAGCGCGCGCATGCCACCGTCGGCATCGACTTCGCTCCAGTCGAAGCGCATGCTGTCGGCTGCGCGAAACGGCCGGTTGGCGACCGAGAGCAGCAGCAGGGACGGACTGACGCCGATCGAGCCAGTGCCCAACTGCCAGCGCAATCCGGCCTCGGCCAGAGCTGCGCCGAGATTCAGGCTGCGGCTTGACGGCGACCAGCGCGTCTCACCGTGCGCCGTGAGCGACAGACGCAAGGCGCCGGTCAGCGCCCAGTCGTTGCTGGCGTCGACCGCCAGACGACCGACCGGTCCGGCCAGTCGCGACAAGCCGACGATTTGAACCAGCGCGCCATCTTCTGAAAGGCGCAACAGGGGAGAGGAAGAATCTTCCCAGCCGGCGCCGGCTTCAACATCAAAGCGGGCGCTGTTGTCGGCCGCGACACCTGCTGTCACGCAGGCAAGCGCTGCGCACGCAGCCAGCAGGCGAAGCACGCCGCTCAGGCACGCTTGAAGCAGACGCGCGTCCAGGTGATGCTGCCATCCGGATTGGTCGTCGGAACGTTGTAGCAGGTGGTGCCGTGGCCGATGTCGGTGCTGGAGCGCGCCTGGACTGGCGACTGCACGGCAGCGGCGACGAGCAGCACGATGGCGGCGGCGGAAGCGATACGGGAGATGAGTTTCATGGCGAGTCCTTGTCGAGAATTGGAACGGGTGAACGGCGCCGAGTGCACCGTTGCTTCCCACTTCCGACAGAGCCGGCTCGCATGTCGCAAATACATCGCGACTGCAAAAAATCTCGAGCTACATCTGCGGCCGATGACAGTCGCTCAGGCGAGCAGTGACCCGCTGGCCACCTCCGCCGGCTCCTGCCCGGCGCGAAACCACTTACCTGGAAACGGCCCGTGCAGCGTGATCTCGTCGCCCAACGGCGTACCCTTGACGCGCAGCCAGTCGCCCTCGGGCAGACCAAACACCGGCATCGTCGGGTTGATGTGCAGGAACTCCGCGAGACGCTGATCGCGCGTCTCACCCATCCAGCCCTCGGGCACGGCGTTGGTGTAGTGCGCATTCAGCTGGAAGTTGATGACACCCAATGAATCGAGCCCGGCCGGATCGATGATGGGCATGTCGTTGCTGGTGCGGATGGTCGGCGCGCAGATGCCGCTGCCCGCGCTCCAGCCGACGTAGGGCTTGCCCTTCAGAATCTCGTTGCGCAGCGGTACGATCAGCTCCTTGCGACGCAAATGATGCAGCAGGTTGAAGGTGTTGCCGCCGTTGACCATGATGGCGTCGCACTCGGCGAGCGCCGCGATTGGGTCCTTGAAGTGATGGATCGCCGTGATTTCCACGCCTTCATCCCGCAGCACCTGCAGGCCGAGACGTACGTTCTTCGCGGTCGAATCCCAGACGATGGTGACGCTGGCGAACGGAATCAGCACCACCTTTTTGGCGTCACCCAGCGTCTCGCGGATCGCATCAACGGCGTGCTCAAGATAGCCACGATCAGGCATGCGCGAGTTGGAAAGCAGCAGTAGATTCTTCAAGGTTTGGCCTTATTTATGCGGTTTGGTAGCGATCTTTGCGCCACCGACAACTACTGTGCATTTGCACAGCTTTACCGATACACTGCACATTCTCGCGCAAAGCCCGTTGCGCGGCCTGCCTTACCCCCGCTTTCCATGCCTGCATCTGCCCCGTCCCGCAAGCGCAAATCGGTTGCGCCCGCGCTGCCCGCGAACGTCACCGCACTCGCCACGACTGACATCCGCATCCGCGGCGCGCGCCAGAACAACCTCAAGAACCTCGACCTCGACATCCACACTGGTGAACTGACCGTGGTGACCGGCGTGTCGGGCTCGGGCAAGTCGTCGCTGGTGTTCGACACGCTCTACGCCGAAGGGCAGCGGCGCTACGTTGAGACATTCTCGCCTTATGCGCGGCAGTTCCTCGACCGCATGGACAAGCCGCAGGTGGACCGCATCGAGGGCATCCCGCCTGCCATCGCGATTGACCAGACCAATCCGGTGCGCACCTCGCGCTCCACGGTAGGCACCATGACCGAGGTGAATGATCACCTCAAGCTAATGTTCGCCCGCTTCGCAGCGCTGCATTGTCAGGGCTGCGGGCAACCGGTGCGGCAGGATACGCCGGATTCGATTTACATAGACCTCAAGCTGCGGGCGGCAAAGGCTGATGATCCGCGTCTCGCGATCACCTTCCCGGTGACCGTGCCGGAGAACTTCAAGGAAGCCGAGGTCGAGCAGTTCCTCTCGGCACAGGGCTACACGCGCGTACATAGCCAGGAGAAGCGCGACGGCGTCACCGTGATGCATGTGGTGCAGGATCGCATGCGCATCGGTACTGCGGAGAAGGCACGCGTGATGGAGGCGCTGGAAGCCGCGCTGCTGCACGGCAAGGGACGGACAAACGTCTTTGTGCTGGACGGCGACGCGGCGACATGGCGCTATTCGGCCGATCTGCACTGCGCTGCCTGCGACATCACCTACAGCGATCCACATCCGTCTTCGTTCTCGTTCAACAATCCTCTAGGTGCCTGCGAGACCTGCCGTGGCTTCGGGCGGGTGATTGGTGTTGATCTGGGGCTGGTGATTCCGGATGAAGGCAAAACGCTGGCCGAAGGCGCGATCAAGCCGTGGCAGACCGCGAGCTTCAAGGAATGCCAGGACGATCTGAAGAAGTACATGACGGCCCGCAACATCCCCATGGATGTGCCGTTCCGCGATCTCGGGCCGAACGACCGCCGCTACATCGTCGAAGGTGACGACACCTGGCGCTCATGGGAGAAGGACGCCAACAAGAGGTGGTACGGCGTGATGCGTTTCTTCGACTGGCTGGAGTCGAAGGCGTACAAGATGCACATCCGCGTGCTGCTGTCGAAGTACCGCGCCTACACACCTTGTAACGCCTGTGAAGGCGCCCGGCTGAAGCCGACGTCGATCAACTTCCGGCTTGGATCGAAGGCCAATGCCGACGCCGTGTTGCCACCTGGCAAACGCTTTTCACCCCGCCACTTCAAGTTTGAGCGCAGCACGCTGGAAGCGCTGCCCGGCCTCACCATTCACGATCTGATGCTGTTGCCGATCGAACGGTTGCGACAATTCTTCGCCACGCTGGACTTTGCTGCGGTGGGCGCCGTGATGGATGAAGCGGGCGAGCTGGTGCTTGGCGAAGTGCGGTCGCGGCTCGGCTATCTGTGCGACGTGGGGCTTGGCTATCTCACGCTCGACCGCCAGAGCCGCACGCTCTCGGGCGGCGAAGTGCAGCGCATCAACCTCACCACTGCGCTCGGCACTTCGCTCACCAACACGTTGTTCGTGCTGGACGAGCCTTCCATCGGCCTGCATCCGCGCGACATGACGCGCATCATTGGCGTCATGCAGCGGCTCAAGACGGCCGGCAATACGCTGGTGGTCGTGGAACACGATCCGCAGATCATGTTCGCGGCGGATCGCCTGCTGGATGTCGGCCCCGGCCCCGGCGAGCGCGGCGGCAACATCATCTTCGATGGCGCACCGCGCGAGCTGGCGAGCACGCGGGATTCGCGCACTGCGGCCTATTTGCTGGGACGGGAGCGGCTGACGCGAAAGCGGCGTATTCTCCCCTCCCCCCCGGTGGGGGAGGGGCAGGGGGAGAGGGGGACGGCGACCACCTCATCCAACTTGGCGAGAACGAGCCAAGGTCACCCTCTCCCCAACCCCTCTCCCCTCAAGGGAGAGGGGCTCGACTGCATCACCCTCACCGGCGCCCGCGAGAACAATCTCAAAGGCATCGACGTGCAGTTTCCGCTGCGCGGGCTGGTCACGGTCACCGGCGTCTCCGGCTCCGGCAAGTCAAGCCTGGTGCAGGACATTCTGGTGCCGGCGCTGTACAAGGTCAAGGGCAAGACGACCGATGCGCCGGGTACCTACGATCTGCTACTCGGACACCAGAACATTGATGATGTGGTGTTTGTCGACCAGTCGCCGATCGGCAAGTCGTCGCGATCCAACCCGGCGAGCTTTGTCGGCGCCTTTGACGCGATCCGCGCCATCTTCGCCAAAGCTGCGGTCGCCGTTGAGCGTGGCTACACGCAGGGCACCTTCAGTTTCAACGCCGGCAACGGCCGCTGCCCGACCTGCTCCGGTTCCGGCTTTGAGCACGTCGAGATGCAGTTCTTGTCCGACGTTTACCTGCGGTGCCCCGATTGCGATGGTACCCGCTTCCGCGCCGAAGTGCGCGAGGTCAAAGTCAACGACAAAAGCATCAGCGACATGCTGGAGCTGACCGTCAGCGAGGCGATTGCGTTCTTTGCTGACATCAAGGGCGGCGCCGAGGTGTTGCGCACCCTGCAGCCGCTCGCGGATGTTGGTCTCGACTACGTGCGCCTCGGGCAGCCGGTGCCAACGCTTTCCGGCGGTGAGGCGCAGCGCCTCAAACTGGCCGGGCATCTGGCCGAGAGCGCCGGTCCGGACGGCGGGCGCCCGATTGCGATGCTGCCCCGTCGCATCAAACCGGAAGACCCGACCAAACCGCGCGGCAAGCTGTTCGTGTTCGACGAGCCGACCACCGGTTTGCACTTTGACGACATCGCCAAGCTGCTCGCTGCCTTCGACAAGCTGCTCGATGCCGGGCACTCCATTGTGGTTATTGAACACAATCTCGATGTGATCAACGCCAGCGACTGGCTGATCGACCTTGGCCCCGAAGGCGGCGACGCGGGCGGCGAGGTGATCTTCACCGGCACGCCAGATGCAATCCGTCGCGACAGGCGTTCGCACACTGGCAAGGCACTCAACGACTATGACCGTGATCTGGCTTCGCTGGCTGAATCAACGCGCACGCTGAAGGCCGCCGAGCCGCGCGGCACCTATCTGCATCGCGCCGTCGCGCGCAACATCAGCGTACTGCATGCCCGTGAGCACAATCTGAAAAACGTGAGCGTGGAGATTCCGGCCAAGGGCTTCACGGTCATCACCGGACCGTCCGGCTCTGGCAAATCGACGCTGGCGTTCGACATCATCTTCAACGAGGGTCAGCGCCGCTACCTTGAGTCACTCAACGCCTATGCACGCCAGTTCGTTCAGCCCTCGGCGCGCCCGGACGTGGACGCCATTCACGGCATTCCACCAACAGTCGCAATCGAGCAGCGCGTATCACGCGGCGGGCGCAAGTCGACCGTCGCCACGCTGACCGAGATCTATCACTTCCTGCGTCTGCTCTGGATGAAGCTCGGCACCCAGTATTGCCCGACCTGCGACGTGCCCATCGAGCCGCAGTCGCTCGATGCCATCGCCGCACGGGTCATGAAGGAATGCAAGGGCAAGCACGCGACGATCCTTGCACCGCTGGTGGTCAATCGCAAGGGGCTCTACACCGATCTCGCCAAGTGGGCCAAAGGTAAGGGCTTTGTACATCTGCGGGTGGATGGCGAGCTGATCCCGGTCGCGCCGTGGCCCCGCCTTGATCGCTTTGCCGAGCACAACATTGAACTGCCGGTTGCTACCGTTGAGGTAGCGGCAAAGGGCGAGAAGGACCTCCGCGCCGCGCTGGTGTCGGGCCTCGACTACGGCAAGGGTGTGGTGCAGGTGTTGTCGTGGAAGAAGGGCAGTGAGGAGGCCGAACTGACGGTGTTTTCCACCAAACGAGCCTGCCCAAGCTGCGGCACCAGCTTCGCCGAGCTTGATCCCCGGCTGTTCTCCTTCAACAGCAAGCATGGCTGGTGTACCAGTTGCCAGGGCACTGGCGAAAGCGTCAAGGGCTTCAAGCGTGATGATCGTGTCAGCGAAGAATTCGCCGACCGCGAGCTGGACGCCTTCCTCGACGCGAAAGAAGCGTTCGAGCTTTGCACGTCATGTGAGGGCGCACGACTGAACCCGGTGGCGCGCAACGTGCGCTTCCGCGAGCAGGGCATTCATGCGGTCGTTGCGCATTCGGTGATCGATGTTGAGCGCTTCGTGAATGTGTTGAAGCTCTCTGTACGCGAGGAAGAAATTGCGCGCGACATCCTGGTGGAAGTGAAATCGCGGCTCGCATTCCTGCAGGAGGTAGGGCTCGGCTATCTCACGCTGGACCGCTCGGCGCCGACGCTCTCTGGCGGCGAGGCGCAGCGCATTCGCCTGGCCGCGCAGCTTGGCTCCAACCTGCAGGGTGTTGCCTATGTGCTTGACGAACCGACCATTGGCCTGCATGCGCGCGACAACCGCATCCTGCTCGACACGCTGGAGAAACTGCAGGCCAAGGGCAATACGCTGGTGGTCGTCGAGCACGACGAGGACACCATCAAGCGCGCGCACCACATCATTGACCTTGGGCCAGGCGCAGGCGTGCGCGGCGGCGAGATTGTTGCCGAGGGAACCGCTGCGGAGCTGAAGGCGAACCCGAAGTCGATCACCGGCCGCTTCTTGAAGAAGCCGCTCGCGCATCCGCTACATCAGCGTGCGCCGGTTAGCAAGAATGACGCCGCCATTGCGGTGAGTGGCGCCAATCTGCACAACCTGAAGAATGTCTCGACCTCGCTGCCGCTCGCGCGTCTATCCGTGATCACCGGCGTCTCCGGTTCCGGCAAATCGACACTTGCGCGCGAGGTGCTACATGAAAATCTGCAGGCGCTGGTAGCGGCGCGCAACACGAGGAAAAAAGCACCCGCACTCACCGGCTGCAAATCGCTGACCGGCTGGGAGGATGTGGATCGGGTGCTTGAGGTTGACCAGACGCCCATTGGCAAGACACCGCGCTCCTGCCCGGCCACTTATATCGGCTTCTGGGACAACATCCGCAAGCTCTACGCCGAGACCTCCGAGGCGAAGATGCGCGGCTACGGCCCAGGTCGCTTCTCGTTCAACACTGCCGGCGGCCGCTGCGATGTCTGCGCCGGGGCCGGCATGGTAACGGTGGAAATGAACTTTCTGCCCGACGTGAAGCTGCCGTGCGACGTCTGCAACGGCGCCCGCTTCAACAGCGAGACGCTGTCGGTGCTGTGGCGTGACAAATCCATTGGTGACGTGCTGGCGATGGACGTCGACGACGCGGTCGATTTTTTCGCAACGATGCCGTCCATCCATCATCCGCTGAAGCTCATGCAGGATGTGGGGCTGGGCTATCTCACGCTGGGGCAACCGAGCCCGACGCTCTCCGGCGGCGAGGCGCAGCGCATCAAGCTGGTCACCGAGCTCGCCAAAGTGAAAGAGACTTTTGCGCTCACTGCAGGCGATTTGCCCGCGCCGACCAAGGCAGCCGTCGCCCGAGCGAAAAAACTGGCCGCCAGTGGGCAGGCAACTGCCTCCGCGCCTGCTGGTCGCAGCGCCGGCCAGCGCCGCCTCAACCCGCACACGCTGTACGTGCTCGACGAACCGACGGTTGGCTTGCATATGGCGGACGTGGAGAAGCTGATCCATGTGCTGCACCGGCTGGTCAACGCCGGCAACACGGTGATCCTGATCGAACACAACCTCGACCTCATCGCCGAAGCCGACTGGATCATCGACATGGGTCCGGAGGGCGGCACCGGCGGCGGCACGGTGGTCGTCGCTGGCGACGTGCCGACGGTGCTCAAGGCAAAGGCGAAGTCACATACTGGCGCGGTGTTGTCGGAGTTTTTGCCGGCTTAAACCTTGCCTCGGACGCTCGGCATGACGTTCAGGGAAACCTGAATGTGTAAAATGTGTATTGCTTTTACACATTCAATCAATTGCTGTGCGTACCAACATTGATATCGACGACACCTTGATGGAAGCCGCCATGCGTGCCGGGCCGTTTTCCACCAAGCGCGAAGCGGTTGAAGCCGGCTTGCAGCTTCTCGCGCGCAAGGCCGCGTATCGCGACATCCTTGCCCTTCGCGGCAAATTGCAATGGGACGACAGCCCTTTGTCAGCCGGCGCCACCGATATTTCATCAAGCACCGCGCTCACCGCCCACAGCCCGGCGCCGCCGCCGTACGCCCACTCAGCATCCGCTGCCCCGAAAGCCACCGCAAAGAAAGCGCGCAGCAAGTGATTCTGGTTGATTCAAGCGTGTGGATTGATTTCTTCCGTGGTCAAGAAACCGCCGCCGTTGAGCAGCTCGCTGAATTGCTCGACGAAGCTGCCGCGCCTGTCGCCATCGCAGACCTTGCCCTGTTTGAGGTGCTTCGCGGCTTTCGCCACGAGCATGACTATGTGGCCGCCGACAGCGTAATGCGCGCGCTTGACGTCATCGCCATCGGCGGCGACGCGATCTGTCGTGCCGCCGCGCAGCACTACCGCGAGCTGCGCGCCCGCGGGGTCACCATAGCCAGCCCGATCGACGTGCTGCAGGCCACCTACTGCATAGAACACAATCACGCGCTGCTACACAATGATCGCGACTTTGACGCGATGGAATCCCTGCGCGGGCTCAAAGTCTGGCGGCATTAGCCGCCAATATCTTCACCGTTACCGCATCACCCCCGGCAACCATGTCGTCAGCGCCGGCACAAAGGTGATGGCCACCAGCACCGCAAGCAGCGGCCACAGGAACGGCAGGGTGGCGCGCACCACGGCGGCGAAGGGCAAGTTGGCAACGCGGGCGGTGACGAACAGCACAATGCCCACCGGTGGTGTGATGGTGCCGATCATCAGGTTCAGCACGACGACGACGCCAAACTGGATCGGGTCGATCCCGAGCGCGAGTGCGGGCGGCACCAGAATCGGGATCAGGATCAGCATCGCGGCGATGGCTTCCATGAAGCAGCCGACGATCAACAGAATCACGTTGACCAGAATCAGGTACATGATCGGCGAGCTCACCGTCTGCGTCAGCCAGCCGCCAAAGTTCTGCGGCAGGCGTGACAGTGAGAGCGCATAGGCGAGCAGTGCCGCGCTCATCACCAGCGCCATCATCACACCCGTTGTCTCTACGGTGTCCAGCACGATGCGCGGCAAGTCGCGGACGCGGAACTCGCCGTAGCCCAAACCGACGACCAGCGCATAGAACGCTGCTACCGCCGCCGATTCAGTGGCGGTGAAGTACCCGCTCATCATGCCGCCGAACAGCACCACCGGGCACAGCAGTGCCCAGAACGCGCCCTTGAATGCCAGCCACACGTCACGCGCGCCGGGGAATGGCACCCGCGGCAGATTACGGCGAAGCGCAATGGCCCGCACCATGATCATCAGCGCCACCGCCATCAGCAAGCCAGGCACCACACCGCCCAGGAACAGGTCGCCAATCGACGCCTCTGCCGACACGCCGTAGATGATCATCGGCAGCGACGGCGGGATGATCGGCCCGATGGTGGCAGACGCGGCGGTGACAGCCGCTGCCGTCTCGGTGTCGTAGCCCGCATCCTGCATCGCTTTGATTTCGATGGTGCCGATGCCGCCCGCATCCGCCACTGCCGAGCCGCTCATGCCAGCAAAGATCACGCTGCCGAGAATGTTGGCGTGGCACAAGCCGCCTTTCCACCAGCCCACACATACCGTCGCGAAGCGGAAGATGCGTTCGGTAACACCCGAGGTGTTCATCAGCGAACCCATCAGGATGTACATCGGCGCAGCCAGCAATGGAAAGCTGTCGGCCGCCTTCAACAATTTCTGCGGCACTGCAATCGGGTTGATGCCGGCCGCCGCGATGAAAGCCGCGCCTGCCAGTGCCATGAGCGCATAGATCGGCGCGCCGGTGAACAGCAGCACAAACCAGAGCGCCAGAATGACGAGCATCAGCGTGGTCATTGGCCGAGCCGCTCCCGCATTCTCGCGATCGTGAGCCCGCCAATGGCAATGGCCGCCACCGGCAGCACGGCATAGACCACTGCATAGTTGAAGAACAGCGTCACGGTCTCGACGTCACGATTGTTGTCGACCAGCTTCATGCCGAACCAGAGCAACCAGACCATCAGCACCACGATACCGATGTCACCCGACCAGCCCAGCACCCGCTGCAGGCGCGGGCTCGCCCGCTCGCTGAACTGGGTGATGGCAATGTGCGAGCGGCGCTCCGTGGCAACGACCCACCCGAGGAACGCCACCCAGATGAACAGGTAGCGCGCCAGCTCCTCGCTCCACACCAGCGGCTCGAAAAACTTGCGCGCAACGACCTGCGCCAACACCAGCCCCACCATCAGCACGAAGAGTGTGATGGCGGTGGCGTGCAGCGCGCCGCGTGCCCAGCGCAGGGCGGTCATTTCATGTTGGCGATGGACTCGTAGGTGCCCTTGCCCCACTTCGCTTCAAACTTCGGCGGCACGGCGGCCAGCGTTGCCTTGCGCCACTCGGCCACATCCGGCTGCAACACGGTGACACCCGCCGCCTTGAACTCGTCGACCAGGGTTTTCTCCTGCGCGATGATCTGGCTGTCGGCCCACGCCATTTGCGCCTTCAGCACATCTTCCACGGCTTTGCGATCCGCCGCCGCGATCTTCTGCCACGCCGCATCGTTCACCACCACCAGGCGCGGCGTCATGATGTGGCCGGAGAGCACCAGGTATTTCTGCACTTCGTAAAACTTGCCGCTCTTGATGGTGGGTAGCGGATTTTCCTGACCATCGACGACGCCCTGCTTGAGCGCCAGATAAAGTTCATTGAAATTCATCGGCGTCGGGCGCGCGCCCCAGCTCTCGGCCATCGCCTTGAACACGTCATTCTCCGGCACTCGAAGCTTGAGCCCCTTCATGTCAGCCAGCGTGTTCACCGCCTTGGTGGACGTGGTGACGTGACGGGTGCCGTAGTACACCGCGCCGAGAATGCGCATGCCCCGCGCCTTGACCAGTTGCTCGTTGTACTGCGCCAGCAGCGGACCATTGAGCGCCTTGATCAGATGCTGTGGATCGCGCCAGATGTACGGTGCCTCCACGACCGAGATCGACGGAATCCAGGCGCCGAAATTGGCCGCGCCCTCGGTGACCAGTTGCTGCGACCCATTGGCCACCGCCTCGATCATGTCGCGCGAGCCGCCGATCTGGCCGCCGGCAAATGCCTGGATCTCGACGCGACCGCCGGTCTTCGCCTTCACCTCGGCGGCCACGCGGTCAATCATCTGTACCTGCGGGTGGCTGCCGCCCACCACGTCGCCCCAGCGCAGAATGGTTTGCGCCTGTGCCGCGCCGTACAGCGCGCAGACGACAGCGGCTGCAACGGCAGCGCGAGTGAATCGATTCATGGCTCCTCCTTGTGATTGGTCACGCCGGCAATTGCCGCGATTGCGGATGAATCGGGCCAGCGCGTTCTGCCGCATTTTGGATGAAAGCCGGTGCGAGCGGCGCGACGAGGTCCGCTGTCATGTCTTTGACGAGGCAGACGAGGGCGGTGTGAGGTCAGCCCGTCTCTTTCACTTCCGGCGCGACAGCGGTGGCTGGTGCCTGCCACTCGAGCCAGTCGTCGCCGAAGAATTCCACCGGATGCTGGGTACGCGAGGTGCCGTTGCCGCAGGCCATCTGATCGGCTGCGCAATATTTGTCGCAGCCCCAGCAGTTGCGCTCGGGGTGAGCCGGGTGGATAGGGAATTTCTTGGCCATGGTTGTAACCACCACAACGCCCGCCATCCAGTCGGCAGGCGTCACGGTGACGCGGATTGTGGCGCGCCGAGCGCTGCGGTCATTGATCGCAGTCAAGTGCCGTTGCGACGGCGCGCAGGCAGATAGCAAACGCAGACAGCTTTTTAGGTAATCCCTTATTTATTGAGGGCTAGAAGTGCATTTAGTGTCAAAGTCGACTTTTGGCCGATTTATGCCCGAGCCCATACCCACTGGGGATTTCGTGCAAAAGATGATAAGCGTCGCCACCGCGTAACAAACTTTCAGGACCATTCCCATCCTCGCGCGGCGTCGCTGCTTGACGCTGGCGCGGCATCAACTTTGAGGCAAGGAATGACCCCACCTTCGACGCCAGTCCGACTGACGCAACATCTCATCGCCGCGCTGCTGGCAACCTTCGTCGCGTTCACGGCAACGGCCGCTCACGCCCGCGACATCGTCGTCGCACAAACGCTCGACCTGTCTGGCCTATCGAATCTGGGCAAAGACTTTTCCAACGGCGTTCGCACCTACTTTGATGCCATCAATGCCCGCGGCGGCGTGCGTGGCCGCCGCATTCAGCTTGTGCAGCTCGACGATTCGGGTCGCGCCGCCGATGCCGTAACCAACGTGGAGAAGCTGCTCACCGAAAATGATGTCGATGTGCTGATCGCGCCAACCAGCGAAGAAACGCTGATCGCGGCGGCCACCGCGCCGCGCGTGCGCGCCTCGGCGATCACCATCGTAGGCGCCCCGACCGGTGCCGACCTTGATCGCGCCCGCATCGCCAATCGCGTGCTGCCGGTGCGCGCCACTTACCGCGACGAGGCTCGGGTACTGCTCGACATGCTAAAGACCTTCAGCGAAGGCGCCGTCGCGCTGGTGCGTGGCGATGGGCCGGACGCCAACGCCTGTGCGCTTGCCTTGCGCGAGGAAGCGCGCGCCCGCAACCTCACGTTCGCTTTTGATGGCACCGCCCAGCAGTGGCAACAATTGAAGCCGGCGCAATTCGCGGCACTCGGCAAGGCGGCTTCGGGTGCCGGCAAAACAGCGGTACCGTCGTTCGGCGCCGTCATCGTGGCGGGTGACGCGCTGGGCGTCGCGCCGGTCGTGCAGCATGCCCGCCGAATCCTGCCGCTGGCGCCACTGCTTGGCTTCTCCACGGTCGATCACCGCACGCTGGCCGAGCTGGCCGGCAGCGCCGCCAAAGGGATGATGATTACGCAGACGGTGCCGCCGCCGGGCAAGACCATTCACCCGTTCCAGCGCGAGCATCGCAATCTGATGAAGCAGTATCGCGACGAACCGCCGTCGCAACACACTCTCGAAGGCTACGTGGTGGCGAAGCTGCTGGTAGCAGCGCTGGAGCGGGTCGATGGCGAGCCCACAGCGCCGAAGGTGAGCGCGGCACTACGCGCCTCACCGGTGCTCGACTTTGGCCCGATGCGGGTGGGCGGCAGCAGCCGCTATGTGGACATCACGGCCATTTCGGCGCGCGGCGGACTGGTGGAATAAGGCAGCGGCCCGATCGCTGCTGCATGTTCAGGATTCGGCGTAGAGCCGCTTCACCTCGCTCGCGCCATAGGCCCGCTCCAGGCGACGCACAATGAAGTGGCCGCGCGCCATGTCCTGAAAGTGATCAATGAACAGCGTGTTGATCACCGCGCCACCAATCGCCCCCACCACCGGCACCGCCTGGGCAGCAGCTTTCTCGGAGACGACAATGGAAAACCTCGACGCGACCTGCGTAATCAGTCGCACGATGGCCGGCGCCCCATGCTGTGTCAGGCCCTGGGTAGCCAGATGCTTCGCCGCCTCCGACACGGCACTTGCCATCGCCGCGCGTGCTGCAAAGTAGCCGACTTCCGCCGCGTCGTCGCTGCTCGCCTTGCCACCGAGCGCGAGCACCTGCACGCATTCCAGCCGGGCGTCGGCAAGCTTGAGATTCTCGCCCTCGCTGCGAGCAATGTCGGCGATTGAGCGCAGCATGATGGTGGTCGATACCGGCAGCTCGACCGCGAGCGCAGCGAGGCCAAAAGCACCGCCAGCGGCGCCCGAGGCGCCCGCAGCCAGTTTGTGCCACCAGTTGGCAGGCGTCGATTTCGTCAGGCTCGCTTCACCCTGGTCCATCGTCCACAACGCTACATTCAGCGCGGATTCGATGGCCTTTTGCGTGGCATCGTTCACCACCGAGTGCCACTGCTTCGGCAACAGCGCAAAGCCCTTCTCGACGGGCGTGCCAACAAAGCTGCTGATCTTGGCGGCGAGGCCGGGATGCTCAAGCAATTGTTTTGCCGTTTTCAGATCGGCAAGATCGGCGTCACTGAGTGTCACTGCGGGGTCTCCGTGGCCAATGGAATGCCGCGAAGTTAACGCAGATGCGCCCGCCGTGCACGCGACGAAGCAACCTGGAGCGTGGGCGGGACCTTTCTGCCGGCTCAGTCCAGTCGCGAGGCTTCGGCCAGTGCCGTCAGGGCAGCATCGCTGCGACGATATCCCCGCACGGCCGCGCCTGCCGCTGCGGCCACCAGCGCACCGAGCGCCATCCAGGTCAGCGTCACCCCCATGTCACACTCCTGCAATATGCTTTGCCAACTGGACAATAGGATCGCGCTGTGACATTACGAAGACAGTCGGGGGCGCCGCTGGCCGCGGTGGACCTCGGCTCCAACAGTTTCCGCCTGCTGATTGCAAAGGAAGAGGGCGGACAGATCGTGCCGATCAGCACCCACCGCGAAGGCGTGCGGCTCGCGGGTGGTCTTGACCAGGACAGTCATCTCTCGAACGACAAGATCCGCGAGGCCTGTGAGGCGTTGGCGCGCTTCCGTGAGCGACTGGGCGCGATTCCGGCCGATCGTGTGCGCGCGGTAGCGACCAGCACCTATCGGGTGGCCCGCAACGGCGAAGACTTGCTGCGTCAGTCCGAGCACGCGCTCGGCCTGCCGATCGACATCATTTCCGGCCCGGAAGAAGCGCGCCTGATTTACCTCGGTTGTGCCCACACGCTGCCGTGGAGTGAACAGGAGCGGCTGATTGTTGACATCGGCGGCGGCTCGACCGAGTTCATCGTTGGTCGCCGCTATGACCCGGAGCTGACCGAATCCTTTCCGCTTGGTGCCGTCACGCTGTCGCAACATTTCTTCCCCGGCGCTACCGTCACCCCGGCGGCATTCCGCAAGGCCGACGTCTACGTCCGCTCGCGGCTCGAGGTGCTGCAGAAGCGCTACAAGCAGGGCTGGGACATCGCCTATGGGTCGTCCGGCACCATCCGTGCGATTTACGAAATCATCACTGAAAACGGCTTCGGAGACGCCATCACCGTCGAAGCGATGACGCGGCTGAAAGGTGCACTGATTGATGTCGGGCAGATGAACCGGATCGAACTGGCAGCCCTCAAACCGAGCCGCGCCCCGGTGTTGCCAGGCGGACTCGCCATCCTGATTGGCCTGATGCAGGAGCTGAATGTCGTGCGGATGGAACCCGCAGAAGGCGCGCTGCGTCTGGGTGTGGTGTACGACATGCTGCACCGAAGTGACGCACCGGCTGACGACGACCCGCGCATGGTCACCGTATCACGCATGCAGCATCGCTACGGCGTCGACACGGAGCAGGCGCGACGCGTGGCAGCGCTGGCGCAGTCGTTCTGGCAACGCATTGATCCGGCTGGACCTGACGCGCTGTTGTCGTGGGCTGCAGCAGTGCACGAAATCGGCATGGCCATCGCGCATGAGGACTATCACCAGCATTCAGCCTACATCATTGAGCACTCCGACATTTACGGCTTTGCCGAGCAGGAGCGGGCCGCGCTCGCACTGCTGGTGCTCGGTCACACCGGTTCGATCAAGAAAATTGACCGCGCGTCGCTGCCGCCCAAACTGCTGACCCGCCTGGTCTGCCTGCGTCTGGCAGCCTTGTTCTGCCACGGCCGCATTGACGAAGTCCCTGCCGTTGCACTGGCCGTAAACGGCGAGGCGTTCGTGCTGGCCGTAGACGCCCGCTGGCTCGCCGAACGCCCCTTGACTGCCTATCTGCTGGATGTTGAAGCGACTCGGTGGACGAAATACGGCGTGTCGTTTGCGGTGCGTACGAAGTAGCGCCGCGCCTCCGGCAACACGCATTGCTCGAACACCGTTGCGATGTGTGACAAGAAAAATGGGCTCCGTGAGGAGCCCGAAGGGAGGTATCGAGAAGTGGTGACCGGCACGCTGCATGTGCGCAACGCCGATCACATCGGGGAACGATGCCGGTGCGCCAATATTGAGCGAGAACGGGTTGCGACGATATTGCGCAACCCGTTCACTCATTGGCAACCGGGCCACAACGAAATTTTGTGCTGGGCATGTGACATGGCGATGACATGACAGACCGCTTCACGTAGCGGCGTCATGCGTTTGTCGTGAGTGCGTCACGCGAATGTCACGCAGCGTTCCTACATTGCGGGCGTCGAATCAACGGAGTCATCCGCATGTCGCTTCAGCAGCCGAGTATCTCTGTCCCGTCCAGCGTCGAAGCCCCCAGCGAGTCACCGCTGAGCGTGCGGCTTGCCACCAGTGCCCCGGAAATCATCGCGGCCCAGCGGCTGCGCTACAAGGTGTTTTGTGAAGAGATGGGCGCTGATCTGCACCGGCACGACGGCCGCGACGTCGATGACTTCGACGCCGTTTGCGATCACCTGATCGTCATCGACGAGAGCCTCGGCAAGGTCGTAGGTACGTATCGCATCATGGCGCCGTGGGCCGCGCGCGCGGTCAAGCGCATGTATTCGGAAGGCGAGTTCCGCATCGACAGCCTGCGACCGATCGCGCATGAAATTTTCGAGGTCGGGCGCGCCTGCATCCACCCCGCCTACCGTAGCAGCGGCGCGCTGGCGCGACTGTGGTCCGGTCTTGGCATGTATGTACGCAACCACGGTGTGAAGTACCTCGCCGGCTGCGCCAGCGTGCCGCTGGACAGCGGTGCCCTCAACGTCGGCGCACTGCGCAGCGAATTGCTGGCCAGGCATCTCGCACCGGAAGACTTCCGCGTCGAGCCGATTCGCGGCTTGCAGTCGCTCGGCGATCCGATGGGCGCGCGCCCCGCCGTGCCACCACTGCTCAAGGGCTATCTGCGGCTGGGTGCCTGGGTCTGCGGCGAACCGGCCTGGGACCCGGATTTTGACAGTGCTGACTTCTTCGTTCTGCTGCCCATCGAGCGCATGGCGCCCCGCTATGCACAGCACTTCCTTGGTGCACGCACTGCACAGTAAGCGCCACGTCAAACAAGTTTGACGTCAGCAAAAGGGGCCGCGAGGCCCCTTTGTTGTTTGCATCGATTGTGCGCAGAAGGTCAGGCCCCGATCACACCCCCATCAGCGCGCGTGATGACGATGGTCGCCGAGCGTGGACGCGCCTTGTCGGGCCAGGTTGACACCTTCATCACTTCGTCAGGGTTGCTACGTTCGCTGGCTGGTTCGCCCGGGTGCTGGATGTTGACAAACAGGCTCTTCATGTCCGGGGTCATGATGACGCCAGTGAGTTCGCAGCCACGCGGACCCACCAGAAATCGACGGATTTCACCCGTCGTCGTGTCTGCCGCGTACATGCCGTTGTTTGGCGTGGCAGCGTAATCGCCCTTGCCAAGCGTGCTGGTCGAGATGTCAGTCTCAATCCACAGCACGCCACGGCCGTCCACCCACAAACCATCCGGGCTGCCGAGCTGATCGCCCTTAGCGTTGCCCTTGGCGTCGGCACGATCAAGTACCGGGTTGCCGGCCATCACGAAGTGGTTCCAGACAAACGTCGTGGCCGCGAAATCGCCGTCTTCCTTCCAGCGGATGATGTTGCCCATGGTGTTTTCAACGCGCGGGTTGGCGGCATCGACGCCGGGGAAGCCGGGCTTGCCGCGGCTGACGTTGTTGGTCAATGTGCAGTACACCCAGCCGGTCTTCGCGTCGCTGGCAATCCACTCCGGCCGATCCATCTTGGTAGCACCGACCAAGTCGGACGCCTGCCGCGTGCTGATCACCACGTCGCCCTGTGACGCGAAGCCGCGCTCGGCGGTCAAACCGTTCTTGCCTTGCGTCAGTTCAATCCACTCCCCACGGCCACCCGCGTTGAAGCGCGCGACGTACAGCGTGCCGTGGTCAAGCAGATCGGCGTTGGCTTTGGCACCGCCCGGGCGCACGGCATCGCGGCTGACGAACTTGTAGATGTATTCGAAGCGTGAATCCTCGCCCATGTAGACCACCACACGACCGTCGCGAGTCTGCGTCACGTGCGCACCTTCGTGCGCGGCGCGGCCCAGCGCAGTGCGCTTGACGGGCGTCGAGGTCGGGTCCATCGGGTCGATTTCAACCACCCAGCCAAAACGGTTGTATTCGTTCGGGTGTCTGGCCACGTCAAAGCGCTCATCGAACTCGTGCCAACGGTAGCCAGCGCCGCCCTTCTTCAGCCCCCAGCGCGCCTGATCGGCGTCGGGCTTGTCGGGGCCGTTGAAATAGCCATTGAAATTTTCTTCGCAGGTCAGGTAAGTGCCCCACGGGGTGAAGCCATGTGCGCAGTTGTTGACGGTGCCGAGCACCACCGCGCCCGAGGCGTCATCGCGGGTGCGCAGCCTGGCGTGACCGCGAGCCGGACCGGTGATCAGCATTGGCGTGGTCGCGGTAACTCGACGGGCAAAGCGGGACGGGCGTACCACCTCCCAGCTATTGCCTCGGTTGACGATTTCGATCACCGAAACGCCCATCGCGGCCTGCGCCTTGGCAACCTTTTCGGCACTCCAGTCCCGCATTCCGCCGACGTGCAGCAGGCCGTCATCGGTGTACTCATGATTCATCACCAGCAGGCCGCGCTGGCTGCCATCGAGCGGAAAGTAGTGAATGCCGTCGTGATGCATGCCCGCCTGTGCCTCTTGCTCAGTCGCAGTGTTGCTGGCGTCGGACTTGTATGCCGGCATGTTGCCGGCAATGCCCACCGCGTCACCCCAGCGGTACAGCACCTGCACGCGATAGCCATCGGGCACGGTGACGGTGTCGAGATCGTTCATGGTGACTGATTTGAAGCCAAGCATCGGGCCGATGCCCGTGGGCGTGGTGCTGCAACCGCTGAGTGACACCGCGCCTAATGGTGCCAGCAGACTACTGATGGTTGTCGCAAGACCACCCCGCAGGATGGTTCGCCGCAGGGGGTTGGAGAGGTCGTGGATGCTCTGATTGTGCGATGGGTTGCAGTCATCCATCGTCGAAAAGTCTTTGGCCATGCTTGTTGTTCCTTGTCGCTGTAAACGCCCGCATCGGGAGGCGATACGGTTGCGGCGATATTCACAGCGATTGGCTACAAGCTGATGACGCGGCTCGAGTACGCGTTTAGAGCAATACTTGCGTACCCAGTTCGACAACGCGGTTAGGCGGCAGCCGGAAGTACGCTGCTGCACCCTCGGCCTGACGCGTCATCCAGGCATATAGCGCGCAGCGCCACGCCGACAGTTCACCGGGGCCGTCCTGTACTACGGAACGGGCAATGAAGTAGGTGGTGGTCATCGGGTCGATCCCGACACCCTGACTGGCCGCCGATGCGAGTGCAGCCAGCAGGTCCGGTTCCTCGCGAAAGCCAAAGCGCACATCAATCCGCAACAGGCCCGGCTCGCTTCGGTCAAGCTGCAACCGGCCGCCAGCTTCCACGTAGGGCACTTCCTCAGTGCGCACGTGGACCAGGATCAAGTGCTCGTGCAACACGTGATAGTGCTTGAGGTTGTGGAACAGGGCGCTGGGCACGAGATTGCGATCAGACGCCAGGTAAATCGCTGTGCCGGGGACCCGTGGAATGCCCTGCAGTACGCTCGCGGCAATACCCTGAACCGGCAGGTCTATCGCACTGCGTTGTCGCGCCACCAGTGATGAGCCTTTCTTCCAGGTCATCAGCAGCAGGAAAACCGCACTGCCGAACAGCAGCGGAAACCAGCCGCCATCGGCCACTTTGGACAGGTTGGAAGCGAGGAAGCCGCTTTCCAGCACGACGAACAATGCAAGCAGCGCCAGCAGGGGCAGGCGGGAACGACCAGCCGTTAGAAGCAACACGATCGCCACCAGTATCGAGGTGATGATCATGGTGCCGGAGACGGCAATGCCGTAGGCGGCAGCGAGAGCGCTCGACGAACGGAATTCAAGCACCAGCAGCAACACGCCGAGCAGCATGATCCAGTTGACGCTGCCGACGTAGATCTGCCCGCGCTCCCGGTCTGATGTATGCCGCACACCAATACGCGGCAGATAGCCGAGACGCGAGGCCTGCTGGGTGATGGAAAACGCCCCCGAGATGGTTGCCTGCGATGCGATGACAGTCGCCGCAGTTGCCAGCACCACCAGAGCAAGCAATAGTGAATCCGGAGCGAGCAGGTAAAACGGGTTCTTGATGGCGGCCGGATCGCGCAACACCAGAGCACCTTGCCCAAAGTAGTTGAGCATCAGCGCCGGACACACCAGCCCGAACCAGGCGATGCGTACAGCTCGGGCGCCGAAGTGGCCCATGTCGGCGTACAAAGCCTCACCGCCGGTCAACGCCAGGAACACCGCTGCCAGCAACACGAACATCTTGCCCGGCTGCCCAATCGCGAAGTCAATTGCATACAGCGGGTTCAGCGCTTGCAACACCACAGGTGTTTCGATGATGCTCTGCAAACCCAGCACGCCGATGACAAGGAACCAGAGGCAGGTGATCGGACCGAACAGGGCGCCAACGCGACCGGTACCAAAGCGCTGGATACTGAACAGCGCAATCAGCACGCCGATAGTGATAGGCACGACAAACTTCTCGACGTGCGGGGTGGCGACGCCCAGCCCTTCGACTGCCGACAGCACCGATATTGCGGGCGTGATCAGCGCGTCACCGTAAAAAAGCGCAGCAGCGAACACACCCAGCGTAGCGATGATTGCCAGCATGCGCGTACTGGCGCGCTGCCGTTCTGCCAGTCGGTGGGTGAGTGCCGTCAACGCCAGCACACCGCCCTCGCCATCATTGTCAAAACGCAGCACCAGCCAGACGTACTTGACCGAAATGATGCAGGTGACTGCCCAGAACACGGCGGAGAGCGCCGCCAGGACGTTTTGCTGATTGAGCGCCATCGCATGCGGCCCGCTGAACGCTTCCTTGAAGGCATACAGCGGGCTGGTACCGATGTCGCCGTAGACGACCCCGAGTGCCGCGAGCGTGAGCGCGGCCGTGCCTGAACGAACAGGCGATTGCTGATTCATGAATGATCTCCTGGGATTGAAGCCGCGACGCATACTGGATGCGACGGCAGTGGCTGCGCTGACGCTCAGTCAGGTGCGTTGGCGGGTGGCATGAAGCGGTAACCGACACCGGTTTCGGTGAGGATGAAACGGGGGCGCGCCGAATCCTGCTCAAGCTTCTGGCGCAAATGCGAGATGTGGATGCGCAGATAGTGGCCGCGCTCGAGGTAGGCCTGCCCCCACACCTCGGTCAACAGATGCCGTTGCGTGACAACACGATCCGCGTTGGCAAGCAGGCAGAGCAGGATGCGGTACTCGATATCGGTCAGGTGTACCGGTTGGCCCGCGCGCGTCACCAGGCGGCGGGAACGGTCGACCTCGACATCGCCAAAATGGACAGTCGCCGGTTCGCCATCGCGCATGGTCGCGGCGCGGCGCAGCAGGGCACGCACGCGGGCAAGCAGTTCGCCGGTAGAAAACGGCTTGGTCAAATAGTCATCGGCGCCGGCTTCCAGCGCCGCAATCTTTTCGGCCTCGGCGCTGCGGGCGGAGAGCACCAGCACCGGCACCTGCGACCATGAACGCAGCTCCTGCACAAACTGTTTGCCATCACCGTCCGGCAGCGAGAGATCAAGGACGACCAGATCCGGCCGCGCGGTCCCGGCATCGACCAGCCCGTCGGCCAGCGTCGCCACTTCGCGGACGTTGAAGCCCTCGCTTTCCATCGATTGCCGCAGAAAGCGGCGAATCTGGGTGTCATCCTCGACCAGCAGCAGCGTCTGGGTAAAAGTAAGGCTTGTGCTCTTCATGGCTGCTCCCCGGGCTCTGCGTCCACCTGGGGTGGAGTGCCGCGCGGCAGACGGATCGTCAGCCTTGCACCATGCAACGCGACGTCGTCGCGCGCAGCCGGTGGTACTCGCTCAGCGCTGATGCTGCCGCCGTGTGCCTCGACGATCGTTTTGCAGATGGCGAGCCCAATGCCCATGCCTGACACGGAGCCTTCCGACACACCGCGCTCGAACAATTCAAACAGCTCGCTCTCGCGACCGTCAGCGAAGCCCGGACCGTCGTCATCCACCGTGATCTCAATGACGTCGCCATCATCGCGCGCGACGAGCTGAATGCGGCTCCCGGTCGGTGAATACTTGGCAGCGTTCTCCAGCAAATTGCTTAGTACCCGTTCCATCAATACCGCGTCGATGTGAAGCAGCGGCAAGTCGGCTGGCAATTGCAACTCCACCTGATGGCCACCAATGGCTGCCTCGCTGTGACGCAGGCTGGCCCCAACCACCTCTTCCAGCGGCTGCCACTCGCGGCGCAAACGTACCGTACCGGATTGCAGACGTGCCATATCGAGCACGTTGCTGACCATGGTGTTGAGGCGCATCGCCTGATCCTGCAGCGCCTGCGCCGTCTGCCGCAAGCCGGGATCGGTGAGTTGCGGGCTACGGGCAATCGCCTCGGCAAGGCCGAAGATGCTGGTCAACGGGGTTCGTACGTCATGCGAGAGCGCAGCCAGAATACGACCGCGCAGACGCTCGTCGCGCACCGTCAAATCGCTCTGCGCTGCCACTTCAACATAGTGAATCCGTTCCAGCGCCGTGGCCAGCAAATCCGCGACGGCGCGCAGCAATTCGATGCGGCCGGCGAGCGGAGCCGCCGATTCCTCGGCCGCAACGACCAGCACGCCGCGGCGACGCGTTGCTCCACGCAACGCCAGCAGCACGCGCTCGCCATCATCATGGCCGAGTTCACGCGCATCGAATCCTGTGGCCTGATCATAGGTCGCCTGGGCGACGGCCTGCTCAGCCTGAGTCAACAGATATCCGGTCGTACCGCGCAGTGGGTGAAGGTGGCCATTGTCGTCCGGGGTGAGCACCGTGCAACGGCCCTGTAATTGATCGCGCAGGAAATTCCCGACGGCGTCAGCGCACATGTCGCGCGTCATGGATCCGGTGAGACGGGCAGCCAGTTCGAACAGCGCGGCCCGCTCGGCGACGCGCTGTTCAGCATCGTCGGCCCGCCGCCGCAAAGCGCTGGTGAGGTGTCCAATGGTGAGTGCCACCGTGAGCATCACGGCAAAGGTGAGCAGATACTGGATATCGTTGACCGCGAACGAAAACAGCGGCGGCACATAGAGAAAGTCGAACAGCGCGACACTAAGTACTGCTGCAATGACGCCTGCGCTACGGTTGCAATAGTAGGCAATGACCAGTACGCCCAGCAGGAAAAGCATCACGATGTTGGCTGGCGCCAGCCACGCCGACAACGGCCAGATTGCAAGAGCGATGGCCGACGGCAGCAGTAAAGCGCGCAGCACACCACGGCGCCAGTGACTGTGAGTCACTGGGCTGCTTGAATCGACACCGTGAGTCTGCACCGCCTCTCTCCGTGCAATGAACACGCATCGAAGCATAGGCAGTGACGCGCAAAAAGTCCGTCAATGTCGGCGGATGGTGCGTAAAGAAGCTGTAAAGAGCGTACCGCCAGCGCCGCTTAGTAGCGCTAGATCAGGCGTTTCAGGCGCATGCCCAGCAACGTGAGTATGGCGAGCAGTGCCATGCCACCGATCACCCACAGGAAGGCGTCATCTGATTTGGTGCCGGGCAGGCCCGCGACGTTCATGCCGAAGACACCCGTCACCAGCGTGACCGGCAGCATGATGGCGGTGAAGATCGACAGGAAGTAGAGGTTGCGGCTGGTGGCGGACGCCTGGCGGCTGTTCACCTCTTCCTGCAGCAGGCGGGCACGACTCTGGATATCCCCCAGAGTAGCAAGTGTTTCATCAAACTGCTGGATGCGGTCACCGAGATGCTCATGTTCGTCACGCGTACCAGCCGCTGGCATTGAACGATGCAATAGCGCGAGTATCTTTTGCTCCGGTGCAAACCGTCGCTGCAATCGACCGCACAGCCAGCGTATGCGCGAAATGGCGCCTTCTTCCACTTCTTGCGCCCCCCCAAACACACGGTCCTCAATGCGCTCCAGCCGGTCTTCGGCGGCATCTGCAATTTTGCTTAGCGCATCGCCCTGATATTGGAGCAGTGCGTTGAGCAGAGCAAGCGTCCCGGCAAACCGGCGACCGTCGCGAATGGCCAGACGCAGACTGTCGGCGGCCGAAATCGGATCTTCGCGCACCGTCAGCAGAGGGTCTGGCTCAGATAGAAACGAAAGCTGCGCACTTCGCCCGGATCGCCATTGAAGTCATACGCGAGATCCGAAAGACATCCCAGCACACCACCGGGAAGCGCTTCAGTCCGACCCGGAACGGCATGCACATCAAGTAAAAAGTCGCGCCCTGCCTGGGGAAGGTGGGGACAGGCCGCGAGCCACGAACGCCCGTGATCTTTGCGGGAGTTGAGATGGACCCAGACAAAGCCTCCGCCGTGACCAAGTGCCTGAAGCGATGCGTCGAGCGCTTCTGGTGCGATGGTTAGACCGGCGCCTTGCGTACCGTCATCGGCATCGAAAGCAAAGCACGCAATTACGCCCAGCCCGGCCGAGCGCCAGTCTTCGAGCGCAGAGGGAAGGTCCACCGCGTTGCCGCGCTGCAAGACCACCCCTACAGCAGCTCCGGCGTTGTCACTGCACGAAGCGCCATCTCCGGTTTGCCGTCACGGTCGCGCGATTGCAGCCACCAGACGGCCCCCTTCTTGATGTTCATGGTTGCCACCGCATCGAACATGAGCCAGTGCACGCAATTGCCGATCCATGGCTGGTGCCCGATGATGACGATGGGCTCGTTCTGTATGCCCCATCCCACGGCCGCCAGCACGGCCTCGGGAGTTGCGTCCGGGTTCAACTCTTTCAGTGTCTTGTGCTTGCGGGCAAGGCAGCGGGCCGTTTGCTGTGCACGCTTCGCCGGGCTGACGAAGACCTTGCACTGCTGCGGCAGATTGCGGTCAAGCCAGAACGCGACCCGTTCCGCCTGGCGCTGACCCTTGACCGTCAGTTTGCGATCAAGATCATCCTGCCCGGGCTCGGCGTCGTGGGCTTCAGCGTGACGCCAGAAGATGATTTCACTCATTGCTGATCGGCCTTTTGTGGTTCGACCGGTAGTGTCGGGTGGCCGAGTCGGCTGGCGAGCGTTTGCTGCGCGCTGGCTGGCTTCTGGCGCGCAGGGCGCAGCAGACGGTAGGCGCCGGATTGCTCCAGTTGCCACGCCTGACAATTGTCGCTGAGTCCGATGGCCAGACCTTCGTCGATGACCCGCGCCTTCAGCGCCGGATCAAGCACCGGCGCTGCCACCTCGACACGACGATCAAGATTGCGGCTCATCCAGTCGGCGCTGGAAATGTAGACCTTTGGGTCACCACCGTTCTCGAAGTAGTAAACACGGCTGTGCTCCAGGAAGCGGCCGATGATCGAGCGTACGCGCAGGCGCGTTGTCTGCCCCTCAACATTCGGTCGCAGGCAACAGGCGCCGCGTACGACGAGGTCGATAGCCACGCCCGCTTCGGACGCTGCACACAATGCGGTCATGACTGCTTCATCGGTCAGCGCGTTGACGCGGGCCATGATGCGTGCAGGTTTGCCTGCTTTGGCCGCGCGCGCTTCGGCGGCGATTGCGGCGAGCAGGTTGTTCTTCATCGTGTGCGGCGCCCACCACAGGTGCTTCAGGCGCGGCGGTTGCGACAGGCTGGTGAGGTGATGAAAAATCGCGGCCACGTCGCCTACCATCTCCCGATGCGCCGTGAGTAGCCCGAAATCGGTATAGAAGCGGGCCGTGTTCGGGTTGTAGTTGCCGGTGCCGATGTGCGCATAGTGGCGAATGGCGTTGCCTTCGCGGCGAAGCACCAGTGCCATTTTGGCGTGCGTCTTGAGGCCGACCAATCCATACACAACATGGGCGCCAGCCTGTTCCAGCTTGTCGGCCCAGTTGATGTTGGTTTCTTCGTCGAAGCGGGCTTTGAGTTCGAGGACCACCGTGACCTCCTTGCCTCGCCGCACAGCTTCGAGCAACAGGTCCATCAGCACCGACTTCGAGCCGGTGCGGTAAATCGTCTGCCGGATGGCGATGACGTTCGGGTCTTCGACGGCACAACGGATGAATTGCACCACCGGCGCGAACGATTGGTAGGGATGATGCAGCAGCACATCGCGCTGGCGCAGCTCGGCGAACACCCGCTCGTCGGCCAGCTCCGGCTGTGGGGGCCCCGGCGTGAAGGGCGGGAAGCGCAGCTCCGGATTCTCCACCGCCTCGGCGAGCGCCTGCAGGCGCACCAGATTGACCGGACCATCAACCGGATACACCTCGTGCGCTTCAAGCCGGAAGTGCTGGGTGAGCAAGGCGGATATTGAGGGACTGCAGTCAGCGTTGATCTCCAGCCGTACCGCGCGGCCGTACGGGCGGCGCCGCAATTCGCCGGCAAGCGCGTGACGCAGATTGGTCATTTCCTGCTCATCGACCCAGAGGTCGCTGTCGCGGGTCACCCGGAACTGCGAATCACTGACCACGTCGCGACCGGGGAACAGGCTGGCCAGCTCGGTCTCAATCAGCGTGGACAGCAGGATGAAGCTGCGTCGACCGGGTTTGCCGCCACGGTCACTGGCGCCGCCGATCTCGAACAGCCGCGGCAGCGTGCGCGGCACCTTGACAATCGCCACGCTGGTCTTGCCAGCGCCGCGACGGGTGCGTAACTCGACAATGAAATGCAGCCCCTTGTTGGCCACCGCCGGGAAGGGATGCGCCGGGTCGAGACCAATCGGTGTCAACACCGGTGCAATCTCGCGGGCGAAGGTAGCCTTGACCCAGCGCCGCTGCGCGGGAGTCAGCTCACGTCCACCGACCAGATCGATCCCGGCATCGCGCAGCGTGGGCAGGATCTGCTGGTCGAGCAGACGATATTGCCGCGCCACCAGCAGGCGAACCCGCTCGGCCACGTCGAGCAGCGTTTGCCGCAGGCTGCGCGCCTCGGCCGAGCGCTGTGCGGTGAGCGCCTTCAGGCGTTCCTTCTGCTCGGCGATTCGGACTTCAAAAAATTCGTCAAGGTTGCTGCTGACGATGGTCAGGTAACGCAGGCGCTCGAGGGCCGGAACCGACGGCAGCTCGCATTGTGCGAGCACGCGTTCGTTGAAGGCGAGCATCGACAGCTCGCGATTGATCAGTGGAATCATGCAGGGCGCCCGTTCTCGTGACGTCCTGCATGCCGATCATGGAAGCTGATACCAGGCCGTCAACGAGTCTCCGAGTGTCGTTGCCATTCGTGACAGCCTGATGACATGACGGGTGACGGCCAGAATCGCCGCCCCGACGGCACTACTTCTTGCCTTCGCTGAGGTTGTAGCCGGCCGGCACCCGAAACAACGCCGCATCCGGTTCGCTGCGCTTGATGTCCACCATGCGGTAGATCGACTCGCCGTTGCGCGGGTCACTGCGCCGCGAGAACACGGTCATTTTCAGCTCCGGCGAGTAGTAGCGCTCGACCACGCTCTCGATCGGCCTGCTGTTGCCGATGGCACCGGCAGCGATGGTTTCCACTGTGCGGTCGGCGTCAACCTGCAAGCCTTCGTACGATTGGCCGGTTTTCTTTTCACGGCTGACCTGTGCATTGCCGCCGCTGTCGCTGCGCATGCCGGCCAGTGGCGGCAGCGGTGGCAACGGGGGTGTCGGCGGCACCGGCGCTTCCACGGTCTTGCCATCGCGATGGACGTAGGCCTTGCGGGTGAGATCGATGATCTGGGCCCGCGGGCTGACCTCGACGGCGATGTCATCGCGGGCACTCATCATGCCGAGTCCATTGCGGCTGTTGGCATTGAGCATGAAGCCGAGCGGCTTCCAGTCGCCCTTGATCTGCGAGTAGCAGTCGTTGATCGCGCGCTCGTTGAAGTCGGCGCGGCAGGCGGTCTTTTTCTGCGGATCAATGATGTAGGCGGCCTTGTCGACCGGATCATTGATGAACACCCGGGCGCTGCCATCCGCCTGCCTGAGCTCCTGGCGCAGACGGCCTTCACGGTCGCGTGCCAGCAGGCGGGTGCTCTGGCGCTGGATCAGCGTGCCGTCGGCGAGCGTCTGCTTGAATTCGCGCACTTCGCGCGCGGAGTAAGGATTGTTCTTTTCAACAGCGTCGGACGCCGAGCGCCGGTTGATGACTACGCCGTGCGCATTGGCCTCGTCGATAGCCTTGCGGATCGACTCGCGGATTTCTTCGGCATTGACCGTGGCCAGCTCTTTCGATGCCAGCGCCGAATCGAGCGCGGCCATCGCTTTGTCGATAGCGTGACTGGCGGCTTCCGGAATGCTCATGTCCTTGCCATCGACTTTGATGACGATGCGTCGCTCTTCCTTCCTTTCCTCGGCGTGCGCAGGCACAGCCATCGCAGCAGCCAGTGTGCACAGCGCACCCAGCGTGAACAGGGCAGTCGTTTTCATGACGTTGTCTCCAGGTCTGGTCGGTATTCGGTATCAATAGAAAAACAGGCGTTTACGCTCGGGCTTCTCGATGAAGCGCACGGCGAGCAGTTCGCCGCGCTGGCCGAGCAGCATTTCGGCGCCCACCGGCTCCTGCAGCTTTTGCGGCGGCACCGGAATGCCGAAATCAAGCATCGCTTCGCGCGACACACTGACCCGCACCATCTGCGCCACGTCGAGGCGGCCACCGGCAGGCTCGGCAACCAGCATGAAAGGCGTGGTCTGCTCGGTAGCAGCGCCGAACAGCGGTAGCCACCACGGTGCGGCAAACGCGAGCACGACGCACAGCGAGAAGGCGCCAGCCGTCACCGGATGCGGACGCAGCACCCGGGTGCCCAGCCAGCCACCCACGTGACCGGCCAGATGGCGCCAGCCACGCCGCGCCGGCAGCGGCGTCGGTGTCACCGACAGGACCGGCTTGCTGGCCAGCGCACCGCTCGCCCGCAATTCGCCGAAGCGTGCCAGCAGGGTGGCTTCCAGTCCTTCAGGCGGTTCGACATTGCGGTAACGCTGCGCAGCTTCGGCCCACACTACATCCGGGGTGGCAGCGGCTGCGCGGTCAGCAACAGGGTCAATCGGGCGGTTCATGCAGATATTCGGGTGTCGGCGGGGAAAAGTTCCACGATGCGCTGCCGCAGCGCCTCCTTGGCGCGATTCAGCCGGGAACGGACGGTGCCGACCGGGCAGCCGATGATGGCGGCCGCGTCGGCGTAGGAGAACTCTTCAAATTCGATCAGCGCCACCACTTCGCGGTGCTCTGCAGCCAATGTGGCCAGCGCGGCCAGCAGCGCCTCGCTGCGCTCGCGCGCGAGCAGATGGGCGAGAGCGTCACTCACCGCGTCAACATCGGTGTCCTGCGCCGCTCCGGTCGCAGCGGAATCGTCGGGGAGTTCGTCGAAGCGGGCGGCTGCGGCACGGATGCGCAGGGCGTGATTGCGCGCCACACCGCACAGGAATGCCGCCAGCGTGCTTCGTGTCGTATCAAAACCAGTGGCGCCCTGCGTTGCCAGCCACAGAAACGTCTCCTGGGTCGCGTCCGCTGCCGCTTCCCGCGATGGCGCATGCAGGCAGGCAAAGCGATGTACTGCCGCGCCGTGCCGCCGATAAACCGTTGCCAGCGCCACGGCGTCGCCCGCGCGGATGCGCGCGAGCAATGCTTCGTCGGTCGTGGTGTCGACTAGTTCAGGGGATCTCACGCTGCATATTCCGTTGTGGTCACGGAAAAGTTCCCAACGAGTGATGATGGATGGTCAGGATCGATGGCTTTTTACGGAAACGCCCATTCAATATGGGCTCATGTGAGAAATCGGTGCAAGTCGACTATTGATCAAAATGCCATTTGAGCCATTGATAAATGGGCGTTTTGGAAGAAAGCTGCTAACGCCCTCAGTCAGGGCGATATGCACCAACAACCGTCCTCATGCGCCGCCAGCAGGCGCTTCAAACGCCCTGATGCGGCAAGTTTGCGACACCCGGAGTCTGCTTTTCCGGTTTGTAACCCGGCTGTCATTGCATTGCACAAAAGCTGTGGAATATTTGAACGCTGTCAGTCCAAAAAACCGGGTGCATCCATGTCTCTCACCAACACGTCCCAGCCCAAACTGTCCGCCATCGCGCGCGCAGTTGCCCTCACGCTCGCCACCGCCGCCATCGGCACCGCGGTCGCGCAAACCGCCACCGACAAAAAAGATGACCAGGCGCCGCGCGCCAAAGAGGACACCGTCCGTCTCGGCACCATCACCATCGTCGGTCAGGGCGACAAACTCGGCGCCGGCCAGATCCTGAACGAAGACGCGGTCAAGGGCCGCAGCACGGTGACCAAGGAAGCCTCCGAGAAGGACCGCACCACCGGCAACACCTATCAGGCGCTGTCAATCCTGCCCGGCATCAACACCTACAACCATGACGCCACCGGCTTGTTCGGCGGCGGCCTGACCATTCGTGGCTTTGGTGCAGACCAGATCGGCTTCACCATCAACGGTGTGCCGGTCAACGACTCCGGCAGCTACTCGGTGTTTCCGCAAGAGTACTCCGACATGGAGAACACCTGCCTGCAATCGGTCGCCCAGGGCACCCCGGATGTGGAATCGCCGCATATCGGCGCCACTGGCGGCAGCATCAGCGTCAACACCTGCGACCCGATTGACACCCGCCGCGTTCGCGTTACGCAGACCGTCGGCCAGCTCAATCTCTCCCGCACCTTCGTGCGTTTCGACACTGGCCGCTTCGCCAACAACATGGCGAAGACCTTCATCAGCTATTCGCACTCTCAGGCCGACAAGTGGAAGGGCCCGGGCGGCGCCAAGCGTGATCACGTTGACGCCGCGTTTGCGCTCGACATCAACGCGGACAACAAGATTGTTGGCGTGGTCAACTACAACAAGGCCGTCAATAACAACTATCAGACGCTCAGTCTCACGCAGCTGAACAATCTGGGCTACTACGCCGACTACTCGCCAACCTTCACGCCAGGCCATCTGACACCGGTGGGTGGTGTGCGCCAGGCCGAAACCGGGCCGCTGTCGCCGCAACAGTTCTACAAGCTGGCACTGAACCCGTTCGAGAACGCGGTGGCGTCGCTGTCCGGGTCGTTCCGTCTCGCCGAGAACACCTACCTCAAGGTGCAACCCTACCTTTGGTACGGCTACGGCACTGGCGGCGTGCAGCAGCGCGCCCTGTCGGAGACCGCGTTCCTCAACACCGCCACCGGCCGCACCGGCGCAGGTCGCGACCTCAACGGCGACGGCGATACGCTGGACAGCATCATCGTTGCCAACAGCAGCGTCACCAAAACCAACCGCCCCGGCGTAACCGCCGAAGTCAGCCACCTGATCGGCAGTCATTCGATCAAGCTCGGTGTCTGGTACGAACGTGCCCAGCACAAGCAAACCGGACCGGCCGTTGCGGTGGACGCCAACGGTAATCCGGCCGACCTCTGGCTGCGCGATGGTCACATTACCCGTCCGGATGGCAGCGACTTCAACTCGCGCAACTGGCTGACCATCAGCCCGGCATGGCAGGTCTATGCGTCTGATTCATGGAGCTTCATGAACGACCGTGGCATCCTGACCTTTGGCCTGCGCGCACCAGAAATCACCCGCAAGTTCACCAACTTCGCAAACGAGGGCGGTACCACCGTCAACTTCAACTCGACCTACACCATCGAGAAGAAGTTCCACGACGTGCTGCCACAGATCGGCGCCCGCTTCAACATCGACCGCGAGCAGCAGGTGTTTGCCAACGTTGGCAAAAACTTCCGCGCACCGCCGAACTTCGCCTTTGCACCGACCAACGGCAACGTGACCATCACCAACGGCGTTGCCGTGCTGACCGGTGACATCAAGGCGGAAACGTCAATCAACACCGATATCGGCTATCGCCTGCAGACCAAGGCCATCACGTTCTCGGCGACGGCCTTCCAGGTCGACTTCAAGGACCGTCAGGCCACGGCGTTTGACCCGAATACGTTGAAATCGATCTACACCAACGCGGGCAAGGCGCGGACCCGCGGCATCGAGCTTGAGGCAGGCACCACGCCGATTAACGGCTGGTCGCTCTATGGCTCGCTGACAGTGCAGCAAAGCAAGGTGCTGAACGACATCCGCACCAGCGCGACGGCAGTGCTGCCGACTACCGGCAAGCACTTCGCCCTGACGCCGCGCACCATGGCCGGCCTGGCGCTGCAGTACTCGGATGGCCCGCTTTACGCTCGCCTGAAGGCGAAGCACACGGGCAACCAGTACGCCACGCTGATGAACGACGAGGAAGTGCCGAGCTACATGACAGCTGACTTCGACGCTGGCTACAAGTTCAGCGACATGGCGTTCATGAAGAACCCGATGATCCGTCTCAACGTCAGCAACCTGGGCAACACCAAGTACCGCAACCCGAGCTCGGGCACGGTGCTCAATGCCACGGCAGTTGGCACTCAGGCCGCGGGCACCGTGTTCTACTATCTGGGCGCACCGCGGTTCTTCTCGGTCAGCCTGAGCGCCGACTTCTAGTCACGCCCGGTTGACGGGTGCCGCACCACCTTGCGGCACCACTGAAACTCCCTCAAGCCGCGCCACAAGCGCGGCTTTGTTTTTTGCAGGTCTGTACACAGGTCGATCATCATGCAACTGCTCTTTCGCTCCCGCCCGTCACTGTCACGCACCGCCCGCGCCGCCGCGCTGACGGCACTCGCCGCTGCAACCACTCTTGCGCTGCTCGCAGGTTGTGCGACACCCGCAGGAACCGGCACGACGACGCCGGTCGCCCGCATCGCCGATGGCACGAAGGCGCAACTGGCGCTGCTGGAAACCACCGACCTGCACACCAATGTCCTGTCCTACGACTACTACAAGCTCGGCGAGGACCGCAGCATCGGCTTCGAGCGCACCGCGGCACTGATCGCGGCGGCGCGCAAGGAGTTCACCAACACGCTGCTGTTCGACAACGGCGACACCATTCAGGGCACCGCGCTTTCGGACTATCAGGCGCAGGTGAAGCGCCTGGGCTGCGATGAAGTGCTGGCGATGTACAAGGTGATGAACGCGCTTGGCTACGACGCCGGTGGCATCGGCAATCACGAGTTCAACTACGGCCTGTCATTCCTGTCGCAAGTCACCGGCAACCGCTTCAACGTAGACCTGCGCCCCGGCGAGCAGGCAATCCCGGCGCAACCTTGCGCCGGGCCGAACTTTCCGCTGGTGCTGGCGAACGTGCTTTCGGTGAAAGATCGCAAGCCGCTGTTCAAACCCTACGTCGTGCTGGATCGTTCACTCAAAGTAACCACTGTTGATGGCAAGACGGCCGACGCACCGATCAAGGTGGGCGTTATCGCGTTCACGCCGCCGAAGATCCTCGACTGGGACAAGCGCTGGCTCAATGGCGTCGTCTACACCGATGGCATCAAGGAACTGGCTGAGCAATACATTCCCGAAATGAAGGCGCAGGGCGCCGACCTCATCGTTGCCATCTCGCACGGCGGGCTCGACGCCAACCCCTACACGCCGTCGATGGAGAACGCCAACTGGCATCTGGCCCAGGTGAAGGACGTGGATGCCATGCTGATCGGGCACTCGCACCAGACCTTCCCGAATGCAGCGAGCACCATGAACCAGTTCAACCTGCCCAACGTCGACAAGGCGAAAGGCTTCGTGCATGGAGTGCCAACCGTGATGGCGAACTTCTGGGGCAAGACGCTGGGGGTGATCCAGTTGCAACTGGTGGCTAAGAATGGCCGCTGGTCGGTCGACAGGACGAAGACCGTAGTTGAGGCGCGCAACATCCAGAACGCGGACCGCAGCTTCGTCACACCGCTGCCCGCGGTCGCCGAGACAGTGCGAGCCGAACATCAGGCCACCATCGACTACGTGAAAACGCCGATCGGCAGCAGTGACTTCGCGATGACCTCCTACTTCGCCGACGTTGGCGATGTATCCGCGATGCAGATCGTGAACATGGCGCAAACCGATTACGTGGCGAACTACGTGAAGCAGACCATGCCGCAATTCGCCAGCCTGCCGGTGCTCTCCACCGCCTCGCCGTTCAAGACCGGTTTTGCCGGGGGTGCCGACTTCACCGATGTCGCCGCCGGTCCGATCGCGATCAACAACGCCGCCGATCTGTACCTGTTCCCGAACACGCTGTATGCGGTGAAGGTTGATGGCGCCGGCCTCAAGGCCTGGCTCGAAGCTGCTGCCCGCCGCTTCAACCAGATTGATCCCGCGCGCACCACCGAGCAATCGCTGACCGGCACGGCCCCCGGCTACACCTTCGACATGCTGACCCATCCCGACATGAGCTACGAGATTGACGTCAGCAAACCCTTCGGTTCCCGCATCGTGAACCTGTCCTACAAAGGCACCGCGGTATCGCCGTCGGCCGAGTTCATCGTTGCCACCAACAACTACCGCGCCAGCGGCGGCGGCAACTTCCCGGGACTCGACGGCAGCAAGACCATCTTCGCCTCGCCCGACACCAATCGCGAAGTGCTGATCAATTACGTGAAAGCCGTGAAGACTCTCAGCCGAGCCGCCCACGGCAGCGCGCGCAGCTGGCGTTTCGTCAAGTTCGCCACGGCAGGCCCGGTGGTGTTCAAGTCGGCACCAGGCAAAGTCGCGGTCGCACAGGCCGCCGGCATCAACAACATCCGCGAGCTTCGCGCCGATGATGGTTCCGGCAAGGGCCTCGCGGTGTATGCGATTGATTTGTCGAAGTGATTGCGGCAACGGTTTCATGCCCTCACCGCTCTCTCCGTTTGTGGTGACCCTTCGACTCCGCTCAGGAGTAAACGCCGCGCTCGCCACTCTCTCCGTTCGTGGTGACCCTTCGACTCCGCTCAGGAGTAAACGCCGCGCTCACCACTCTCTCCGTTCGTGGTGAGCTTGTCGAACCATGAACGCTAACCAATGCCGTCCGGTCGTGATCGCGCTGCTCGCGCTCTGCGCCTGCTCGCCCGTAGCCTCGATGGAACGCAGCGCCGTCGAGGACTCTGTGACTGCTCCACGGGTAAGGCCCCTCGATTCCGCTGCGCTCCATCGAGGCTACAAAGCGGATGATCCGGCGCACATTGATCGGCTGCGCATGGCCGCCGACGCAGGGCGCGACGATGCGGCATTGCAAACATTGACAGCGTTTGCGGGCGCTGGCAACGTGGCGGCGCAGCGGGCAGTTGGAACCACGCTGCTCGCCCGTGGCGACGCACGATCAGACGCTGAGGGCCGCCGCTGGCTGACGCTCGCGGCCGCGCAGGGCGACGCACCGGCAGCCTTGCATCTTGGCCGCGCCTGCCTGCGCGATTCGCCAGCGGCGCCGCGCAGCGAAGCGCGGGCGCGCGAGTGGCTGCTCAAGGCCTATGCACAGGACGTCACGCGGGCGCAAGCTGCGTACTACCTGGGCTTGCTTGCCCGCACGAACGATCCACCGCAGGCGGCCGCGTACTTCCGCGAAGCGGCGGAGCAGGGCGTCGCCGAGGCAATGTATCTGCTCGGCAACGCCAGCGCGGCGGGCGAAGGTATCGATCAGGACCCTCGCGAAGCCATGCGCTGGTATCTGCGCGCTGCCGCACTGGATCACCCGGCTGCGATCCAGGAGCTAGCCTTCGCCTTCCAGCGTGGCGACACCCTGTTGCCGCAGAGTGATCTGCAGGCGGCCAACATGCGGCTGGCAATGGAGCACGCGCTGCGGCATCCAAAAGCCGCACCGTAGCACCGTCTCTGGTGCATCAACTTTTACGTGTGAAGCCCACCGTATAAGGGCTTGGCCGGCAAAACATCGAAAAGTCGGCTTTTACCGTTTTTGCCACCTGAGCCCTTATACAATGGGGCTTCCAGCAAATAGCTGTGCCACTGACTGATCAATTCGCCGCATCGGCAACGGTCGTCGAGCAAAACACCACGCCCTCATCCACCCAGCCCTGCGACAGCATCTTCGCCTTCGTCGCCGCACTCACCACGTAGCGGTGGTTGCTCTCGTTGCCGGCTACCTTGTTGTTGAATAGCCGGGTGACCGGCTTTGAGGCCTCTGCCGGACACGCTTGCTCCGCTGTGGGCTTGAGTATCGAGAAGTCGTAGCCTTCGTATTTCAGCCCGCTCAGCTTGTTCAGGGTGGCGCAGTCGCTGCCGATTCCGTAGAAGTGTGAGTTGCTCATCCCTTTCTCCGGCGAGGCGTACATCCGGCATACCGGCTGCTCGGCGATATCCCGGTATTTGCTCGACTTCGCCGTGAACTTCATCCCCGTTCTCTGGAAGCTCTGGGGCAATCCATCCAGTGCCGTCTGCTCCCCAGCCCTGCCAGTGATGAAGTAGCGCTTCAGCGCCGGGGCGTAGTACTCCACCACCTGCACTTCAGGCTCCACCTTGCCATCGTCTTTCACCATGAAGCCGCGGAGCACCGTGCCCGCTCCGCTAGCGGGAAAGCGATCGGTGAGCAGCACACCAGCGGAATCCTCGCTTTGGCTTCCCGCGAACCACCAGTGCGGTTGCCCTCGCCAAAAATAGATCGTCAAATCGTCCGGCAAAGAGAACCTCCACCCGGGATCTTCGCCACCATTGACTACGCCATATCGGGACACAGTTGTCGGCAGACTGGTCCCCAAAGGCAGGGCCGCACTGTACACGTATTGACCAGTCACCCGGATCGCGTTCGGTCGCGACCACGTCAAGTCCTCCTGCTGGTCGTTGAGGCGAAAGCGACGCTGCTGGAAATAGAGATACTCACCGGAAATTGCAAATAGCTGCACTGAATTCGCAAGCTCGCTGACGCCAGTCGTTGCCTGGACAGCGGTGGTTGCCTGAACATCGCAACGCCACAAATACGCCCTGGCCGGCGCATCGGTCGGGCTCAGGCCACCGGGTGCCCATGACCACAGATGACTCTGCCCGTCCGCGAGCAGCAGGCGGGCATCCGGTTGCGTCGGGTCCTGGGCAACATAGGTACAGCCGCCTCGGTGCGGACTGTTCCAGCTGGTATCGACGCGCCCGGTGTTACCAGCGATTCGGTAGTAGCCATTCGGCCCATGACTGACGTAAACCCAATCTCCGGTGCGGTCATAGTTGCTGATCGCATAGGGTTGCGACAAGTTGGTGCTGACCGGCCACGGCGAGGGCGCTCCAGTTGCCCAGTCAAGGATGGTTGCCTTCGCGATGGGCAGTCCGTTGACCGACTCGAAGTCACCAAGTACAAACGCGCCCAGGGGTGCCGCGGTCACGCCAGCAATAGCCGCATTGGCGTACAGGTTGACGTGAGCGAGACTCGGAGCCCACGCCAGATCCGGACTGCCATCTGCCTTCAGTTTAAGCAGGTCCGAGCGCTGCCTGCCCTCGTACCAATAGCTGAAGCGGCCGGCAATGATGTGGCCACCATCAGGGGTTTGCACCACCTGTGTCACCTGCAAGGTGTTGCCGCGTGGCTGTAGGGCCGACATGTCCGGTACCGTCAGGATACGCTGCCCGTAGGCGACACTCGCACACGAAAGTGCTGTCAGGACCACACAACGGGCGCCGAAGCTACTCACGATACCGGGCCAGCTCATTCCAATCCTCAGTTCACCACATCGGTAACGGCGGAGGAGCAGAACACCACCCCCTCATCCACCCAACCCTGCGACAGCATCTTCGCCTTCGTCGCCGCACTCACCACGTAGCGGTGGTTGCTCTCGTTGCTCGGTGCCTTGTTGTTGTAGAGGCGTGTCACTGCTCGTGGCGCGCTGACGGGACAACCTGTCACCCCTGGAACCATTGCCGCAAAGTCGTAACCCTCAAACCGCAACTGGCTAACGGTGTTGAGCGCCAGGCAGTCATCGTTGTGGCCGTAAAAATGCGTATTGCTGCCGCTCCGTTCCGGTGAACTGTAGAAACGGCAGACCGGATTAGCTGGCTTCGCGTAAAGGGTTCCTTCGAGACTTCTGAAGCTCATGCCCGTCCGCATAAATGATGATGATCTGGCATCAAGAGCAGCTTGCTCATCGGCGCGACCTGTGACGAAATATCGCGACGCGTCGCGGCTGAAATACTCGACCACAGTCTTCTGGTTGACCGGGTTAGCTCGCGTCGTAGCGAGAGCCATGTCGCCCATTGTTGTCGGCGCCATCAGCGGCAGGCTCAGATCATCACGACAGCGGATCACAAACTCGGCATCGTCGGTAGTGGCATCGGGCGCGCTGACAAAAAGTGGAATCTCTGCCGGAGCACACGCGAGCAGCGCGCTGGCAGAGAGTGTCCAGCCAGGGTCTGCCTGCCCGTTTCCAGCCAACGACGCCCGACGCATCACAACATCGCTGGACCCGACCGCAAATTGCGTGTAGTAGAGATAGCCACCCGCCAGAGTTCGCAGCGCGGCGACGGAACCGTCGATTTCGGAGGTCCAGTCGACGTCTCGTTCGCCACCAGCAGCGATTCGATAACGGCGGCCACCGATGTAGACGTGCGTCGAAGTGGCCATGAACTGATTGGGGAAAATCAGCTGCGTGCCGATGGTCGTTCGCATCGTTTCGCGACCGCTGGCAAGCGCAAAGCGTTGCAGAAGAGAGGTCGTCGAGGGTTCCATGAAATAGGTTTGAGCGTCACGCTGCAGCCAGATGCCGTCGGCTGCATCCAGCCCGAGCATGCTGCTTTGCTGTTCGAGCCACGAACCAGCGGAAATGTGCCAGTCGGCATCAACCTGACCGTTCAGCATTGATAGGCGCCGGATACGATACCCATTGGCGTCGTCGGCCGCAACGTACAGGGTGTCGCGACCGTCATACACGTACGAACGACCGGAAAGTTCAACGCCCGGCGTCCAGTCCAGCGGTATCGCACCACCGTTTAGCGACACCAGCGCCGCGCCCGATCGCCGGACACCGTTTACCTGCCGGAACCGCCCGACAAGCAACAGTCCCTGCCTTGTAACAGTAGCTGTGACGTCGTAGCCGTAGTCCAGCTCGACACGCCAGTCAGCGTTCGGTGTTCCGTCCGGTCGCAGGCGCAGCACATCGCGATATCGCAAACCACCATACCAGACATCAAAACTGCCCAACAGCAGCCTACCGCCGTCGGGCAATTTGGTGATTGACCGAATCGACCCGAGAGAACCGAAACTCAGCGGCAACGTCCGCTCGCTTTGCAATCTTTCGGCGCTCAGGACATGCAGCGAGCCGTTGACGGAGACATACAGGCGACCGTTGCGACCGGCGACCAGCGAGGAAACACTGCCCGCGACGTTTGGTGACCAGCTTGCCACCTCCGTTCCCTGCTGGTCATACACGCGCAAGCCCGGTTGCCCAAGCTCGACTTCCGATACACCGGCACTGGCGGCGACCACAAGGCGGCCGTCAATCAGGGCGAAAGAGCGGTTCCAGCGACTTTGCGAAACTGCGGCTGAAGCACTGGCGCCGTTCCAGCCCGGGTCAACGTTTCCTTGCGCATCGAGGCGCAACACCGTCGCTTCGCTGGAGGGATAAGACTTGTAAGTAATGACGTAAACCTGATTGAGCTGGTCAGCGGCCACAATTTGCGCACTTTCCGCTGCGGAGAACGCCTTGGTCCAGAGCACGCTGGCCGTTGAACCGGTGTCCAATCGGCGGACATACATGTCCCGCAACAACCCTGGATACTGTTGCTCCAGAACAAACAGCGCACCGTCAGCCCCCGCGCCCTGAGCTATGCCAAACAAGGCGTTCGACGTGAAGTACGACCAGTTCGCATCCAGCAGACCTGTCACAGTGTCGATCCGGCGCAACGTAACTCCGGGCGAGATGTTGTCGGTGACATAGATGTGGCGACCGCGGCCCGCGAAAATCGTACCGATGCCAGTGTTCGGATCGTTATCGCTCGCCCCCAGCTTGTAGATTGCAGCCGGACTGCGGCTGCCGGCCGGCGAGAAGCGCGCGACAATCCGGGGCCCGGAAGCAGTCTCCCGCCCATGTACGTACAGATCACCGTTGGCGGCGGCAACATGTCGAAACACACTGTGCAGCGGAGCAAGCTGCCAGTTGGCATCCACTGCTCCATCCGGCGCAACTCGCACCATTCCCGTACGAGGCAAACCCATCGCACGCGTACCGAACCCGGACACGTACACCCAGCCGTTTGTCGGGTCCACGGTATAGGAGTAGGTCGCGGCTCGGGTGAACGCAGACAAGTTGGGATTGCTAATCAGTGTCTGCGCCAATGAACGTGCGAAGGGCAACAACAGCAGCGGCAAAAGCAGCAAATGTTTGAACAACATATGCCCCTTGCTGGCAACGGCGCTTGGCGGCATCGGCTAACTCCCCGCATCGGTAACGGCGGAAGCGCAGAACACCACCCCTTCATCCACCCATCCCTGCGACAGCATCTTCGCCTTCGTCGCCGCACTCACCACGTAGCGGTGGTTGCTCTCGTTGCTGGCTACCTTGTTGTTGAATAGCCGGGTGACGGGCTTTGAGGCCTCTGCCGGACACGCTTGCTCCGCTGTGGGCTTGAGTATCGAGAAGTCGTAGCCTTCGTATTTCAGCCCGCTCAGCTTGTTCAGGGTGGCGCAGTCGCTGCCTATTCCGTAGAAGTGTGAGTTGCTCATCCCTTTCTCCGGCGAGGCGTACATCCGGCATACCGGTTGCTCTGCAATATCGCGGTATTTGCTCGACTTCGCCGTGAACTTCATCCCCGTTCTCTGGAAGCTCTGCGGCAATCCATCCAGTGCCGTCTGCTCGCCCGCCCTTCCGGTGATGAAGTAGCGCTTCAGCGCCGGGGCGTAGTACTCCACCACCTCCAGCGCGGGTGATGGCACGGCCGCCGATCCGGGCACCACCAAAGCCAGCTGCCGGACGATCGGATCAGCGGAGCCTTGCCTGGCAAAAAGGAGTGCGGCAACATCGCGTTCACCGCTTGTCGTTGGCAATGGGGTAAATTGAGTCCATATCGATCCAGCAACCGACGCAGCCGTGCTCGACTGGTAGTCGAAACCCCAAGTCGGGTCAGCCTCGCCCAAACTTGCGGTGCTGGATCGACGCACCCCGAATGGGCCTCGAACTGAAATGTACGCGAGGCCGTAGACGTATCCGGAATCGAGCCCGCTCGGTATAAAGGCAGGGCGCCAAGTGGCGTCTTCGGCACCGTCCTGCACCCGGTATCTGCGGTTCCAGACGTAGACATAGCCGCCCTCCCGAGCAAACAGCAACGGCTGTTCGAGGTTGGCAGAACTGACATTAAGCGGCGTACAGCTACCCAAGCCGGTAGTACCGACATCGCACCGCTGCACTCCTGGCCCCGACAGCCACAAACGATTGCTGGAATCCGCCAGCATGGTAACGACGTTATCGGGGCCTCCCGGTTCGTAAATATTGGCGCTCCAGCTCCCGTCACGTACCAGCGTGCGCGCGGCAAAGCGCCCGTACCGCGCGTAGTTGCTACCCGCGCTGCCGGTACACGTACTGTGGTCAAACGTGTAGACCATGTCGGTCGCTGCCTCATACGCCATGACCCGCGACCATTGCGGCGGAATCAAGACGTCTGCCGTGCCTCCCTGTCCCCAGCGGATGTAGAACGCGCCACTCGTTGCGGCACCATTTACCGACGTCAGACTCGCGCTGCACATGAATGCACCATACGCGGGGCCGGCCTGCCCCCCACCGCCAATGAATACGCCATGCGGGGTGGCAAGCAGCACCGCCAACGACCCGCCAACCCACGGATCAACATAGCCAAGTTGGGGTCGAAATGTCGTGTCGGGTAAACCATCTGGTCGCAGCAACAGAATGTCGCGATACGCCTGCCCCTCGTACCAGACCTCGAAGCGCCCGGTGACAAGCAAGCCGCCATCCGGCGTGGGTGTCGTGCCGTAGAACGCCGGTTGCCCCGTGCCCCGCCTTTCAGAAAACGCAGAGAAGTCGGGAGTCGTGAGCACCCGCTGCGCGCTCGCGACAGAAGAGCAGAGTACCGCAGCCAGCAAGAGCAAACTTGCTGCAAAGCCTTTGGCGTTAGCCAGGGTGGACATGTTCATCGTTTGGTGCCTCAGTTCACCGCATCGGTCACAGCGGAGGAGCAAAACACCACGCCCTCATCCACCCAACCCTGCGACAGCATCTTCGCCTTCGTCGCCGCGCTCACCACGTAGCGGTGGTTGCTCTCGTTGCTGGCTACCTTGTTGTTGAATAGCCGGGTGACGGGCTTTGAGGCCTCTGCCGGACACGCTTGCTCCGCTGTGGGCTTGAGTATCGAGAAGTCGTAGCCTTCGTATTTCAGCCCGCTCAGCTTGTTCAGGGTGGCGCAGTCGCTGCCTATTCCGTAGAAGTGTGAGTTGCTCATCCCTTTCTCCGGCGAGGCGTACATCCGGCATACCGGCTGCTCGGCAATATCACGGTATTTGCTCGACTTCGCCGTGAACTTCATCCCCGTTCTCTGGAAGCTCTGCGGCAATCCATCCAGTGCCGTCTGCTCGCCTGCCCTGCCCGTGATAAAGTAGCGCTTCAGTGCCGGGGCGTAGTACTCCACCACCTGCACCTCAGGCTCCACCTTGCCGTCGTCTTTGACGATGAAGACGGGGCGCTGCTCGGAGATTGGCCGCACTGTGTCCGTACTTTGCATGACGATCGCTATGTCTGCGTCTGCATTGTTGATGGGCCAGGTAAGCATCCCGTCCGACTTCTCGTAGAACGTTGTCGTTCGTGAATAACCCACCGGCAGGGGCAAGCGGTAGCTTGTCATCACTCCGTCAGCGATGGGCGCACGCGCGACGCCTCGTGGCTGCCAACCCGGTGTGCTGACGCCGAGTGGCATGCTCCACATATACACATACTTGTCGTTTACCGTTTGCGGATCACTCGAGTCGAAGTCGAGTCGCCATGTCGAGTCGCGCAAGCCTGTCGCGAACGCAAAGCGTCTGGCGCCGAAATAAAGCCACTCGCCAGCAAGCCGCATCCCCTGACTCGTGGGCGAGGTTCCGCTTTCCGCCGCAATCTCCCAAACACTGTTGCCACGGTTCCGGTACTGCGCCATCTTCGGATGGCTACCGAACAGGGGCATGGGGTCAGAGGGCAAGTACTCAAGCCAGATTCCTCCGGTGGGCTCGGCAAGCATCTTCGTCGCGGTGCCAGGTTCACGAAAGGGCGAGTAGCGCCAGACGGCCTCCACCTCGGCGGTGCGTGCCGACAGTCGATAGAGCGTCTTGTTTGAATAGAAGAACACGACATTCGCCGTTGCTTCGTGGTTGCTGAGGATTCCGCCGGTACGCTCGAAGCTCGTCGGCGAGGACTGATTCGGCACATCGACGGGCGAGCCCAGCAGGGACGCGTGCGACCACGACAAGTAGGCGACGCCCGAAACCGGCTGGCCATTTACACCATCGAAACTGCCCGCCAGAAACACGCCCGTCGGCGTCACCGCTGCGGTTGTCACACCCACCTGATCGGGAAACCGCGTCGAGGTGAGCTCAGGCGCCCAGCTGAGGTCCGGAAATCCCGCGCCATCAAACAGCATCGCGTCACGGAACGTCTTGCCCTCGTAGTAAACCTCAAATCGGCCCACCACGAGCAGGCCACCGGCTGGCGTAGGTAACTGCTGCCGGAACAGGGGCTGCCCGCCGCCATTACGTTCGCTGAAGCCGGAAAAATCAGGCTGGGTGAGCAGCCGCTGCGTCCAGCCCGAGGTCATACAAACCGCGCCCAACAACAGGCACAGCCATCCGCGCAGATTTTTCACTGCCAAATCCTTGTCAGATTGCGCTTGCGTTGCGCAGTCGGTTGCCCCCCGGCATGGCGACTATATGACATCTTCATGCAATTTGCGACGGCCAGCAGTCCTGCAATATTGCTGTCACAAATCGAAGTCAAACTCCCCGGACTAGAAAAGGGAAGGGTTCACCTTCCTCTCCTCCGAGAAGACCAAACAAGGATTTCGAACATGCGTTTCTCGCAAAAGATTGTTGCTGCTGCCGCTGTGGTGGCTGCCTCGCTGCCGTTCGCGGCCTCTGCCCAGACGACCATTACGGGAGCCGGCGCGACGTTCCCGTTCCCGATCTACGCCAAGTGGGCCGATGAATACAAAAAGTCCACCAATGTGGCGATGAACTATCAGTCCATCGGCTCTGGCGGTGGCATCAAGCAGATCCAGTCGAAGACGGTGGATTTCGGTGCGTCCGACATGCCGCTCAAGGCAGAAGATCTGGCCAAGGACGGTCTGGTGCAGTTCCCGGCGATCATTGGCGGTGTGGTCCCGGTGACCAATCTGGACGCCGTGAAGCCGGGTGAACTGAAGCTGACCGGCCCGGTGCTGGCCGACATCTTCCTCGGCAAGATCAAGACCTGGAACGACAAGGCGATCGCCGACCTGAACCCCGGCATCAAGCTGGATGGACCGATCACTGTGGTGCGCCGCTCCGACGGCTCGGGCACGACGTTTGTGTTTGTTGACTACCTCTCGAAGGTGTCGCCGGAGTGGAAGAGCAAGGTGGGCGTCGGTACCGCCGTCGCGTGGCCGGAAGGCGTGGGCGGCAAGGGCAACGAGGGCGTGGCGCAGTACGTGCAGCGCATCAAGGGCGCCATCGGCTACGTGGAATACGCCTACGCCAAGAAGAACAAGCTCGACCACATTCAACTGAAAAACCGCGACGGCCAGTTTGTGCAGCCGGAAGAGGCGAGCTTCGCCGCAGCATCGGCAGGTGCCGACTGGAAGGGCACACCGGGCATGGGTGTGATCCTGACCGATCAGCCGGGTGCCAGGAGCTGGCCGATGACCAGTGCCTCGTTCATCCTGATGCACGCCAAGGCGGCCAAGCCGGAGGCCTCGAAAGAAGTGCTCAAGTTCTTCGACTGGGCGTTCAAGAACGGCCAGAAATCGGCCATCGAGCTTGACTACGTGCCGCTGCCAGCCGCCACCGTCACGCTGATCGGCGCTGAATGGAAGAAGATCACCGACGCCGGCGGCAAGGCTGTGTTCTAGCCACCCGCTGAAACGGGCTCCGACCGTGGAGCCCCGTCCGACTGCGGTATCACCCATGTGCCGCAGTCTTTTCACAGCGCACTGACAACAGCGCGCCGTGAAAAGACAAAGGATTCGAAAAGATGTCGACCGACGACACCCCCAGCACACGAACCAATTCGTTCGCGCTGCAAGACCGGCTGTTCGCGGGGATCACGCAGTGCTTCGCGTTGCTCGTGCTGATTACCCTGCTGGCCATTCTCGCCTCGCTGCTTGCCGGCGCCTGGCAGACACTGTCACAAACCGGTCCGTCGTTCTTTGTCTCGAGTACGTGGGACCCGGTGCGCAAACTGTTCGGTGGCGTGGCGCCGCTCTGGGGAACCATCGCGACGGCCACCATTGCGCTGCTGGTCGGTGTACCGGTGAGCTTTGGCATTGCCATCTTCCTCACTGAAATGTGCCCGCCGGTGCTGAAGCGGCCGCTGGGCACGGCGGTGGAGCTGCTGGCCGCGATCCCGTCGATCATCTACGGCATGTGGGGTCTGTTCGTTTTCGCACCGCTGTTTGCCGAAACACTGCAGCCGCTGATGATCAACACGCTCGGCAAACTGCCCTTGGTGGGTGTGCTGTTTCAGGGCACGCCCATGGGCTTTGGCGTGTTCACTGCCGGGCTGATTCTTGCGGTGATGGTGATTCCGTTCATCGCCTCGGTAATGCGTGACGTATTCGAGACGACGCCGCCGATCCTGAAGGAATCGGCCTACGGTCTCGGCGCCACGACCTGGGAGGTGGTCTGGAACGTGGTGCTGCCTTACACCAAGGCGGGCGTGATCGGCGGCATCATGCTCGGCCTGGGTCGCGCGCTGGGCGAGACGATGGCCGTGACCTTCGTGATCGGCAACGCCTACAACATCTCGGCGCAGCTCTTCGAACCGGGCAATTCGATTGCATCCGCGCTGGCCAATGAGTTCAACGAAGCGTCCGACCCGACACATCTGTCGGCCCTGATCACGCTGGGCCTCACGCTGTTCGTGCTGTCGTTCATCGTGCTCGCGCTGTCGCGCCTGATGCTCGCCAAGCTGGCTGCGCGGGAGGGCAAGCGCACATGAGCAATATCACTTCACGCAACAACGCCAGCAACGCTCATGGTTCGACAAGCTCACCACGAACGGAGAGAGTGGTGAGTGCAGCGTCGAAGCACTCAACTGCGCCTGAGCCTGCCGAAGGGTCACTACAAACGGAGCGCGTAGCCGGTGCATCGCCCGACAATCCGGTCTATCGTCGGCGACGCTGGGTCAATCGCTTCAACCTGACGATGTCGCTGGCGACGATGGCGTTCGGCATGGTCTTTCTGCTGTGGATTCTGGCTATCCTGTTCAGCAAAGGGATGGCGGCGCTGGGGCCGGCGCTGTTTACCCAGATGACGCCACCACCGGGATCGGACGGCGGGCTCGCCAACGCGATCGTCGGCAGCCTGATCATTGTCTCGGCAGCCATCTTCATCGCTACGCCGGTCGGCATTCTGGCCGGCATTTATCTGGCGGAGATCGGGCGCAACAGTACCGTCGCCAAAGTCACCCGTTTCATCAACGACATCCTGTTGTCGGCACCGTCGATCGTGATTGGGCTGTTCGTCTACACGCTGATCGTCGCCAATGCCAAGCACTACTCGGCCTGGGCCGGTGCGGTGGCGCTCGCCATCATCGCAGTGCCGGTGATCGTGCGGCAGACCGAGAACATGCTGCAACTGGTGCCGAACAGCCTGCGTGAGGCGGCGGTGGCGCTGGGCGCACCGCAGTGGCGGGTGGTGCTGATCGTGACGCTGCGCGCGGTGAAGGGCGGTGTGGTGACCGGCGTGTTGCTGGCGCTGGCGCGCATCTCGGGTGAGACGGCGCCGCTTCTGTTCACCGCGCTGAACAACCAGTTCTGGAGCACCGATCTCAACGCGCCGATGGCCAATCTGCCGGTGGTGATCTTCCAGTTTGCGATGAGCCCTTATGAAGAGTGGCAGCGTCTGGCCTGGGCCGGCGCGCTGCTGATCACGCTGGCCGTGCTGCTGCTCAATATCGTGGCGCGCACACTGTTCCGCCAGACCAAACACTAAGCAACTTAGCAACGAGGACGGAACGCATGTCGTTTCAGGTAAGTCTTGGCGATACCCAGGTGGCCGCGATGGCGCCCACAAAAATCGGTATCCGCAATCTGAATTTTTTCTACGGCAATTTTCAGGGGCTGCGCGACATCTCGCTCAACATCCCGGAAAAGCAGGTGACCGCCTTCATCGGCCCGTCTGGCTGTGGCAAATCAACGCTGCTGCGCACGCTGAACCGCATGTATTCGCTCTACCCCGGCCAGCGGGCCGAGGGCGAGATCAATATCAACGGCGTCAATGTGCTGGGGCCAAAGCAGGACCTGAACGCGCTGCGTGGCCAGGTGGGCATGGTGTTCCAGAAGCCGACGCCGTTCCCGATGTCGATCTACGACAACATCGCCTTCGGAGTGAAGCTCTACGAAAAGCTCAGCAAGAGCGACATGGACGACCGCGTCGAGTGGGCGCTGAAGAAGGCGGCACTGTGGAATGAGGCAAAGGACAAGTTGAGCCAGAGCGGGCTGTCGCTCTCCGGTGGCCAGCAGCAACGTCTGTGCATCGCGCGCGGCATCGCGGTGAAACCGGAGGTGCTCTTGCTGGATGAGCCGACCTCTGCGCTGGACCCGATCTCCACCGCGCGCATCGAGGAGCTGGTCAGCGAGCTGCGCAGCGACTACACCATCGTGATCGTGACCCACAACATGCAGCAGGCGGCGCGCGTGTCGCAGCACACAGCCTATATGTATCTGGGCGAGCTGGTCGAGTTCACGCCGACGGCGCAAATCTTCGTGAAACCGAAAGACAAGCGCACCGAGGACTACATCACCGGTCGTTTCGGCTAGGAAATTTCATGGAACATACCTCCAAACAATTTGAACTGGAACTGGAAGACCTGCGCAGCGGCCTGCTGGCGATGGGTGGCCTGGTCGAGGCGCAACTCGAGCGGGCGCTGGCGGCGATCGCCTCCGGCGAGCACGAGCTGGTCGAGGCGGTCGTGCGCGAGGAGAAGCGCGTCAACGATGCCCAGATCGAGCTCGACCGCAAGAGCATGGAAGTGATCGCCAAACGGCAACCGGCGGCGGTCGATCTGCGCCAGATCGTCTGCACCATGCAGGCGGTGAACGATCTTGAGCGGATCGGCGACGAGGTGAAGAAGATTGCGCTTCGTGCGCAGCAGTTCCAGGCCTCGGAACGCTTTCAGCATCTGCGCCTCAACGAAGCACGGCACATCGGCGCCCTGGCGCAGGAGATGCTGAAAGAAGCACTCAACGCCTTTGCAAGGCTCGACGTGATCGCGGCGGGAGAGGTGATTGGGCGCGATGCTGCCGTCGACGAGGAATTTGAGCGCATCATGCGTCTGCTGGTCTCCTACATGATGGAAGACCCTCGCACTATCAGCGCCGGACTTGAGGTCGCCTTCCTCGCCAAGGCGATCGAACGCGTCGCCGACCACGCCAAGAACATCAGCGAGTACGTGATCCACATCGTGCAGGGGCAAGACCCGCGGCACGCAGGGTAGGGCAACACCTTTCGTCTGGAACGACCTTTCGACGAGGGCTTGGCTATTATTTTGGCAAAAGTCGATATTTCGCTTTTTTTCAAATCAAGCCCTTATCAGGATTGGTTTTCAGCCAAAAGCTGATGCCGTCGGCTACACTCCGCGCATCCCGATTCGGCACCCTGTTGCCAATACCTTTTCGCGATGACCGCTGCTGTCGCCCCCGTCACCGCTGATCCTGGCCGCGCCACTGGCGCCGCCCGCGGCGCAGCGGTTGGTCTCGCCGTGGTGCAACGTCGTGCCGCAGAAGCGGTACTGGCCGTGCTCGACGGACGCAATGCCGATGCGGCGATCGCCAGCGTCGATACCAGCGGATTTGACGGCGCAACCCGCGCCGCACTGACCGATCTCACCTATGGCACGTTGCGCTTCCTCGGTGAACTGCGCGGCATCGTGCGCCAGTTTGTGCACCAGAAGCCGGCGCCGCTGATTGAGGCCATCCTGTGGGTAGCCGTTTATCAGCTGTCGCACGGCAAGACCGCTTCACACGTGATCGTGTCGCAGGCGGTCGCCGCAGTCGAAGCCGTCAATCGTGGCGCCAAGGGTTTTGCCAACGCCGTGCTGCGCAACTACCTTCGCGCGCCCGAAGCGGCGTTGGCCAAAGCCATCGAGCGTGACGAAGCGCAATGGAATCACCCGACCTGGTGGGTCGAGCGCATCCGCAGTGAGCAGCCCGAGTGGTGGGAAGCGATTCTCCGCGGCGGCAACGGCCACGGTCCGCTTACTCTGCGCGTCAACCGCCGGCGCGCGACGGTCGCACAACTGCTGGAAGCGTTTGCCGCACGCAAGATTGACGCCGAAGCGCTGTCGGAAAGCATGCTGGTGCTCAAGCGGCCACGGCCGGTGGAGCGTCTACCGGGCTTTCGCGATGGCTGGTTCTCGGTGCAAGATGCCGGCGCGCAACTGGCCGCGCCGCTGCTTGGTGTAAAGGATGGCATGCGGGTGCTGGACGCCTGCGCTGCCCCCGGTGGCAAGACGGCGCATGTCATGGAGCTGGCCGATTGCCAGCTCACCGCGCTCGATATCGACGCCCAGCGCTGCCACCGGATTGCCGAAAACCTTGCGCGGCTGGGCCTCGCGGCGGACGTGCGTGCGGCCGATGCCGGCGAGCCGGCGGCGCGCGGACAATGGTGGGACGGCAAGCCCTTTGACCGCATCCTGCTCGATGCGCCCTGCACGGGTTCCGGCGTGGTGCGTCGGCATCCGGACGGCAAATGGCTTAAGCGCGAAAGCGACATCGCGCAACTGGCGGCACAGCAGGCGCGACTGATTGATGCCCTGTGGCCGCTGGTCAAACCGGGTGGACGCATGCTTTACGTCACCTGCTCGGTATTCAAGGCAGAAAACAGCGAACAGATCGAAGCGGCGCTGTCCCGCCACGCCGACATGCGTCGTATCCGCATCACATTGCCCGGCGATCCGGCGAGTAGCGGCGGCCAGTTGTTGCCAGGCGGCAACCGCAAGACCCACAATCACGATGGGTACTTTTACGCCCTGCTGGAAAAAGCCGCTTCGTGATTCACGCCTTGTACGTAACTCGACGCTCCGGGTCCCGCTTTTGGAAAAGCTTGTTGCTCGGCCTGACCACGCTCGCGTTTGCGTTACAGGTCGCCGCCGAAACGATTGCCGTGCGCAGCGCCGTGGTGCGCGCGCAGGACGATTTTTACGTGATCGACGCCGAATTCGATTTCGCATTGACCGCGCCACTGGAAGAGGCTCTGTTGCGCGGCACACCGCTTTACTTTGTGCTCGAGACCGAGGTCACGCGCACCCGCCCGTACTGGTTCGACGAGCGCGTCAATTCACCACAGTCGGTTCGGCGACTCACGTTTGCCGCGCTGACCAATTCCTACCGCGTCGATACCGGCCGTTCGGTGGCCGGCACCAACAGCTACGCCACGCTCGATGAAGCCCTGCGCCAGATCCGGCTGGTACGTGGCCGCAGTCTGCTCGACAAGCGCGAATTGCGCAGCGGTGAGCGCTACGAGGTGTCACTGCGCCTGCGCCTTGATACGACGCAACTGCCGAAGCCACTGCAGGTCAACACGCTGGTGTCTCGCGAATGGTCGCTGGCTTCGGACTGGTACCGCGTGGTGCTGACGCCGTGAGCGACGACGCTGGCCTGACACTGCGCGCGGCAGAAGCGCCCGGCACCGTGATGGCGCTGTCGCCGCCACGCTGGATGCGACTGGCGTGGCTCATCCTGGGTATCGCCGGCGGCGTGTTCATCACCGTGCTGGCCACCGCATCCGCCAACTCGGCGCTGTTCACCCGCTATTACACCGAGCTGCTGGTCGCCAACGCGCTGATCGTGGCCGGGCTCGCAGCGCTGGTGATCTATCAGGTCGTGTTGCTGCTCCGCGCCCGCCGTGATGCGGTGTTTGGCGCCAAGCTGACCACCCGGATGATGATGTTTTTCGCGGTGGTGGCCGTGCTGCCGGGCGCGCTGGTCTACGGCATTTCGGTGCAGTTTCTCGCGTCGTCGATCGAGAGCTATTTCGATACCCGCATCGACAAGGCACTGGAAACTGGCCTGCAACTGGGGCGCACCGCACTCAATCAGCCGTTAAAGGATCTGGTGCGCAAGGCGGAGACCATCGCCGACGGCTTGTCCGCGCGCGGGCCGGCCGACGCTCGCGCGGCCTTGCTCCTGTTGCGCGAGCAGACCGGCGTGGCCAACGCAGCGTTGTTGACGACCAGTGGCGCAACGATCGCGCAGGCCACCGAAAGTGTGCTGGCTTTGCCACCAGTCGCGCCCACGGCGCCGGAGCTGCGTCAGCTCCGCGCCATGCAGACGGTCACTGCGGTGGAACCATCGGGCGATACCGGTCTGCAACTCAAGGTCATTGCGCCGGTCACCTCCGGCGACGCTGCACCACTCCGGGTGCTGGTCATCACGCAGCCGGTACCTGCTGCGTTGCGCGAGCAGACCGAGCGGGTGGAGGCCGGTTTCCGCGACTATCAGGAGCTGTCGTACCAGCGCACTGCGCTGAAGCGGCTGTTTGCATTCACGCTGACGCTGGCCCTGATGCTGGCCTTGCTTACCGCACTGGCGCTGGCAGCAGTGTTTTCCGAGCGTCTGGCACAACCGCTGGCGCGTCTGGCGGACGGTACCCGGGCGGTCGCCGACGGCGACTTTTCGCGGCGGCAACCAGTGGAAGGTCGTGACGAGCTCTCGGTGTTGACGCAGTCGTTCAACACCATGACCGAACAGCTTGCCGACGCTCGCGAGCGCGACCTCGCCAATCGCCGTGAGATCGAAACCAGCAATCTTTATCTCGAGAACATTCTCAAGAATCTCAACACTGGCGTACTGGTGCTGACCGACGATTTTGTGCTGCGGGTTGCCAACGCCGCCGCTGCGGTGATCCTGCAGGCGCGCATTGATGAGCGCGTCGGTGAGCCTCTGACGCACTGGTCACAGGCTGAACCGAGTTTGGCCAATTTTGCCGATATCGTGTCGCGCAACTTTGCGCAGGCCGGGGCAGACGACTGGCAACGCGAGCAGGAACTGATGATTGGCGGCAATGCGCGCACCTTCATCCTGCGTGGTGCCCGCCGGGTAGTGGCCGACGTCGCGGCCCGCATCGTCGTTTTCGACGATATCACCGAGGTGCTGCAAGCGCAGCGTGACACCGCGTGGGCCGAGGTGGCGCGACGGCTTGCACACGAGATTAAAAATCCACTGACGCCGATCCAGTTGTCGGCCGAGCGGCTGGAGATGAAACTGGTACCTCGACTTGCCGATGGCGATGCCGAAGCGCTGCGGCGCAGCACGCAGACGATTGTCAATCAGGTCACCGCGATGAAGAACATGGTGAACGATTTCGCCATCTACGCTCGCAAGCCGCGTCCGGGCAGCCTGCAGGCAATCGACGTCGAGGCGCTGCTCAAGGAAACACTGGAACTGTACGCATCCTATCCGGTGAAACTCTCCCTGAACTGGCATGCCAGCGCGCGGATGATTCGCGGCGAGGCGACGCGCCTGCGGCAAGTGGTGCACAACCTGATGCAAAACGCGGTGGACGCCTGCGTTGACCGTGCTGATGGACAGGTCACGGTCGATGTTGCCGAGCGCGAAACCGCCGGTCACCCCGGTGAGCATGAGCTGGTGCTTAGATTCTGCGACAATGGCGGGGGATTCTCCGATACCGTGAAGCAGCGGGCCTTTGAGCCTTACGTCACCACCAAACCCAAGGGTACGGGTCTCGGTCTTGCCATCGTGAAGAAAATCATCGATGAACACAAAGGCCGAATCACCCTCGACAATCTTGGGCAGGGTGGCGCTGTAGTGACGGTGGTCTTCCCCCTACTGGCTGAAGAGAAAACAGACACTTGATCGCTCCCACTGAGATTCTCGTCGTTGATGACGAGGTTGGCATTCGCGAACTGCTGCATGAAATCCTCGAAGACGAGGGTTTCGTCGTTCGCCTTGCCGAAAACGCTGGCACTGCGCGGGAGCTGCGTCGCAAACACAATCCTTCGCTGGTGTTGCTCGACATCTGGATGCCCGACGCCGACGGCGTAACCCTGCTGAAGGAATGGAAAGCAGCCGGGCTGCTGACGATGCCGGTGGTCATGCTGTCCGGTCATGCCACGATCGAAACGGCGGTGGAGGCAACCCGCATCGGTGCCTTCGATTTTCTGGAAAAACCGATCGGCCTGCAAAAGCTGCTGTCCACCGTACAGCGCGCGCTCAAGGTGGGCCAGGCCAAACGCGCCAGCGCCATCAATCTTGCTGACCTTGGCGAAAGCCAGGTCATCAACGAATTGCGCGCTCGCCTCGAAACACTGGTCAACGAGCGGCGCACGGCGTTGCTGACCGGCGAAGTGGGCGTCGGCTTTATTGAGTGTGCGCGGGCATTGCACGAACCCAATACACCCTGGCTGGTGCTGGAAAGTGGTCAGCGCCTGATCAGCAGCCCGCTGGAAATTCTCGAAAGCGCCCGCGGCGGCACGCTGTACTGTCCGGAAGTCGCTCATCTGTCGCGCAGCGAGCAGCGGTCACTGGCCTTCATGCTCGGCAAGACTGGCACCTATGGCGTACGCATTGTCTGCGCCAGCAGCGAGCCACTGGGGCAGCTTTCCGGTGAGGGCCGCTTTGATCCGACACTATTCGCCCTGCTGTCATCGTGCACCGTCGTCATTCCGCCGTTGCGGTCGCGCCGCAGCGATCTTGCCGGGTTGATTGAACGCTGCGCGCTGGCCTTTTCTCCCGATGCCCCGGCGAGGTTGTCGCCAGAAGTGCGGCAGTTGCTGGAATCAGCGCCGTGGCCCGGCAATCTGATCCAGTTGCAAAGCGTGCTGTCGAGCCTGCTGCTGTCGAACAACGATGACATCACCGTTGATCACCTGCAGGCGATTCTGGGTGATCTGCGTGATACCTCAGCGCCCGATCGGCCAGCCCTGCCGCCGGAGTTTTTCGAGTTACCGCTGCGGGAAGCGCGCGAAGCCTTCGAACGCATCTACTTTGAAAATCTGCTCGGCCGCGAGTCAAGCAACATGAGCCGCGTGGCCGACAAAGCCGGCCTCGAACGCACCCATCTTTACCGCAAGCTCAAGCAGCTCAATATCCGCTTCCCGCGCCGCGTTCCGGCCGAATAGCGCGTCTCTCCCTCAAATATCAATCAAGGAGTTGGCGCTTTTGACAAGTGCCAGGCCGTGTCATGTCATCGCGAAGCTGGCTTCTGTTTCTGGTCCCGGTTCTTATCTGGTCCACCACCTTCTATGCCATTACCCTGCAGCTCGGCAGCGTAACCACGCCAACCTATGCCGTCGCGTTGCGCTTCGGCTTCGCGGCGATATTGCTGTTCGGCTGGCTCGCACTCCAGCGCGAACCCATGCAACTGGCATCAGGCATTCATCCCTGGGTTCTCGCTTCGGGATTGACGTCGTACGGCATCAGCTACGTGCTCACCTATGTGGCCGAGGAATCGATTCCGTCGGGGCTGGTTGCTATCGCCTACACCCTGATGGTTTTTTTGACACCCGCCATCGCATTTTTCGCTTATCGCACGGCTGTTACGCGTCGTACCTGGCTTGGCGGTAGCCTGGGTGTGGCCGGGGTGGCGCTCTGCTTCCTGCCGGATTTGCTGGGTGCAGCGAAACCGCCCAGCGCATTCGTCTGGGGCATGGTTGCAATGGTGGTAGCTGCGTTGACGTCGAGCGTTGGCGCTGTCTGCTCCATCAAGTTGAACCGGATGCAAGTGCCGGTGGTGACCTACACCGCGTGGGCAATGATGTATGGCGCGATAGCAACGGCCCTCTACGGAGCCTTATCGGGGCAATCATTGCAGCTGGATGGGCGCTTGAGTTTCTGGCTTGCCTTCCTCTACCTTTCGGTCGCCGGAACCATCATTGCCTTTCTCTGTTACCTCACTTTACTCAAGCATGAGGGCACGGCCCGCGCGATGTACATATCCGTGCTGTCGCCGGTCGGTGCGGTGATTGTTTCCGTACTGTGGGAAGGGCTGCGTCCGCAAGCACTCACTTGGGCTGGAATCCTCATTTCAATGGCTGGCGCCTGGATCACTCTGGTCAGCAAGAAAGCCTGAAAACTCAACGCTCTGAAACTCTCCCGGCCTGTGGATAACTGCTGCGGTCAGGGGCTGTTTGGCGGTAAAATCAGGGGTTTCAGCTTTCGTATGCACCTCGTTTTTTCGGGGCGCGTTTTACCCTCCAACCGACCCCCACCCTGACACAGGCGTTTACCTTTTCATTTATGTCTTCGCCT